>JASHRC010000265.1 GCA_030037525.1 Candidatus Acidiferrales bacterium | reverse complement strand
ACTCTCAGAAATCTCTTTCGTCAGCAATCCCTACGACGAGCGCCTTCTGCGAAGGCCCGAACAGCGTCAGCGGATTGCCGAAGGCCTCTATCGCGGCATCGCGACTTATCTCGGTAATCTGAACAGCCTTTCCAACAACAAACAAAAGCTTATTTCCGACAATCACCCTTCCGACACTCACTTGGACGTTGGCCGAGTAGCATCCACCGCGAACCCGAAGTAAAATTAAGTTAGGGATGAACCGCTTCGCCTCAATCTTGCTTGGCGCTTTGCTGCTCGTTCTGCGCCCCGCGGCGGCCGAGCAGATTCTTCCCCACTCGCTCGGCCCGTGGGCAGAAACTGCCAGTCGAAGCGAGGTGGCCATGTCGGCCGAAGCCGTCCTGGCGGAGTATGGTTTGAGGGCCACCGAGTCGGCCACCTACTCGGCGGACGGGAGCAGCGACCAAATGCATGTGGCCGTCTTCCAGATGAAAGATCCGAGCGGGGCTTACGGCTTGTACTCCTTCCTGCGCACTCCCGACATGGTCCGGGCAGAGTTTGCCGTGCATTCCTCGATGTCGCGCGCTCGCGCTCTGGTTCTCAGCGGCAATCTCGTGTTGGACATCGCGGGCGAGGATCTGGCCAGGCTCACTTCGGAGATCAACTCCCTAGTGGCGGCGGTCGCCAGTCATGCGCAGAACGGGCCGTTGCCGACGCTGTGGCAACATCTTCCGCCGACGGGACTGGTCGAGCGCTCCGACCGCTACATCTTGGGTCCCCAGACTTTGAACCAACTTTTTCCAGCGAATCTCGGTGATGCGCTCGGATTTTCCAAGGGCGCCGAAGCGGAGCTCGCTCACTACAGACTCGCAGGCCATGATGTCACGCTGCTCCTCGCCGACTTCCCAACTCCCGGGTTCGCCGCACAGCAATTGGCCGAACTCCAAAAACAGTTTGACGTGAACGGCTCAAAGGCCGGCGGAGCTTTTCCCGCGCTGTTTGCAAAACGCGATTTGACGCTGCTCGCCATCGTCGCCGGCGCGCCCAATCAGGCGGAAGCAAACGCGCTGCTCGATCAAATCCAGTCCGGGACACAACTCATCTGGGACGAACCGACCTTCCAGTTCAAAGAACCGAGCATCGAGATGATGGTCGTCGGATCCATTTTGGGAACCGGCATCATCTGTGGTTTTGCGCTCATCGCCGGTCTGGCGTTCGGCGGATTTCGCCTCTTCATCAAGCGAATGTTGCCGGGTAAGATCTTCGATCGCGGCACACAGCTCCAGGTTTTGCAGCTCGGCCTGGCCAGTAAACCTATCAACGCAGAGGACTTCTACGGCTCGGTGGGCGCGATCCAAGGTGCCACGATTGTTGACAAAAACCTGCCGGACCGCATCGCCCTCCGGATATTCCGCTGAAACTACAAGACTTACTTTCGCTACAGAATTTGGCTTTCGCGCTTGACTTCGCTAGTACTGCCCACTAGACTGCGGTCGAGGAAAGGGTTCTGTGGCCATCCGCGCATTGGCCGTAGGGCTTTCTCCCCTTGAAGGCCCGCTCGACGGCGGGCCTTCTGTTTTTCAGTGTCATTCGATCTCCGGCAGAAAAACCGTGGTAAGAGTCAGATCTCGACCAGCTCAAGGCGGCATCGAGGCCCTGTTGATGTGCTATCGGTGTCCAGCCCGTGGTCGAGCAAAGCCGCAAGGGGTGGTGCTGTCGGGAGAATCGCAAGCGTGACGAACCCGGGTCGGTCCCGACCGAAGTGGAGCCTGGGTACTCTTAGTATTGCCCTTTTGCTCGCACCGGCCCTTCACGCTCGGCAGGTGTCGCCGGCCAATCTGGAATCTGCGGTCCAACAGGGGGCCGCAAGTGACTCGTCACCGCAAGCAAGCAGCGAGACGAATGCCCAAGACCAGAAGAAGCAAGAGGAACAGAAGGGCACCTCCAATGACCGCCTCTTCTGGACGCTTCCGGACTTCCTCACCGTCGACAACGAGGGAAAGTATCCCGTATTGAGTACCGGACAGAAGTTTGCCGTCGTGACTCGCTCTTCGTTCGACTGGGTAGAGTATCCCTGGTACGCGCTGCTTGCCGGCATCGGCCAGGCACAAAACAGCGAGTCCGGCTACGGACAGGGCGCTCAAGGTTATGCAAAGCGCTATGGCGCTGCTTTTGCCGACGGCACGATTGAAAATTACATGACCGCCGCCGTTCTTCCCTCGCTCTTGCACCAGGATCCCCGGTACTACCAACTGGGCAGGGGGGGCTTCTGGCACCGCACCGGATACGCGATCAAAAGGCTGTTCATCACTCGCAGCGATTCGGGCGAGCGCCAATTCAATTTCTCGGAAGTCTGCGGCGCGGGAATCGCCGCCACCATCTCCACCTACAGTTATCATCCCGATGCAGACAAGAACGCGTCGACCGATCTGAGCGTGTGGGGCACGCAGATCGGTTACGACGGACTGAGTTTGGTCGTGAAAGAGTTCTGGCCGGACATCCGGCGCCGGCTCCGAGGCAAGAAACAATCCTAGCCGGATCCGACGTGTTCCCGGCTAGGAGGTGCCCCATCGAACCTCTGGTCACCCTCATCGGAATCGCCGGCCAGGAGCTCCTGCTGCCCGTGCATTCGGGATCTCTCGTGCGAAAATCTCGCCCATGATCGGGACCTGCGTCGGCTGGACCCCCTCGTCGAGATCACATGCTCGCTTTTCTTTTTCGGCGCAGGGTCGATGGGAGTAAAGCTCTAGCCCGTGCGGAGAAACGCCATCGTCGGTAGCGTGGTCTGGTGCGGATTGCTCGCGAGCACCCGAGGGCACCACGTCGATCTGGCCTGGATCGAGCTTCTGTTCTTGTTTGCGCCGCTGCTGATTGTGCCGTTGGGAATCATCCTCACCGACCGCCTGGATGGTCCCCCCGCGGCGGTTTCACTCGCCGAGCGCGTGGGACGAAGGAACGAATTGCCGGCCGCACTTCTGGCAGCAGTGTCGTTCTTGTTTGAACCCGGAATCCTAGCCGCCGTGCTTGTGGCTCCCTGGCTCGCCGTGTGCGTTTCGCTCGCACTGGGCGGCGCAGTGCGAATTGGCCGGGGAACCTGCGCGCGGCTCGAGCATTTCTCGACCGCTCTGGCCTTCTTCTACCTTGCCATCGGCGGAGCTTGGCTTTTTGCATCGCGCCTAGGAGCGACTCCCTTCGGCTTGGGCGAGCCCCTGGTTCTCTCGACGGCCGTGCATTTCCATTACGCCGGCTTTGCCGCTCCGCTGCTGGCCCGATCGGTACTGCGCCAGCCGGGCCGGGGAGCGGTCCTATTTCGAATCGTAACGGTGGGGATACTGGCAGGTCCTGGCGCCCTTGCGTTGGGGTTCGTAGTTGGGAATCCGGTGAGACTCGCCGCGGCCTTGATTCTGGCGGCCAGCGAAATCGGTCTGGCGGTCTCGCTCATCTCGACGCTAGGAAAAGCGAGCCGCCTGAGCGTCGAAATCCTTCTAACTCTGGCAGCAGCCTCCGTCGCCTTCTCGATGGCCTTTGCTGCGGTGCGGGCCATCAGGAGTTACCCGCTCGAGCCGTTTGTCGATCTCGGCGAAATGGAAACCTTCCACGGCGCCGCAAATGCGTTCGGATTCGCGCTGTGTGGCCTGCTGGGCTCGATCCTGGCCGCTCAGAGCGAAACGCACGAGCCCCAGGCACAGCCATGAGGTTCGCCATCACTGAGGGTTGCGGAGGATTTGTCTGCGCCTCCGGTCTCCACTACACAAGCTTCCAGGAGGTGTGCTGAGGCCAATCGAGTCTATTTGCCGACGGCCACGGTGGGACGAGAAGCGTTCAGCACTTTATCGTAATACGCCTCGTAACGGGGGATGATGTCGTTTGAGCAATACTGGCGCCGCGCGTTCGCGCGGGCCCTTTGGCCCATCGTTCTCCCGCGGTCGGGACGGGTCAGAATCTCGAGCGCATATTTCGCAGCGGTGGCCACATCGCGGGGCTCGAACAGATAGCCGTCGTCGCCGTGCGTAACCACCTCGCGGATGCCGCCCACTTCGCTAGCGATCACCGGAACCTCACAGGCCATCGCTTCCAAAGCGGCCAAGCCGAACGATTCTTCATCGCTGGGCAACAGAAAAAGGTCCGCCAGCCCGAGTTTGTCCTGCACGCTGCCCTGTTTTCCAAGGAAGAAAACATCCCTGGTCAGCTTCTTCTTGCGAACCATATGCTCGGCGGCGCCGCGATCGGGGCCGTCGCCGATCATGACCAGCTTGGCTGGAATCCTCTCGCGCACCTGCGCAAAGATTTCCACCACGTCGGTGACACGCTTAACCGGCCGGAAATTCGACAGATGCATCAGAATCGGCTCGCCGCCCGGAGCCCACTTGGCGCGAGCGTCGACATCGCTGGAGCGCTGGTACAGGTCGCAGTTCACGAAATTGGGAATGACTTCGATGGGCCGCTTGATTTCGAACTCCTTGAGCGTCCGATCGCGCAGATAGTTCGAAATCGCGGTGACGCCGTCGCTCTGCTCAATCGAAAAACGCGTAATCGGCAGGTAACTCCGGTCATTCCCGACCAGGGTGATGTCGGTGCCGTGCAAGGTGGTGATGAACGGCAGTGGCCGAGGCATGGCCATCATGCGCGCCAGCAGCGCGCTTACCGAGTGCGGAATCGCATAATGAACGTGTAAGAGATCGAGCGAGACGCTCTCGGCAACTTCGGTCATCTTGGTGGCCAGCGCCAGCGTGTAGGGCGGATGATCGAAGAGCGGGTAATTGGTGACCTCGACTTCGTGAAACCAGACTCGTTCGTTTACTCCGCTGAGACGAATGGGCATCGCATAGCTGATGAAATGGACTTCGTGCCCGCGCACCGCAAGCTCAAGCCCAAGCTCGGTGGCCACCACGCCCGAACCGCCGTAGGTTGGATAGCAGGTAATCCCGATTCGCATGGTGGTAGGGCGTAGGGAAGCTGAGACCTGGCACCTGAAATTTTTTGTTTCTGCTACTGGCCGTTCGTTCCGCCGTGGGCGGCGTCTTCGCCGTCCTTATACATATACCGAATGGCGTGCTTGTAGATCAGCAGGTTCGGACTGCCGTAACGCGTGAGTTTAATGCAATCCCGGTCATACCACTCCACGGTGCCGTGCAGGACTTCCCCTCCATCCAAAACGACCGCGACCGGCGTGCGCGACTGCATCTGCTTCACATAATAGAAGTTCTCCGCGAACGTCTGATCGGGCGGGGCCGGCTTCTTTCGCGGCGCTGCCGCCGTTTGCAGAGCGGCGGGTTGGGAAGGCCGAGGAACGAATGCTTCCTTCGGTTCAGCGAGACTCGGACGGAATAGTTTCCGATTTACCATGATCGCTCCTCAGATGCTAGTTCTTATGACTATGCAGGAGGCCCATCGGTTGCAAAAAATTTTTTCTTAAGCCTCGCGTCTCAGCGAATGCCCATCGAGGCTGTGAGCGCATCCAGGCCCAGCTGACGGCCGATATTGCGACGCAGACGGCCTTCGAGTTGGTCGAGACCGCGCGTGGCGCGCAGAATCCAGTCCCAGTCGATCTTTTGAGCCAGGGTCTCGATTTCCCGTCGCAGGTCGGGGTTGCGAGGGAGGCTGCTCTTGGGACCCTGGGAGGATTCCAGCAGATCGGTGACGAGACTATAAATCAGCTCCAAGACTTTTTCAAATGATTCTTGCTCCCCCCTGGCGAGCTGGGAGGTGGCGGCAAAGATTTCCGCATGGTGCTTGCCTTCCATGGCCCGCCCCAGAAGATCGAGGATCGTCCTGCGCAGGCGGGTCGACTCTTCCACATTGAGCGACAGGGCCGCTCCCGGACTGCCCGAGGAGAGTTGCGCCGCCAATTTTCGTTCGCCAGGCGTCCGCCCGGCGCCGTTGCTGGCCAGAAAGGACTCGACCTCGTCGACTGGCACGGGCGCGAAGTGAAACCCGAGGCAGCGCGACCGGATGGTCTCGAGCAACGAATCCGGAGTGGGCGCGATCAAGATGAGCGTCGCCGATTCGGGCGGCTCTTCGAGGATCTTAAGAAACAGATCGGCATCGGTCCAGCGCATCGTGTCCGCGCCGTCCAGAATGAACACGCGGCGGCGGCCCTGCGGCTTGAAATAAGCGGCTCGCTGCACGGCGCGCAGCTGGCCGACGCGAATCATAGGTCGGGCAACGGGCGTTCGCAGGCGCACCGGATCGGGGACCAGGACCCAAACGTCGGGATGCGTTTCGAGGATCAGCGGTGCGCCTTCGACGGCGGCCGCGTCGGCGCCTTCGCCTCGCTCGGTGAGTCCGGCCTCGATCAGTGCCTGCGGGTTGGCGAGCGGCGCGATTCGCAGGCAGGGGCCGCATGCGCCGCAGAAATCATCCTTCCGGCGCTCGCAATTGGCGGCTTGGGCAAACATTCGAGCCAGCGTGTACCGGCCAATGCCGCGCGGCCCGGTGAAAAGCAGCGCGCTCGGCACCCGCTCGCGGCGCAACATACCTCGCAGGGCGCTTACGATCCGCTCGTTGCCAAGAAATTCGCTGAACCCCATTTCGCTAGCCCTTGGCTCCCAATGCCGAAGAGATGCGGGACCTGACTGCGTCCAGAACTTCCTCGTGGATCTCCGCAGGAGGGCGCAGCGCGCCTGAGACATCGTCAAAACAATCGATTTTCAGCCAGTGCGACTGCCGCGCGAGTTCCTCATAGACCTCGGCAGCGGCCTCCAGATGCGCCACATCGGCTTCGTGCAGGTCGTGGCGCAGGTGGGTGTAGTCACGCGCGGCCTTCTCGCCCACCAGGCGATGCGCCTGGGCCACCGGGACGCGCAGATAGACGACCAGATCTTCCGCCGGCAGCGCGTAAACGCCGTACTCAAGCTGCTTGAGCCAGGCGAGAAATTCTTCGCGCTTCTCGGGGGGCACCCGAGCGCCTTGATGGGCGAGATTGGAGCCGATATACCGGTCCGACAAAAGCATTTTTCCCGAAGCGAGCGTCGTTTCGATGAGAGATTTCGATTCCAGACGGTCGCCGGCGTAGAGCAGCGCCGAAAAATGAGGGTCGACCGCCGCAAGCGGGCCGAACTCGCCGTTCAGATAGCGCGCCACGAGTTTGCCGAAAAAGCCGCGGTAATTCGGAAAGCTGATTTCCGAGAAGCTGACTCCGCGGCGAGCCAGTGCGAGCGAAAGCGCTTCGAGCTGCGTGCGCTTGCCGGAACCGTCGATTCCTTCGAGGACAATGAATTTGCCGCGGGCGGGCATCTGGTGAAGTGTAGCACGGGAGGATGGATCGCTAACCAGCGGCGAAAATCGACTCGCGGCTGATTTTCGAACCAAGTTTTTCCGAGAAACAGCCCCGAGTCCTACGTTTCAGACCCAGCCGTAATACCTTCGCGCAGGGGCCAGTCGGCGCGGGGAATGCGGTCCATTTGAAACAGGTCCGATGTGCGCGCGTACCAGCCGGTACCATGCATGCGCCCGATCAACTTCAGGTTGGGTGTGTCGATCAAGTGCCTGGCGGGATCCAGGATCAGGTTGTCGCGGACGTGCATGGCCAGCACGCGGCCCAGCACCAGAGCGTTCTCCGGCCCCAGCTCAACGATCTGCAATAACGCACACTCCATCGAAACCGGACTGACCGCGATGCGAGGGGGTTTTACGTGAATCGATGGGAGGGTCTCCAGCTGTGCCTGGGCGAGTTCATTGACGCCGGGTTCAAAGTCGATGGCCGTGATGTTCATAGCCATGGCTGCCGCTTCCGACACCAGGTTGACGACGAACTCGCGCGTCTCAGAAATATTGCGCCGCGTGTCTTTGGGGCGGCCGGGCTCGTGACTGCCAATGCCGATGCCCACGACGGGCGGATCACCGGAAAATGCATTGAAAAACGAAAACGGAGCAGCATTCAGCTGACCCTTGCTGTTCCGGCTTACGACCCAGGCGATGGGCCGCGGAGTGATCGTGGCGATCAGAAGCTTGTAACAATCGCGAGCCGACATTCGGGCGAAGTCAAACAGCACATAGGCCTCCGGCGGTAAGTAGCTGCTGCTGCTCTGTTTTTATCATAATTTGGGAGCCGTGCTGAGTCGGTGCGGCCTGAGGAAATGGCGTAAATCGGGGCCGACCGAGGTCTTTCGTTTCTGTGACGCAGGACACCGTTCCCTGGTTCTTGCGTCACCGCGGATTTCTGTCGCCGGCGGTATCAAGGATTCGAAGGGAGTCAACACAGATGCTGTCGACGATCATTGCAATCTGGGCGGTGGTCACCGTAATTCTGATTGCCCTGTCGGTTCACCGTTCGATTTTCATCATGCGCGAGGAAGACACGCTTTTTGTGTCAGCGGCCGAGCGCGGGACAAAGGGCCGATATGAAACGATCATTCGACGACTGCAGAGCCTGGAGTCTGTTCTCAAGATCTTTTCCTTCACATCCGGCGCTTTGACGATCCTGATCGCCGTGGTGTGGGTTTACCAGCGGCTCTATGGCTAGCGCCTCGCTTCCGATGATGCCACTTCCGGAGGAGCGCACCTACAAAACAGAAAGATCTTGGATACCGCCCGCGTCGAGCGTGCGGGTCCTCCCGCCACCGAACCTGGCGACTCGTCGCTGGTCGTCCACGGCGTAGCGTATCGTTCCGCAAACAAGCTTTTTTTGCCAAATCGCCCGACGGAACGTCCCCCCTCGCGGCTCGCTCGTGCGGCCCTGGGTGGAAAGCTGTGTACTAATACGACATTACCTGTGCGGGCGAAATTACGAAGTGCCGGTATTGGGAGAGACTGACAGAAACCAGCTCCGGCAGATCGGTGTTGGTCATAAGCGACGTACCGACCGGCTCTCCTTCGGGCAGGGAGATCTGACATCGATTGCGCCGAGGCCGAAGCCCCTGGGATCTGGTTTGCTTCTTACTCGTTCCCAACCTGTGAGCAAAAATGACTTCTTCGGCTGCCAACCCCTACTCGGTGATGCAAAAAATCGAGCGCCGGGAATGGGTGCTCTGGACTTTCGCCATCCTGGTGACCCTGCTGCTGACCGGCGGGATCGCCTCCTTCATTTTCCCGGTCCATCAAGAGCTGGGAGACTTCGACGAGCTGCACATCAGTCTGGCAATTCGTGGCTTGATCGGGCTGGTGCTGCTGTTTGACGTCTACACCATCTACCAGCAATTCCAGATCTACAAAATCCGCAAGGAACTCGTCGAGCAGGAAGAGCTGTTCCGTCTGATCAGCGAGAACGCCGGGGACATGATCGCGGTCGTGGATGCCCAGGGGAAGAGGATTTACAGCAGCCCGTCCTACGAGCGCATCCTTGGTTACGGTGCCGAGCAGATGGGCGAGATGGCACCCTTCGAGCAAGTTCACCCCGACGACCGGCCCATGGTTGAGGAAGCGGCGCGGGAGGCACGCGAAGGCGGCGTAGGCCGTTCGATTCAGTACCGCATGCGGCACAAGGACGGGAACTGGCGGATCCTGGACTCGGGCGTCAGCGTGGTGCGCGGCGCCAATGGACAGGTGGAAAAACTGCTGATCGTGAATCGCGATATCACCGCACGCAAGCAGCTGGAAGATCAATTCCGGCAGGCGCAGAAGATGGAGGCGGTGGGTCGTCTTTCCGGGGGCGTGGCGCACGATTTCAATAATTTGCTGGGCGTCATCCTGGGCTATGCCGAGTTTTTGCAGGAGCGCCTCCAGCCCGAGGATCCCCTGCGAGCGAGCGCCGATGAAATTCTCAAGGCAGGAGAACGGGCGGCCTCGCTTACGCGTCAGCTCCTGGCTTTCAGCCGCCAACAGGTGCTCGACCCCAAGGTAATCGACCTGAACGGTGCCGTCGCCGACGCAGAGAAACTGCTGCGGCGCCTGATCGGTGAAGATGTCGAACTGCGCACTTCGCTGGCTCGCGACTTGGGCCGGGTCAAAGCCGACCTGGGACAGTTCGAGCAGGTGATCATGAACCTGGCGGTGAACGCGCGCGACGCCATGCCTCAGGGCGGCAAGTTAACCATCTCGACTGAGAATTTCGTGATGGATCAAATGTTTGTGCGCCGCTACCCGTACCCGGTACAACCCGGTCCGTACATCCTATTGACCGTAGCGGACACGGGCGTGGGAATGGACAGTGAGACGAAGGCGCGGGCCTTCGAGCCGTTCTTCACCACCAAAGAAAAGGGGAAAGGCACCGGCCTGGGTCTTTCGACCGTTTACGGCGTCGTGAAACAGAGCGGAGGCTACATCGATATTGAAAGCGCGCCGGGCGCAGGCACGGCCTTCAAGATTTATCTGCCGCGAGTCGATCAAGAGATCGACACGAAAAGGCAATCGCTGGCGGCGCCAGGCAGAATGGCGGCGGGACGAGAGACAGTCCTGCTCGTTGAAGACGAGGATTCGCTGCGCAAGCTGACGCGCGCCACTCTCGAGCAGGGCGGCTACACGGTCCTGGAAGCGAAGGACGGCGCCGAGGCGCTCGAGACCAGCCGTCGTCACGCGGGATCGATCGATTTGTTGCTGACCGACATCGTCATGCCCGGCATGGGAGGGCACGCTCTGGCAGAAGAACTGACGCGCAGGCGCCCTGAAATCAGGGTGGTCTACATGTCGGGCTATACCGGCCAGAGAGTCGGTTCGCAAGGACCCATCGAGCCGGGCAGCGATTTTCTTCCGAAGCCTTTCACGCGCGAAGTTCTCACGCGCAAGATCCGCGGGGCGCTGGATCGGCCCGTGGTCGTGGAGTCCAAATGAGCCTATTGACCAGCAAGCAAGGCAGTATTCGATCCGCCACGGTTTCCAAACAGCCCAAAGTGCTGGTAGTCGACGACGACGAGTCGGTGCGGAAGATGCTCGAGGTAAGGCTGTCGGATGCCTATCAAGTCGTCGGGACCGGTGATCCCGAGGAAGCGGTCGCGCTCGCCCTCGAACACAAGCCCGACGCCATCTTGATGGACTTGATGATGCCCGGCTTTTCCGGATTCGAGCTGTGCCAGAGCCTGCACAGTTTGAGCTATACGTCCAGAATCCCGATCTTTGTAATCACGGGCGCATCTGGCGTGAAATACCGCGACTATTGCTCGAACCTGGGAGCCAAGGGCTATTTCCAGAAACCAATCGATTTCGCGGCTCTGAAGGTGGCGCTCACTGCGCAACTCGGAACCCAACGGCCCGAGCGGCGGAAGCACAAGCGGGTTCAGATGCACGTGCTCATCAAGTTGCGCGGCACAAACGCCGACGGCAAGCCGTTCGAGCAAGCCACGACTACGGAAAATGTGAGCGTGAGGGGGTTTCTCGCTATGTGCTCCCAATTGCTGGTCAAGGGCAGCGTGGTCGAGGTGTTTTTGGCTGCCGGAGACCAGGAGCGGTACGCCGGTCGCGCTCAGACCGTACGCCAGGAATCGTACAATGAGCCCTGGCACCGATACGGGTTCGAGTTCATCGAAACGACCGCCGACTGGGTGCTGCAGGACAAGTAGCTCGAACCTGGCCAGATTCTCGCGAAATTTGTGCGCTTCCTTCCAACCGCACTAGAATCGGATCATGGCCATCGAGAGCAGTTCGATTGCCGCCAATCTCGAGCGTGTGGGCAACCGGGTGGCGCGCGCGGCAGAATGCGCCGGACGCCGCGCCGAGGACATCACGATTGTCGCGGTTTCGAAGACCTTTCCAGCCGAAACCATTCGCGCCGCGCACCAGGCCGGCCTGAGACACTTTGGCGAGAATCGCATTCAGGAATTTGAGGCCAAACAGGCGGCCCAGCTGGGTTTTGCCGATGCGATCTGGCACTTCATCGGCCACCTGCAAAGCAATAAGGCTCACCGCGCAGTTCATTTGTTCGACTGCATCGATTCGATCGACAGCGTGGGGCTGGCGCAAAAGGTCGATGCCGCCGCGGCGGCCGAAGGGAAGCGACTGCCCGTGCTGCTGGAAGCCCGGCTGAGCGGTGAGGAGACGAAAAGCGGCGTCCGAGAGGACGAATTGCCGGCGCTTGCGGAGGCCATTGGCCCCCTCGTTCACCTGGAATTGCATGGCTTGATGACCATCCCGCCGTACTCGGAAGATCCCGAGGGTGCGCGGCCCTACTTTCGCAAGCTGCGCGAACTGCGCGACCACTTGCGAAGCGCGCTGGGACTTACGCTGCCGGTTCTGTCGATGGGAATGAGCCACGATTTCGAAGTTGCAATTGAAGAAGGCGCGACCCAGATTCGCATCGGCACGGCACTATTTGGCGAACGCGCCAAGCGTTGATTCCGTCAGGTGCTAGTCGGGCAAAGGTCGGCCGACGGTTTCCAGGCCAAACGGGGTCAGCAGCAAACCCAGAACAAATGGGATCGCCGTCAGCGACACGGGAATGCCGACGGTGTGAAAGTGCGAAACGCCCGCGCCGACTAAAAACGTGAAGCCTGCGCCGACAAAGCGCCCCACCGAAGTTGCAAATGCGAAGGCGCTGCCGCGGCATTCGGTCGGATATTGCTCGGGAAGCCAAAGCGTGTAGACCGCAAAGTTGGCTCCGCCGACGCCTAAGAAAAACAGCCCCAGGAAAAACCACTTTATGGCATGGTGCGGCAAGTAGAAGGCAATCCCGAAACTGAAGGGGATCGAGACCGCCATGAGCAAGAAGTAGGCCGCCAGCGACCCTCGGCGGCCGACACGTTCGGCAAGCCAAGGCAGGGGCAGGCAGCCGAGGATCGTCGCAAGCGAGAGCACCACTGTGGCGTAGGTTCCCAGGCGCGGGCCGAGCGCGGCGGGCAACTGCTGGCGAGCGGCGATTTCGGTGACTGCCGTAGGCACATAGACCGTGCCTGCCCAAAGCCCGATGATCGAAATCAGCACATAGGCGGCATTGAGCAGCGTCCGGCGGCGAAGCTGCGGCCGGAAAATCGTACGGAAGGGGCTCCTCACGCGCTGGACGTGCGCCTTCCAGCGATCCGATTCGCTGACCCCATAGAAGATGAAACCGACCAGTAGCGCGGGTGCGCCGCCGAGCAGGAACATCGGCCGCCAGCCCCGCGCTTCACCGACGAAGTGGTTGGCTAGCGCCGCCAGAAAGAATCCGAAATAGTAGCCAGTGTGCATGAGGGCCGCGCCCATTTTGCGGCGCTCTTCGGGCCACTCCTCGGCCACGAACGTCCCGCCCATGGCCCACTCGCCGCCAATTCCGACACCGGCAAGCAGACGACAAGCGGCGACTTCCCAGACATTTTCTCCGAAGCCGGCCAGAAAAGTGAAAAGCGAATAACAAAGGATGGTCAACATCAGCGCTCGGACGCGGCCGAATTTGTCCGCGACAGGCCCCCAGACGATCGCCATTCCCCATCCGATCAAAAACAGCGCGAACAGCAGCCCGCCGTAAAGGCCGACGTTTCCAGGCGTCGGCGCAATGCCCGATTTCGGCAGGAGTTCGCGAAGCGCCGGGACCAGCACCAGTGCGTAGATGAACGAATCCATGCCGTCGAGCGCCCAGCCTCCCCAGGAGGCCCAGAAGCCGCGTACTTGATTGGGCGTGAGGCGAACCTTGGTTGTGACCATCGCCGATGACATGAGATGCCGAAAGGCAAGGCATTTTACAATAACCCTGGCGAGCGATCCCGATTGGCACGGAAGTGACTTCAGCCTAGTTTGCAGTGGGTCGAGGGGGAACGACGTATTCATTCATATACTGAATCAGCTTGTCGCGATGATCTCTGCGATAGGCCGGGTAATCCTGCGCAATGCCTGCGTCCGCCTTCGCAAGCAGAATATAGGCGTCTAAGAGATCCTCTTTCTTGAGCTTCATTAGCACGGCTAGCTGTGGATTCAAATCCCCTGGATCGATTTCTTTCTTTTCCAGTTTCGCGGACACTGTGTCAGCAACAACGCCCAAGGCCTGAGATTCTTCGGCGAGCGAATGCCTGTACTCCTTCTCATTCGGAAAGTGTTTTGGGAACTCGGTGGTTCTCCACGATGCCCGTGTGATTTCGTACAGCATCCAGGCTTCGGTCCCGTCTTTCTTGCCAAGCGTGTTCGGATCAATCATGATTTTCGTTTGATTTCCGTTGCTCGAAAGCGAATTCGGAGAATCGATTTTTGGCTGTGTGAGCGCCACCTTGTTGGCCTGCGCCCATTGGATTAAGCCGATGCGCGAAAGTCTCTCATAGGGGCTCGCGACAAAGGCCTCGATGAACTTTTCCCGCGCCTCGCCATTTCGGCCTGCGGCAGACAGAGCGTCACCCCAATATCGGTAGGCGGTCTCCCGGTCGGGATTGACAGTAATCGCCTGCTGGAACCATTTGTAAGATTCGTCATAGTTTCTCTGCTTGAAGCAAACATCGCCGCTGAAGAGCGCCGCCTCATAGTTCTTGGGGTCCATTGTCAAAACTCGCGCGTACCCAGCCAGCGCTTCCGCGAAATCGCCGCGGCCATAGGCAGCCTCGGCGGCGCGCATGGTGTCGTCGACATCCTTCTGGTTCGAGTAGATCGGGTCGCCACCGTCTTCCGGGATCGCACCGAGGGCGGCCACCAGATAGTTGCTGTGATCTCCTAGTTCCTGCGCCTTGACGAACGCCTGGCGCGCACGCACGCGCGTAGCTTTTCTCTCTTCGGGGTTCGGCAAATTCACCGCGTGAGCCATCAGGCACGCACCGAGAGCCTCGAAAACCGCCGGATCGTTCGTGCGGACTGCGCTCAGACGCTCCAAAAGAGGTAGAGCGTCTTCGAGGCGGTGCTGCTGATAGAGTTCGAAAGCTTGCTTGCGCTGCTCGTCATCACTCTGAACAGTTTGGGCGCCTAGGCCCGGCAAGCATGCTAGCAGCGAAAGGCAAAGCAAACTGCCAAACAATCGGCGAGGTCGCACGCAACTAGAGCGCAGGTTCATCGGTTCGCCCCCTCATACCCGATGGCGCGAATTTTGACATAACAGACACCCCAGCGAGCGAAAAGGTTGTCAGAGAGACACCAGGAAACGCTTTGCCCGACAGCCTGTCGTCCGAATAGCCGAAATCAGGTGGACAATCCAAGAGCGAGGGAGCGAGCACAGTGCACGCTTGAAATTCGGCTGCGTGCGCCGCCCGTCGACCAGTCGCGCAACCAGTGGCTGCGCCGCTTCTTGTCCGGGCGTTTGAAGGTATCGGCTCCGGCTGTTAGAATCATGGCCGGTCGAAAGAGCCGAACCAAGCGCGTCGAAATTGCGCCGCGCCCGAATCCTCGCGCTCTCGCCGAAAGATAGCCGCAACCATGCCGGAGATTCGCGAAATCCAGGCGGAACTACGCTCGGGCAAGGTCGACGGGTGGCTGTTCTACGACCACCATCACCGCGATCCGATTGCCAGTCGCGTCCTTGGGCTGGGCGAAAATGCCATGACCACGCGGCGCTGGTTTTACTTCATTCCGTCCCGAGGCGAGCCGCGCAAGCTCGTGCATCGCATCGAAGCGGGCGTGCTCGACTCTTTGGCCGGGCGCAAGCAGGTGTACTCGGGATGGAAGGAACTGCACCAGGGGCTGCGCAAATTGCTGTCTGGCAGCCGCAGGGTGGCCATGCAGTATTCGCCGGACAACGACATCCCTTACATCGGTTTGGTCGATGCGGGCACGGTCGAGTTGGTGCGCAAGCTGAAGAAAAAGGTGGTCACTTCTGCGGACCTCGTGCAGAAATTCGAGGCGGCCTGGACGCCCGACCAGCTTCGCTCGCATCTGGAAGCGGGGAAAATCATCGACCGGATCAGGCAAGAGGCCTTTGACCATGCGGCGGAGTGCGTCCGCCAGAGCCGGCCGGTCACAGAATACGAGCTGCAGCAGTGGATTTTGGAAAAATTTCGCGCGCGCGGCCTCACCACCGCAGAGCCTCCCATCGCTGCCGTGCAACCGAACAACGGAAATCCCCACTATGAACCGACGTCGGACGCCTCCCAGCCGATTCGCGCGGGAGATTTGCTGCTGCTCGATATCTGGGCCAAGCTCGACCGGCCCGGCAGCGTCTATTACGACATCACCTGGACCGGCTATCTCGGCCAGCGCGTGCCGGCCGCGTACGAGAAGATTTTTCGCATCGTGCGCCAGGCACGCGATCGCGCGGTCGAGTTCATTGGCGAGTCCGTCGCGCGCGGGCGCACCATTCACGGCTGGGAAGTCGATCACACCGCGCGGGAGGTCATCCGCAAGTCCGGCTACGAGAAACATTTTGTGCATCGCACCGGCCACAGCATTGGGCGCGAAGTTCACGGCAATGGCGCGAACATGGACAGTTTGGAAACGCGTGATAACCGTCGCATCATCCCGCGCACATGTTTCTCGATCGAGCCGGGGATTTATCTCCGTGAATTTGGCATCCGCAGCGAAGTCAACGTCTACGTCGGCGAGCGGGAGGCCCGCGTCACCGGGGACATCCAGCAGCAAATCCTGCCGCTGCTCGCCTGATGATGCCCACCGAAGGCTCCTTGTCCCAATCCAGCGGAAAACAGAATCCGGCCGTGCCTCCGCTCATCGCCATCGCTGCGTGGATCGTGCCGGGGCTTGGGCATTTGCTGTTGCGTCGCTGGGCGCGCGCGCTGGGATTCTTTCTCGCCTCCGGCGGGCTTGCGCTGGTCGGACTCGCGCTTCGCGGCGAGGTTTTCGCGTCCTACTCCAAGGACCCCTTCGGCCTGCTGGGATTCCTGGCGGACCTGGGCTCCGGCATTTTTTACTTGATCTTGCGCTCGGTCGAAGCTGCCGCAGCTGACATTTCCCGTGCCTCGGGCGATTACGGGACGCGCTTCATCGCCGCGTCAGGAATCGTGAACGTGCTCGGTGTGATCGACGCCTATGGGATCGCGCGTGGACGGAGAGTTTGAGTGCTGGTTGCCGGAATTCATCTGAGCCACTTCGGCGCGATGTTGACTTTCGCGCTGCTTGTTTCGGTCGCCTTTGCCTGCAGCGGACGTCGCACGCTCGCCATGCGCATTAAATATGCTTTGCTGTGCTTCCTGCTGTTTCTCGCAATCGCCGTGGGAATCGCGTGGCTCATGTACCCCCTCTCCCGCTAATGCTCAGGGGGTCCTCGCTTACACACTGCCGATCCTGTGCAGACAGTGGCAGAACGATTCGAAGGCGGCGCGAAGCCGAGGTTTTTTCAGCGCGCCTCCGGCAGGCGAACTGTAACTGTCTAGGCTAGGTCCTCCGGCCGCACTGGCAACTTGCGAATGCGCTTGCCCGTGGCCGCGAAGATCGCGTTGCAGACAGCCGGCGCCGCGGGGGGCACGGCCGGCTCGCCCATGCCTCTGGGAACCTCGGTGCTGGGGACGATGTAAACCTCCATTTTCGGGCACTCGTCCATGCGCAGTGGTTCGTAGGTATCGAAGTTCGCTTGCACCACGCGTCCCTTGTCGATCGTGATTTCGCCCTTTAGCGTCTGCGTCAGCCCAAAGACCATTGCGCCCATGGCCTGTTGCTCGATGATGCTCGGGTCGATGACTCGTCCGCAATCGAGCGCGCAAACCATCCGATGCACTTTGACGTTGTGGTCGTTGTCGACCGACACCTCGGCGACCTCGGCCACATAGGTGTCGAAGGCCTCGAGCACCGCAATCCCGCGATAGACGCCTTTGGGAAGCGGCTTGCCCCAGCCCGCCTTTTCGGCTGCCAAATTCAGCACTCCCAAATGCCGCGGCTTTTTGGCCAGGAGGGCCTTGCGATATTCGTACGGATCTCGTTTGGCCGCCGCAGCGAGCTCGTCGATGAAACTCTCGCTGAAGAATCCGTTCTGCGAGGCGCCCACCGATCGCCAGAATCCCTGCGGAACCGGCCCCGGCACCAATTGATAATCGACCAGAATATTGGGAATGTCGTAGGCGATGTCAGCAACGCCCTCGACGCTGCTCGAATCCAGGCCATTCTTCACCGAACCGGGGAAGAACCAGTTCATAATCGAGTCACAGGCGACACGCGCCGTAAACACAGACGGGTTGCCATTCGCATCCAGCCCCGCGGCCATCTTGATGTACGACGCGGGCCGGTAATAATCGTGCTGCGTGTCGTCTTCGCGCTTCCAGGTGACCTGAACCGGGGCCTTCATCGCCTTGGAAACTTGGCATGCTTCCGTCACGAAGTCCGACCAGCCGCGGCGTCCGAAACCGCCGCCGAGGTATGTCGTGTGGACGAAGGCCTGATCCGGTTTTACTCCCCCAATTGCGGCGGAAATTTGTTGGGACGGGGTCTGGAACTGGGTGGGAGCCCAGATGTCCACGCGCTCGGCTTGCACGTCTGCTAGGCAGTTCATCGGCTCCATCGTAGCGTGCGCCTCATAGGGGACGCGGTAGACCGCCTCGACTTTCTGGGCCGCGCTGGCCATGGCGGAAGCCGCATCACCTTCCTTTCGCGCGACAACCCCGGGCGTCTGCGCTTTTTCCTCGAACCTCTTGAAGATGCTCTCGGTAGTCACTCCGGCGTCGGGACCCTCGTCCCACTGGATCTCGAGGGCCTTCCGTCCCTCGAACGCCGTCCACGTGTTGTCGGCAACAACCGCGAGCCCCGTCATTACCGGGGGTTGGCCTGTCATGATCGGCACCACGTCCTTGACACCGGGAATGGCTTTCGCTTTGCTCGCCTCAAAGCTGGCGACCTTGCCGCCGAACACCGGGCAATGTTCAACCGAGGCGTGCAGCATTCCGGGACGCCGTGCGTCGATGCCGAACATCGCCTTGCCGCAGACTTTGTCCGGTGTATCCAGGCGCTTGGTCGGCTTGCCGATCACCTTGAACTCGCTCGGGTCTTTTAGCTTGACGTTCGTGGGCGGCGTGAGTTTGCCGGCTGCCTCAGCAACGCTGCCGTAGGTCACACTTCGCTTCGTTGCGGTGTGCACGACGCGGCCATTCTCCGCGTGGCAGTCCGAAGCGTCGACGCCCCATTTCTGCGCCGCTGCAACGATGAGCATCTCGCGCGCGGTTGCCCCCGCCGTCCTCATCGGCACCCAACCGGAGTGCACGCTCTGGCTGCCGCCAGTTCCCTGCATGCCGAATACGGGGTCGAAGTATGCTTTGTCGGCTGGGGCAAATTCCGTCCGAATCTGCTTCCAGTCGCACTCCAGCTCTTCGGCCGCAAGCATGGAAAGCGACGTCACCACGCCCTGCCCCATTTCCGACTTGCTGATCAAAATAGTGACTTTGTCATCTGAGCTTACGTGGATGAATGCGTTCAACACGGCCGGCTCGGCGCCATCGGCGAACACCACCGGGCGTCCCGGCAGATAGAAGCCGACGACCAAGCCCGTTGCCCCGGCCAAACCGGTTTTCAAAAGGCTGCGGCGATCAATCGAAGTGGTTACTCGCGTCATTCCGCACCTCCCACCAGCGCATCAACGGCATTGGCTGCCGATTCGACCAGAGCGCTTGGGTCGCCTGATCCGGCCGACTCGCTTCCACCGGCCTGCAACTGTGCCGCGCGATGAATCGCTTTGCGAATGTGGTTGTAGGTGCCGCAGCGGCAAACGTTGCCGCTCATGGCGTCGTCAATTTGCGTGTCACTGGGATGGGGGGTCTTGTCCAGCAGCGCCGCGGCACTCATGATTTGACCCGATTGGCAGTAACCGCATTGCGGAACATCAATCTCAATCCACGCTCTTTGTACCGGGTGGCTGTGATCGGGTGAGAGCCCTTCGATGGTTGTCACCTTTTTCCCGGCAAGGCTTGAAACCGGTGTGATGCAGGATCGCGTGGCCTCTCCGTTGATGTGGACAGTACAGGCGCCGCAAAGCGCCATGCCGCAACCGAATTTCGTGCCCGTCAGATTCAGGTTGTCGCGCAAAGCCCACAGCAGCGGCATATCGGGATTGACGTCCAGCGTGGTGGGCTTGCCGTTCAAGGTAAAATGAATCGCCACAAGAACCTCCCTCAGAAATTCTGGATTCGCTCGCAGTCGACGTCCGTATTTTAGCTCTTTCGCCAGAGCGAAACTACGCGAAGTGACTCCCGTTGGATCGGCGACGATCGCTAGAGTCGCATGCAGGTGACTGATCAAGTCGTATGGAAGTGTACAAGAGGCGCGTTTTCCTGCGCCGTCGAAGGGTTTGCCGTAGGCCTTGAACTAGTTTCAAGCGCAGCATTTTGAGAGCAAATCGCGGAGCGAGTTCGTGGTGTTTGACTCTTTTTTCACCGCAATGCTAGAGTCGTTTGCACATGCCGAGGTAGCTCAGTTGGTGGCCGGCAGACACGCGCCAATCGGTTCATTCAGCACGACGCCGGGGTGGTCGAGAATTTTATGGAATTCGCGTAGCCCACCTCTGCATACCTGCGAAGCCATCGCCACATTGCTGCCTCTGAAATGCGGAATACTTCCGCGGCCAGCCACCAAGTGATCTTTTGGCGATCGCTCGGAAAATCATTTCCTGCACTTTTCGAACACTTTGCATCCTCAAGAACGTCACCAAAACCTTGCCTTGGCTCTCGGCTATTCCGCCTCATCGGCGATCGCCGTTCGGACCAACGACCGGCACCAAGAGGTGCGAATCGTATCGGCCGCCCGCGTGAACTACGTGCTGCCCGCTGTTCACCGTGTCTTCGTGGCGATAGTAGATCGGGTCTTTAATCTTGGAATATTTCTGCAAGTCCGTGCCCTGGATGATGAGTCGTAGCTTCTCTCCGGCTCCGAAATGAGTTCCCGATGGCCAGATTTCAATCTCCAGGGGAACGATCGCGCCCTCCTTGAGCTTCACCTCCCGAAGATGCGCGTGTACCGGCTGAAACTCTGTAGACTTTGCCTTGTCGAGCTCGCGATGCGACGCTCGCAGCCAACCGAGCGCGACAGGCCCATCGTTGAAGAACGAGTAGAAGGCCAAAGGCACGAACTTGCCCTTGGCATCAAATTTATAGACACCGACAAACACGTCCATGTCGTCGGCACCATCCGCTTCCATGAAAACTTTCAATTTCATGTGACCGATGAGATCAGTCGGCTTGTCGAACGTGTACTCAAATTCGGCTCGGTGAGCTCCTGGCCCGCCCGCGACTGCGTTGTATGAGCACGAAGCCGCCTTCCCAACTGCCCGTTGACTCAGCGCACCGCTCTTCGCATCGAGATACAGCTTCGTGTACCTCGTTCGCGTGATCGGCCACTCGTTCTCACCGATCATTTTTCCTACGAAGTACTTCTCGCGAAGTTCTAAACGGACTTTTGGCCACTTCGCTACGGAAGAAGATGTCCCCTTGAGGAACTGATCGAAGAATTCCCGCAGCCGTTCGACGCACTCCGGCGCGTAGTAATAGGCCCATTTCTTCCTTCCGTGAATCTCAAGCCACTTCTGTTTCGAGGAGATTTGCTTGAAGCCTTCGAGGGTCCCGCGTTCGTGCAGGCCCTGATCCGCCCAGCACGCGACCACATATGCCGGCACTTCCACCTTGGATAGATTCGCGGCCTTCGAAGCCCAGAAAGCGTCAAACAGTGGGTGCTTTTGCGTCTCTGTGACAATGTCTTCAATGCGCGTCGTGCTGCAGCCCCAGCTATCTGCGATCCGACGCAACCAGAACCACGTATCCGGAATCCCTCCGTGGAAGGCTATCTCGCGATAAGTGTCCGTCCAGCCTTCCCACGGGTTGATGGCGGCGAGATGAGGCGGGTGAAGTTCTGCGACTCTCCACTGTGTAACGGCCAGGTATGAAACACCGGAGAGACCAACCTTGCCGTTACTCCACGGCTGCGTGCCCGCCCACTCGATGAGGTCGTAGAAGTCTTCTGCTTCCTCGGGCGACACGAACGTGGCGTCTCCCTTCGAGTAGTACATACCCCGAAGATCTACGTTGACGATGGCGTAACCCCGTGGCACCCAATAGGCGGGGTCCAACCCTTCAAATGTGGCGTATTTCGAAACTGAGCCCCGCTTGACTTCGGAGGAGGGGTTCGCGTCGAAGATCCCACTCCCATTCTGGTGCTTGCCATAGGGAGTCCAACCGACAAGCGGTGGCGCGGGCTTTTCGTCAGCGGGGCGCAACACGTCGGCAAAAAGCTCAACTCCATCGCGCATTCGCACGGCCACATTACGCTCGACGATCATCCCGTTCTCGATGGTTCGGCTATAAACGGGCGGCGGGGCACCGCGATCTGCCGGCGCTCCATACGGCTCTCGAAACAGATACTCGAATCCCTTAGCTGTCACTGTGCTCCTCCCGTGATGGATTGGCCGCGATTACTCGAAATTCCTTCATGTTCGAGTAGAAGCCGCGCAGCCTGCCACGGCGAACACGCCGTACGCTCCGAAACTCTTTCCCGAACCAGAGAATCATGGTGCTCCTGCGCACGAGAGTCCGCTACCTCGCCCTTAATTTGTTTGGCGACGTCTGTCCCCTAATCGCACGTCGGTACTGTTCAGAAGATTAACTTCACTGCAAATTGAATCTGGCGCGAGGGTCCTGACGTAGTCGTTATTTGGCCGGCGGTCGCACTCGTCAAGATCGAGGCTGGGGCGTAAACCGACCCGGTGTAGAGACCGGTGGCGGGTTGGCCCAGATTCGTGTGATTGATAATATTGAAGAACTCTGCACGAAACTGGGCGCTCAGTTTCTCCGTCACCGTTGTGTCTTTGATAATCGAGAAGTCGAGATTCACGAAATTCGGCCCGTACAGCGAATCTCTCCCGACGTTGCCGAGCGTCCCGAATGGTTGCAGCGTGTAGCACGCAGGATTGAACCACTGCACGGTTTCCTGGGCGCGGTTGACAGTATTCAAGATCTGATACGGATGGCATCCCGCCGCGCCGGAATAGTCCGGGCGATCCCCGGTCAAGCCACCCGTATTCGACTCCTGCGGGTCCAGCCCGTTGTAGACATTTACGGGAAGGCCCGAGTTGACAGTCAAGATCGGGCTCACCTCCCAGCCCTCCACGAGCCTGTTCCCTGTGAACGGCAAGTGATACAAGCCATTGACCCGCAAGGCATGGGTCGTATTGAAAGTACAGGGCCCGCGGTCGTAGCCCTGGTTGTACACGTCCGTCACTTCCTCAGTGGCCTGCTCGAGGCCGGAACTACCCGAGCCGTCGTCAATGCATCTCGAGTACGTGTAGGACACTTGTCCAACTAGGTTGCGGCTGATCTGGCGGTTGAGGCTCGCCTGCAGGGAGTTGTAGGTCGAATGGCTGGTTGGGGCCGTGTTGTTTATGGAGAGGAAATTGGGGTTCGGTACGGGACCCAAAAAAAAGCAAGACGGACTCGTGCAGGTACTCGGGCCGCCTACTACGGCCGGAGTATCCTGATTCCGCTGGGAATATAGATGGACGCCTTGCGCGCCCACATAACCGATAGATGCGGTCATGCCGTGCCCGAGGTCATGCTGAACGGTGAGGTTGTACTGCATCTGATAAGGGGAAACGTTCGCCCGATAGTCGATTCCATATTCCACGGCAGGCGGCGCGCTCTCAACCGCAACGGCCACGGAAGGGAACGCAATGGAAAACGGGACAAAGGCGGGGACTACCTCAGTTACAGACGGCGGAGTCAGACTGTAAGCGGTCCCGAACGTCCGAGCAGCCAGCTGTTCATGGAAGATTCCGAAGCCCGCGCGGACCGAGGTCTTGTGATCCGAGAACGGGTCCCAGGCCAAACCAATCCGCGGATCGAAATTGAGCGCGTTCGCGTTCGCCTGAGTAACGTGGTGGACCTGCACAAATGTCGGCGAAGACAGCGGATCGAGAAGGTTCGTGCAGACAACGGTTACGCACACCGGGTCGGTCCCAAAATCATACCGCAGGCCGAGATTGAGCGTTAGGTTTGAGCGGATCTTCCAATCGTCCTCGACATAAGGGGCGTAGTCGATCTCGCGGTAATAGCGAATCCGAATGACACCCGGCCCGGGGGTTGCCTGTCCGATCAAGAGAGAAGGGTTGGCCTGAAGGAAACCGATCAGGCTCGAGAAATTGTAATTCCCGCCCCCCGTGCCCGAAGCAGCGGCGCTTTGAACTCTGGCGATGGAGATGCCGACCTTGAGGCTATGGGCCCCCTGGCTCCAAAAGAGATCGTCGCCACCGATGAACTTGGTCTGTTTCGTGATGAACCTCGTCACAGTGCCCGCACCGATGGGAGAAACGCCGCCGGATATGATGATGCTACCGTCTTCGCGCTGCCCCGGAATATAGCCCGGCACCGCAGGCGGCTGTAGGTAGAACTGCATCGGATCGGTGGCTGGGCTGGTGAGGGCGCCCTCATTGGCGCGTTCGTTGAGCCGGGTGAAGCTGAAACGAACCTCGTTAACCGCCGTAGCTGAAATCAGGTGTCTCTCTTCTAGAGTGAAGAACTGATCGCCGGCGTTGTCCACCTCCGGCCAATTCGGCAAGGCCGAGAGAGGGAACGGTATGAACTGGTAGGCCGTGTCGGACACGTACCGGCCGAAAACGGAATCCTTCGATCCGAGAGTGTAGTCCACGCGCGCGAGGACATAGTTCTGATCAATGATCTGGCTTGCAACGTCAGTGAACAGGGCTGCGCCACTGGGATATCCGGGGAACAGTCCGCCAGCCGGTCCGGTCGGAGTGTTCAATTCCGCGCCAGTTGTCGTAGGCCAGATCGCCAGATATGGAGCCACGGTCGCCAACTCCGCGGCAGTGACTCTGTTGGGATTGCCGGGAGGCAAGGAAGTGAGGTCGATCCGTTGCCCATTTGCGCAAGTGGCCGGTGTCTGCCCGGAGACAAGATTACAGGGCACGATTGCTTGCCGCGATAGGGTATCGGGAACATACTCGTTTCCTGTGAAACCCTGGGATGAACGAAGGCCCTCGTAGTTCACGAAAAAGAAGGCCTTATCTTTCTTGAACGGGCCGCCCAAGCTGCCACCAAACTGGTTTCTGCTAAAAGCAGGAATTGGAGCCGTTAGCTTATCGAAAATAGTCTTCGCATCGAGTGCGCTGTTGCGCACATATTCATACGCGGAACCGTGCAGCGCATTCGTTCCGGACTTGCTCACAGCGTTCATGGCCGCACCAGTTCCCCCGAATTGCGCGCTGTACGTATTGGTCAGCAACTGGAATTCCGCGATCGCTTCGACCCCCAGCGAATTGCCGGTCACGGACACGCCCGCTCCTTTGTTCCAGAAGCCTTCCAGATCCTGGTTGTCCAGCAGGAACGCTTCTCCAACGGGCCTCGATCCGGAGACCGAGTAGGTTGCCCCACTGCCATAAAAAGTTCCCGAGATACCTACCTCCGCGGAGCTTTGGGGCACGGTCGAAACACCGGGTGCCAGCGTAATCAGTTGCTGGAAATTCCGGCCGTTCAAGGGCAAGTCGCTCATCTGCTGCGTGTTGACCAGAGAAGACACGGATGCCGTCTGTATCTCGACTTGCGAGACTTGCGCTTGGACGCTGACGGTCTGTGCTACTTGCCCAACGGATAGCGCGAAGTCGACGACGGGATTCGCGCCGACGGTCAGCGTAAGTCCCTGGCGCACCAGTGTTCGAAAGCCCATCATCGAAGCCTGCACGTCGTAACTGCCAACGGGCAAATCGGGTATCCTGTAGCGTCCTTGGGTGTCCGCCACCGTAGACTGCAACAAATTCGTCGCGAGGTTCTTTGCCTGCACGTTAGCACCGACGAGCACTCCCCCCGAACTGTCGGTCACCGTGCCCGAGATGGTCGCCGTAGACACCTGAGCTTCCATGCGGCCAACCGAAGCGGCCGTCAAAAGGAGTGCGACCAGCAAGAAAACGCGCAAACCCTCCAGCATCCGGAGAATCGTTGCCATGCGTCACCTCCCACCTGTTGTCTATCGTGCGTCGGGCAATTGTGTATGTGTAGAATTCTGTCTCGCACAGGAGGGAACGCTCGTGTCATCAAAAGGGAACAGGCCGCGTTGCTCGTTGTAGCTGGTACCGCGGAGCCGGAGGGACACCTTTACAAAGTCCGAGTCGCTGGCTCGACCTGCCGACTCCCTTCGCACGAGCCTCATCCAGCCTCCCGAGCGCAGCCGGCAAAGCGGCATGGCCCCTAGATTTCCGTACTCGAAATTTGCGGTGAGTGTTCTCTCGCTCTTAGATTGCGAAACGAGTGGGCCGAACAACCCCTTCATCGTGTCATGCGACACGCGTACTCGCTGCCGCACAATGTCAGTCGAAACGTGTTTCAGGGGATCCATATCAGATGGGCTCCTGCCCCCCGCGAGAGCGCCTAGATTGAGTCAACGTCTACGCCCTATCCGATTTGCTTGTCAACGGGAATTTCCGTTTTGCCCCCTAGACGAGCAGACTCACATACCCGAGGCCTTCCGAGTAAATCCAAATCGTTTTTCGTCGCATAATCTTCCATCTCGGGAGACTGTCAATCTGGTTCGCGTTGACATGCAACGGACTGGAACTCCAATAAGAACTGGCTCAGCACTCCCGAACTGTCAGGAATTCCTCTTGACTAACACAGCCTCATGCAGACGCTCACGGAGAAAGGAGAAGAGTTATGGCCGGTAAAATGCTTGCGATCAAGTTTTGGAAAGGTGTTCCACCTGCCGAAGGCGGATACCCCGGATTTAATCCACGAACGGAAAAGGCA
>JASHRC010000264.1 GCA_030037525.1 Candidatus Acidiferrales bacterium | reverse complement strand
GCTGCCCTCGCACCGTACCTCTGGTCGCTCGTTAAGCTCAACCCGGATCTCGGTTTCATCACCGCAACACCGCTGATCGTAAAGTTTCACATCGTGATGGCATACGTCTTGATCGGCCTGGCGCCATTCACGCGGCTTGTGCACATCCTCGTCGCGCCGAACCCATACTTCTGGCGAAAGAGCCAGGTCGTGCGCTGGTATCGCTCTCCTGAGGAAGTGTCATGAACACGCGTTGCGCCTCGCCAGCCGAAACGCAGGTAACGCGTACCTTCTTGATCGAGCTCTATTACGGATACGCTTGGGGTAAGGCCGTAATCACAAGCATTTACCCCGCAGGACCCCAACGGCCAATTTGCCTACATCGAGACGAATTGGCGTTTTTGAGATTATGGGATCGCGATAGAAAGCGCTGCGGAGGAGGATAGAAGGCGCTAAGAGGAGCAAGAAATGGACCCTATCACAAGCTCATCCGGGAAGGCGCTCTGGAGTGCAACGGTCGGCTTCTTCGTTGGTTTTGCCGCGGTCGCTCTTTTTGGACCGTCCGCCAATCGATTCCAGCAAGTCATGGGGCTCGGCCCTCTGGCGCTTGGATTTTTGGTGGCAGTGCCCTCGCTTTCAGGTTCGCTGCTGCGCATTCCATTTTCGGCGTGGGTGGACACGACCGGAGGCCGAAAACCGTTTCTTGTGCTGTTGAGCCTTTCGGTGGTTGGCATGGTCGGTCTGACTCTAGTCGCTCGCTTCCTTTATCCCGCCCATCTCAGCCTGGCAAGCTATCCGCTGCTGATGGCCCTGGGCGTCTTGAGCGGGTGCGGAATCGCGACATTCTCTGTCGGCATCAGTCAGGTCTCTTACTGGTTTCCGCAGCGAAAACAGGGCCGAGCTCTCGCCATCTTCGCCGGAGTCGGCAACGTTGCGCCGGGCATCTTCTTGTTGCTTGTTCCATTTGCGCTGCGCAAGTTCGGCTTAGCGTGGTCTTACGTTGCCTGGCTGTGCATTCTCGCCACTGGGACGGTTTTCTATGCACTATTCGGACGAAGCAGCCCTTACTTCCAACTCCTCAAGAAGGGTCTGGCGCCCGTCGACGCGAGGGCCCGCGCACATGCATTGGGACAGGATCTTTTCCCGACCGGAAATCTGAAGGACAGCCTGCGGATCTCAGCTCGGGTGTGGCGGACGTGGGCGCTCGTCTGGATCTACTTCACAACCTTCGGCGGTTTCATGGCATTGACCGCCTGGTTGCCCATCTATTGGACCTCTTTCTTCGGCGTCAGCGTGGAGCATGCTTTGATGCTTACCGCGGTATTCTCGATTGTCGCGTCGCTGATCCGCGTCGCGGGCGGCGTGCTCTCCGACCAATTGCAGGAGGGTGGCGAAAACACTGCGATTCTAGCGCTTCTTATTGCGCTCGTTGGTGCCTTGGTTATGACCAGCTCTGAAAAGTTTGAACTCTCCGTTCCGGGCGAGATTCTGATGGCCTTTGGAATGGGGATCTGCAATGCGGCCGTATTCAAGATCGTTCCTCAAGCAGTACCGCAAGCAGTCGGTGGCGCCGCCGGCTGGGTGGGCGGATTCGGGGCGTTCGGTGGCTTCGTGATTCCGCCCGTGATGGCCTTTGCTGTACGTAACCTCGGCGCCGCGGGCTATGCGATTGGCTTCATCACATTCATCTTCCTCACGCTGTTCTCGCTTTCGATGGCATGGATTCTCAAGTACGCGCGGGAAACCGTCCCGGAAACAGGGACTTCCGTGGAGGAGATGCTGGAAATTCAGGAACACCGCTGATGAATGTGACTCAGGAAGTCGTACCACGGCCGGCGGCTAGCATGCGCCTGTCGGTTTCGGCCGTATTCAGGACCACCTGTCTATGCGCCCCGTCCCGACAGCTCACGGAGCATTTGAATGCACTCCGGCTTCGCCTGTGGGGCAGAATGGTGAAAAGCCGCCCGTGAGGCTTTCTATTCGGCCAGTCACTTGGGCGAAGAGCGATTTCGTCTCTAACACTACCGGTGAAATGGCCCTGGCCGCAGGAATTGTTCGGATACAAAGTTTTGATGAGGGTAGTCGAAAGATCACGCTGAACGAGGGCAGCTTTGTGGTGACCGGCACGGCCGAGGAGTTTATAGGCCTAGGAGCCTTTTGTGCCGGCGTTTGCGTCGGTCCGGGGTGGAAGCCCATGGTCTACGTGACGGTGGTGTGGGCCGCTACCAGCGCGGGACCGCGCGTGGTCTTCTTTGAAACCGCGCCCGCTGAGTCATTCCTGAACGCACCCATGGTCGCACTGTTAACTCCTTAATCGGGCCTCGCGGTCACAGAAACGAGGACCGAAAACTCAGAGTCGGTGGGCGACTTTTTGTTCTTCTGAACTCCTCGTAAGCCAAATCGGACAAATTACTTTTGTCGGGTCAACTTGGACGATTACCCTGCGTGCGCCCCTTTTAATCGCGACCTCCTGCTGCTTCAGCCGCCTTCTTGCGATAGACTGGCGCCGCTTGTTGGAGATCTGCGCTTTAGCGGATACGCTGATGGCGCAGCGCCAAGTTCTCCAGTGGAGGTCAAGGTGAGAACGGAGGATCGGGCATGCGGCGCATGGAGGTCCTCGCAGTGAATTTTCCCAGCTCCGGCCGCAACTCCTGGCATTCCAGTCGGCTCACTCGAGCGATTTCGGTTGTTCTTGTCTGCGTGGCGGCTCTTTCGTGGCTGGCTGTACGCGCAAATTCACAGCAGCCTGTCGAGCAAAATCAGTTTTTGCGCGATGCGTTCTTGAAGGACGCTTACTCGGCGCGCCCGTTTGGTCCCGCGCGTTGGTTAAACCGCGGAGACGCCTACACGACGGTCGAGCCCTCGCCGGCGGGCCAGGGTGGGCGAGACATCATTCGCTATGACACCGCCACAGGAAAACGCGACGTTCTGATCTCCGCGTCGGACCTAGTCCCGCCGGGCGCGAAGGAGCCGCTCGAAATCGATGGCTACGATTGGTCTTCGGACATGAACCGGCTGCTTGTCTACACAAATTCGAAACGGGTATGGCGGCAGAACACGCGAGGCGATTACTGGGTTTTTGATCGGCGCGCGAGAACGCTGCGCAAACTTGGCGGCGATGCCGAACCCGCCACGCTGATGTTTGCCACCTTCTCGCCGGATGGATCGAAGGTGGCCTACGTTCACAACAACAACCTCTATGTCGAGGACGCGCAGACCGACGCCGTCACGCAACTCACGCAGGACGGTTCACAAACCATCATCAACGGCACCTCGGATTGGGTGTACGAGGAAGAACTCGACGTCCGCAATGCCTACCGTTGGAGTCCGGACGGCAAGCGCATCGCGTACTGGCAATTCAATACGGGTACGGTGAAGAATTACGCGTTAATTTATGACCTGGGCGCACCCTACGACGTCGTGACGCGCATCCCGTATCCGCAGTTTGGCGCGTACCCGCTGGTGAAAGCCATTCCCTACCCGGAACCCGGCACCCCCAATTCCCTGGTGCGGATTGGCGTTGTGCCTTCGACAGGCGGTGAAACGAAGTGGATGGATATCACCGGCGATCCGGAGAAGAGTTACATTGCGCGCATGGACTGGGCCGGCAATTCCGATTCACTCGTGATGCAGCACTTGAACCGCCCTCAGAACCAGAATGATGTCGTACTGGCGGATGCGAACACAGGCGCAGTCTCGATCGTTCACACCGAGCACGACAAAGCCTGGGTCGACGTAGTCGACGACCTCCAGTGGTTGCGTGGAGGGGAAGACTTTTTGTGGGTGACCGAAAAGGATGGCTGGCGACACGTCTATGTGATATCGCGCGATGGAAAAGAAGAGCATGTCGCCACTCCAGGTGCTTTCGATGTCGTCCAAGTCGTCCGCGTGGATCCCGCCGAACAGTCGATCTATTACATCGCCTCGCCGGAGAGTGCGACGGAGCGTTATCTGTATCGCAGCAAACTCGATGGAACCGGCGCCGCCGAGCGCGTCACCCCCGCAAACGAACCTGGCTCGCACAGCTACGATATCTCGCCGGACTTTCACTGGGCGTTTCATCGCTATTCGACAATCGACACCCCGACCACAACCGAGCTCTTGCATTTTCCGGACCATCACGTTGATCGCGTACTGCAAGATAATGCCGCACTGCACGCGAAGCTTGCGGATCTGATCACACAGCCAACCGAGTATTTCAAGGTCGATATCGGCGGCGAGACCGTTCTGGACGCGTGGATGATCAAGCCCAAGAATTTCGATTCGGGGAAGAAATATCCGGTTCTGGTCTACGTCTATGGCGAGCCGGCGGGGCAGACGGTCGCGAATCGCTGGGGTGAAGAGGATGCCTTGTGGCACCGGTTCATCGCGAATGAAGGCTACCTCGTGGTGAGTTTTGACAATCATGGGACGCCTGCACCGCGAGGCCGCGAGTGGCGCAAAATCGTGTATGGCGAGGTTGGCGTCCTATCGTCGAGGGAGCAGGCCGCCGCCTTGCGCAAATTCGAGGAGATGTATCCGTTTGTCGATGCGGCGCGTGTTGCGGTTTGGGGATGGAGCGGCGGTGGGACGAATACGCTGAATTTGATGTTTCGCTCGCCCGAGCTCTACAAGGTGGGAATGAGCGTCGCGCCCGTTCCCGACCAGCGCCTGTATGATTCGATTTACCAGGAACGGTATATGGGCTTGCCCCAGGACAATACCGTCGGTTACCAGGCATCGTCGGCCATCAATTATGCGGAGGGGCTGCGCGGCCACCTTTTGATCGTGCACAGCGAAGGCGACGACAATGTGCACTACCAGGGCACCGAGTTGCTCATTAATCGTCTCGTCGAATTGGGAAAGCAATTCGATTTTATGGAATATCCCGGACGTACGCATTCGCTATCGGAAGGCTCGGGAACACACTATCATCTGTATTGTCTTTTGACGCGATATCTCGAAGATCATCTCGCTCCCGGGTCGGCGCACTGAAACGAAGGGGAGCAGACTTTCGGCTTCACAAGCTGGACGAAAAGAAGCTCACGCACCGCGAGCGAATCAGTAGCATGGACCTCATCGGCGCGATATAGGTGACGTTCGCCCGATCCAGCACGATTTTTCTCTTGCCAGCAGCTGGCGGGCTCCTAACTTTTTCGCGGAACAAGTGGCTCTCTTCGCCGAGCACGATCCGCCCTTCGAGCAGGTTGGTTGCACACAGAGGCTCGGTGCAATCGAGCCATTGGAGGACCCATCGGCGATCTTTTGAAAAATCTGGAGGAAGGAGTCTATTTGTCTGCTCAACCGTTAGCCCGGTGAGGTTGTGAGCGCGCGTGGCGCTATTGTGCTTCTGAAGCGTACCGATGTTGGGCGCGGTACAACCGCGTGCCATCCGGCTTTATTGCATAGAACAGCAAAGCACCCTTGGAGCCATTCTTCATGGGGTGCGCCACGACCGTAATTGGGTCACCCGGTTTGTACGTCATCCGATTCCAGCCCTGACCGACCATGATGTTAATGCTCGAAGCCTCGATATCCCACGTTCCGACAGTAGAGGTGTCCTTCGCGTCAGGTCCAACCGTGATGATGATGTGGCTGTGTGGGTTCTGCCAACGATACTCCTTTACGACGCCCCGATACGTAACATTCTGGGTCATGTCGAACATCGCGCGGGAATGATGGGCGAAGGACGGATGAGCCGCAACCAGCGGGACTCCCACCGCCCAAATCAAACTCAATATTGCTTGCTTCGTCTTCATCTATTTTCCAGTTCCAAACCTGCCGTCCACCTCCCAGGGTCCCAGGAGCCGCGGAGTGATCGAGGTGCGTCTTTGGCTCCCAACCAGTTTAGGCTTCGGCCAGCCGACCCCCATTTAGAAATTTGGATTATCACAAGTAACCCCCTCAAGTGGAGAGGGAACAACCCCGAGAGCAAACCGATCGGCTTGCAGTCGAAGGAGACGCGGCGTCGATGCACCAGAAGCCGGAGCCGCAGCAGAGGGGGAGTTCGCTCGGACTATGCCTTCGATCGAAGCTCTCGGCCTCGCTCCCAATTGGAAGCCGGTTCCTCTTGGAATCCTTGGCTTGACAATGTGAATGCGAAAGTTCATCTTGCTCATTGCTCGAGGCTCTTGAAGAGCTGAGTTTTGTGCCGCGAGCATTGCCACGCGCGAGGCTCGATGCTTTGGAACCATTCGAAAGCTCGAGTCGCCTGAGGAGAAGTTTACTCGAAACCACGCGGGTCGCCCCAGCCTCCAATCTTCACAAGTGGCCTCACTGGCCAGCAGTTGATCCGGCAAGGCGTCTGCGCATCTGCCACTCGCATCGTTTTGGAGGCGGAAGATCAAGGAGCGAACTATGGCAAGTACAAAAATTGGAGTAGCGCCAATGAAAGCGGCGCAGATTTCTAAACCCGGCGGAAATTTCGAGATCGTCGAACGCGAGATTCCCAATCCAGAGGCGGGTCAAGTGCGGATCAAGGTTCAGGCCTGCGGCGTGTGCCATAGCGACGTGATCACGAAGGAAGGTCTCCTGCCCGGCATCGCGTATCCGCGTGTCCCCGGGCACGAAGTGGCGGGCGTGATCGACGAACTAGGTGTGGGGGTCACACAGTGGAAGAAGGGGCAACGCGTGGGAGTCGGGTGGCATGGCGGGCAGGATGGCACGTGTCCTTCGTGCAGGCGCGGCGATTTTGGGACGTGTGCGAACTTGAAGATCTGCGGCATCAGTTATGACGGCGGATATCAGGAGTACATGGTTGCTCCCGTGGAAGCGTTGGCGGCAATGCCGGAATCTCTCGGTGCGGCAGAGGCCGGGCCACTGATGTGCGCGGGAGTCACCACGTTCAACGCTCTGCGCCATAGCGGCGCGACGCCGAGCGACCTTGTCGCGGTGCAAGGCATCGGCGGACTCGGGCATCTCGGAATTCAGTTCGCGAAACATTTCGGCTATCGAGTAGCGGCTGTGGGCCGCGGACCGGAAAATGCGGCGCTGGCGAAAAAGCTGGGCGCGCACATTTACATCGATAGCGCCAGCGTTGATCCCGTGGTGGAGTTGCAGAAACTGGGCGGTGCGCGCGCGATCCTCGCCACGGCGCCGAGTGCGAAGGCAATGTCTTCGATTGCGGGCGGCCTGGGAGTGAACGGGGTGTTGATCGTGGTCGGCGCTCCTGCGGAGCCGCTCGAACTATCGGCGATTCCTCTGATTTTCGGACGGAAGCGCATTCAGGGCTGGCCTTCCGGAATTCCCACGGATTCTGAAGACACGCTGCGATTCGCCGAGCTAAGCGGCGTGCGTCCCATGATCGAAACGTATCCACTCGAAAAAGCAGCGGAAGCTTACGCGCGGATGATGAGCGGGAACGCGCAATTTCGCGTCGTGCTCACGATGTAGTCTTCCAACGCAGAAAAGCCTCAGGTCTAGGGACCTGAGATCCATGACAGTTGCAGAGTTGCTGTAAACTCGGTTAGCCCCCACAAGCCAGATGGTTCGGGTCTAAAAACCCGAGCGATAGTGCTTGGCGCCGAGACTACGTGGCGGCGGAACGAGGCACCGAATCAAAGATGGTAAACCTGGCGACGAGACGTTCATGAAAACCTGCTTCCCCTGCCACTTACAGGCCAAGGCTGGCGACTTGGTCTTCACTCATCACGCACCCGAAGAGCGGGTACGAAGCAAGGCGGCCATGAAAAAGGGGTGTCGGATCGTTGCGTACAGAGCGATTTCGGATGAGTCGGCTGTAAAGGCATCGCTCACTCCAATTCCTCGCCCGTCATTGCTGGACAGCTTGCTCGGTGAATGTGCGACGTAATACATCCTTCCTGATTTTGCCG
>JASHRC010000263.1 GCA_030037525.1 Candidatus Acidiferrales bacterium | reverse complement strand
ACGCCTGCATCCTGTGCGACCGGTGCATCCGCGGCTGCAGCGAGATTCGGCAGAACTTCGTGTTGGGGCGCGTGGGCAAGGGGGCCAGCGCGGGAATCGCCTTTGACGATGATCGGCCCATGGGGGAATCGTCTTGCGTTTCCTGCGGAGAGTGCATGGTCAGCTGCCCAACGGGCGCGCTCACCAATCGCCAAGCGACGGCCACAGCACTCGGCTCGGGACCCGATTTCGAGCAGGTCTCGACTGAAGAGTTGCAGCAACTGCCGGTCTTCCAGGGAGTTTCCGGAACCTTCTTGAGCCTCAATCGAGGCGCCATCGTGCGGCGGCGTCTTCGCGCCGGAGAAGTGATTTGTCGCGAGGGCGAATACGGATCGACAGCCTTCTACTTGCTCGCTGGCAGGGCGCGCGTCTCGATCTCCACGCCGATGGCGCACGTGAAGACCGAAGGCGGCCTGAAGCGATTTATCGGCAAACTCTCGAGCGGACTTGCCGAGCGGCGGCAGGACCGGCGTGAGGAAGAAGCGGACCAGCGCTGGATTCCCATCGATGCGCCGGTGGATTTGAGCTACGACAATCCGGTCGCCGAGCTCGGCCCCGGCGATCTGTTCGGCGAAATGACCTGCATGAGCCTGTATCCGCGATCGGCCACGGTTCGTGCGGAGACCGACTGCACTTTGCTGGAAATGCTGCGCAACGTGCTGGACATCCTCCAGCGCAACAAGAATTTTCGCACCGAGCTCGATCGATCCTACCGGCGACGGGCGCTCGATAGCCATTTGCGGTCGGTGCCAGTCTTTGCGGAACTGACCGACGATTTCATCTCACACCTGCGCGACCGCGTGGAACTGGTCCGCTACGCGCCCGGCCAAGTGATTTGCCGGCAGGGTGATCCTGCCGACGCCTTCTATCTGGTGCGGATTGGATTCGTGAAGGTGTCCGAGAAGCATCCGGGCGGCGAATTGGTGCTGGCCTATCTCTCGCGCGGCGATTATTTCGGTGAAACGGGGCTGCTGGCAGGCGATGTCCGCACGGCCACCTGCACGGCTCTCGATCATGTGGAAGTGGTCCGAATGAGCGCGGAGGACTTCGCTCGGATGATCGACCGGTTCCCGGCCATCCGGCGAAAACTCGAAGCCGTCGAGCAAGAGCGCGCCCAGATGAACCGGCAGCGGCTCTCGGTGCTCGAAAGCGTGCCGCTCGCAAGCTTCCTGACGCAAGGGTTGATGGAAGCGCAGAGCCTGCTGCTGCTCGATCTGGACAGCTGCACCCGATGCGATGCCTGCGTGCGGGCTTGCGCCGACGCGCACGATGGAATTACTCGGCTGGTGCGGGAGGGATTGCGCTTCGATCATTATCTGGTGGCAACTTCCTGCCGGCAGTGTCTCGATCCCCTGTGCATGGTGGGATGCCCGGTGGGATCGATTCGCCGGCGCAATTCGCTCGAGGTGATCATCGAGGACTGGTGCATCGGCTGCGGGCTGTGCGCCGAAAATTGCCCCTACGGCAACATCAACCTGCATCCCTTCCAGGTCACGGTAGACGATCCGGAGCGCCCGGGACGCAAGAAGGCGGTGGTGAAGCGGAAAGCCACCTCCTGCGACCTGTGCAAGGATTTTGCCGAGCCGAGCTGCGTCTATGCCTGCCCGCACGACGCGGCGCATCGCGTCGATCCACGCACATTCTTTGCCGGACTGCTGGGGCAAGCCCGAAAAGCCTGACGTGCGCATCGATCACACACATCGAAAATGGCTTGCGGCATCGCTGGTCATCTGGGGAGTGGCCACGGCGGTGTACGTCCCCTATGCGGCCGACTCACCGGCCGGACCGCGCGGCGGGAGTACGATCGGATTGACCTTTGGGATCATCGGGTCGGCGTTCATGGTATTCGCGGGACTACTGGCGGCACGAAAGAAAGTGCCGGTCTGGAGGCTGGGACGCGCGCAATCCTGGATGCGCGGGCACTTGTGGCTGGGACTCGTGAGCTTGCCGATTATTTTCTATCACGCGGGATTTCGATTCGGAGGGCCGCTGACGAGCGTGCTGATGGGGCTGGTGGTTCTGGTGGTCGCCAGCGGGATTTTCGGCGCTGTTCTCCAACACTATGTGCCCCAGGTGATGACGGTCGAGGTCCCCGGCGAGACGATTTTCGACGAAATCGGCCACGTGCGCGAACAACTGGTGGCCGACGCCGACCATCTCGCAGGCCGCACGGTGGCCGACGGGGACCGACCGCAATCATCGCTTGCGGTCGACTCGCGAGTGGCGGTGGAGGAGGAGGGGGCGCCGCTCCGGAGTTTCTATGAGCGGGAAATGCGGCCGTTTTTGACGAACCCAGGGAAACGGCATGCACCGCTTTGCCACCGAGACCGGGCCCGCAATGCGTTTGAGGCATTGCGCACGCTGCTTCCGGCCGACCTGCAGGAGACCACGCGAAAGCTCGAAGCGATCTGCGAGGAGGAGCGGCAATTGCGGCGCGAGTCGCGCCTCCATCACTGGCTGCACGGGTGGCTGATGATGCACATTCCACTGTCGTTTGCGCTCCTGGTGCTGGGCGGCGTTCACGCCATCACGGCGTTCAAGTATTGACGGGCGAGGGACAGATTCTTGGCTGGCGAGGAGCGCACCACAAAAAAGCGGGCGCAGCGCATCGACCTCAATTACTTCAAGCGCCCGCATCGCTTTCGCCGCTGGCGCTTCTGGCTGTCGGTTGCCGCGCCGGTCGGGGCGGTGCTGTGGATCGCCTGGCACGGAGCGACAGGAAATCCGCGTGTCTACAGCGCAGGAAGGCTCTCGTCGGCGCACGCGGTGCTCGCGGCCAAGTGCGACGCTTGCCATTTGAAAAGAGCGGGCACTTTGCGCGCAAAGGTCGACGACCCGGCTTGCCTTGCGTGTCACGACGGGCCCATCCATCATGCCAATCAGAGCTTCGCGCCGCATTGCGCATCCTGCCATGAGGAGCATCAGGGGCGAAAGCTCTTGGCGGTGGCGTCGGATCGGAGTTGCACCCAATGTCATGCGAGTCTGCGGACCCTGGGCGCGCCAAGCAACTTCGTTCGGACCATTCACTCGTTCTCGAGCGCCGGGCATCCTGAGTTTGCCGCGCTGAGACCCGGTGCGGTCGATCCCGGAACGATCCAGCTCAATCACCGAGTGCACCTCAAGCCCAACCTGGCCGGGCCAAACGGGCCGGTCCAAATGGATTGCCACGATTGCCACCGGCCGCCGACCTCTACCGAACCGCTGCGATTTGGTTCGGCGGCCCGAATGCCAGTGGCCATCGCGGAGAAGTCTCTTCTGCCGGTCGCCATTGCGGCGAGCGCTTACATGGCGCCGGTAACCTACGCCGCGCATTGCGCCCTATGCCACGGACTCCAGTTCGACGAGCGATTCACCGAAAGCGTTCCGCACGATACGCCGCAAGTGATTCGCGCATTTCTCCTCAAGAAGTTTCAGCAGTACATCGCCACCCATCCCCAGGAATTGCGCGAGCCCGGCCCGGAGCGCACCCTGCCGCAGAAGCCGGTGCCGGTCCGGGTGGTCGTGCGGACGCCCGACGAGTGGGTTCACGAGCGTGTGAGCATGTCCGAACAGCTGCTCTGGAGGAAAACCTGCAAGCAGTGCCATGCGCTCACGCTCGCGCCCGACGGCGGCCTGCCGACGCTTGCGAAATCGAACATTCCGGCGCGCTGGATGCCGCACGCGGATTTCAATCACCAGCGGCATCAAATGCTCGGATGCACCGAGTGCCATCCGGGCGCTCCGACTAGCCGCGAGACGGCGGACATTTTGCTGCCAAGGATTTCGACCTGCCAGAAGTGCCATCATTCGGGGACCGATGCCGCTCGCTGGGACTGCTCGGAGTGCCACACCTACCATGATTGGACCAAACAGAAGGAAGTGAAGGGGAAACTGGTGCTTTCCGGGCTCCGACGCGGGGAGTGACCGGCTTCACCTTATTTGCTCTTCATGACGTAGACGCCGTCCCAGTCAGGCTCCGGGGCGTTTTCCATAAATTCCAAGGTGCGCTGCAAGAACAACCGGGTGGGACCGTCGTCGGGGTAGGCGGCCAGCATCTGGCCGAACCGCTCGGCGGCCTGGGGCCAGTCCTGTGCGCGGTAGGCGTCCATGGCGTAATCGAATTCGGCAAGCAGCGCTTCATGTTGGTGCCGCTGGGAGATCACATCCAACAGCTCATAAATCGTCACGGGCTGGTGCTTTCCCTTGACCCTGATTTTGTCCAGCTCCCGAAAAACGAATTTGTCCGCGACCTGCCGATACGTGTTTTCGCTCGTCACGATTTGCGTTTGATATTCCTTGGTGATGCCTTCCAGGCGCGAGGCGAGGTTGACGTTGTCGCCCATGACGGTCCAGGCCAGGCGTTTCGCCGAACCCATGTTGCCGACATTGACGCGACCGGTGTTGAGGCCGACGCCGATCGAGAGGGGGCAGCGGCCTTCCGCTTCCCATTTGGCGTTGAGCTGGGCCAGGCCGCGAACCATTTCGAGCGCGCAGAGGCAGCCTTGGTAGGCGTGGTCGGTCTGTGGATAGGGCGAGCCCCAGAACGCCATGATCGCGTCGCCGATGTATTTGTCGAGCGTGCCGTTGGTCGAGAAGATGATTTCGGTCATCGCGCCCAGATATTCGTTGAGCAAACGGACAAGCTCATCGGGCGTAAGAGCTTCGGAGATGGTGGTGAAGCCGCGAATGTCGCTGAACAGGACGGTGAGTTCTTTGGACTCTCCGCCGGGCCGAATGTACTTTTGCGGATCCCGCTCGATGAGGGCAATCACACCGGGAGAAAGATACTGCGCGAAGCTCTTGCGGAGTCGTCGCTTTTGGCGCTCTTCGAAAATCATTCGATAGCTAGTGATCGCGGCGTAGTTGGCGACCAGCGTGCCTGCGGGAATCACGAAGCTTAGCCAGCGGCCGTGCTGGGCGAAGCTCCAGTACACGAACCAGGAAAATCCACCGAGGCCCACCAGCAACGAGAGTGTTGAGGAGAGCGGCCGAACATTGCTGAACAGAAAT
>JASHRC010000262.1 GCA_030037525.1 Candidatus Acidiferrales bacterium | reverse complement strand
ATATTTGGGCGTTCGGGTGCGTGCTGTATGAAATGCTCACAGGAAAGCAGGCATTTCAGGGCGAATCTGTGACCGACGCGCTTGCCGCTGTGATTCGTGCTGAACCGGATTGGTCTCAGCTACCCACGGCTATGCCGATGCGGGTGCGTGTGCTCTTGCAGCGATGCTTGCAGAAAGATCCCAAGCAGCGGTTGAGGGACATTGGTGACGCCCGCATCTCCCTCGACGAAGTTCAGTCGGGTGCACCAGAAGGAACCCCGTTGACCGGCGCAGCCGCACGCCCGGCCAAGCCATGGCGGCTCGCCTCGGCAGTTGCGGGTGCGTTGGCACTGGCTGCTGTCGTCGGTGTCGCCGTCTGGATTCTGAAGCCCACGCCGCCACAGCCCGTCACTCGCACTGTGATAGACCTTCCGGTGGGACAGCGGCTAGCGGGACTGGATCGGTTGGCTCTGGCCCTGTCTCCTGACGGGCGCCAACTCGCCTATGTCGCGACGACCGAGGGTGGCGGCGTGCAGCAGATTTATCTGCGAGCGATGGATAGCCTGGAGGCCAAGCCCCTTCCCGGCACGCAGGGGGCCGTCAGCCCCTTCTTTTCTCCCGATGGGCAGTGGCTGGGTTTCTTTGCCGAAGGAAAACTAAAGAAGATCTCTGTGAGCGGAGTGGCGGCGCAAACCTTGGTGGATGGTGTGAATCCCCCGGGACCTGGAGCAAGCTGGAGCAATCAGGGCATGATCGTCTACGCAGACTACGCAGGAGCTCTCGAACAGGTGTCAGACGGGGGAAGCGCGCACCGGCCATTGACTCATCTTGAGAAGGGTGAGGTTGGCCAGGGCTGGCCGGAATTCTTGCCGGGCGGCAAGGCGGTCGTTTTTGACGGCTTATCGGGCGTCGAAGTGCAGCCCATCGGAACGGGCGAACGGAGGACTCTGATTCCGGGAGGGAGCAGTCCCAGCTACGCATCCTCCGGACACCTGATCTACGCACAAGCGGGCAACCTGATGGCCGTGCCGTTTGATCCGCAGCGGCTGGAGGTGACGGGAACACCAGTGTCCGTCGTGAAGGACGTCCGGCACGGTGTCGGCGCGACGGGCGCTCAGTACAGCGTCTCCTCTACGGGATCGCTGGTCTATGTTTCGGGGAATCCTGAAGCGTCGCAAAGCAGGCTGGTGTGGGTCAGTCGCAATGGAACAGAGCAACCCGTGGCCGCCCCTGCGGGCAACTACGGTTACCCGCGCCTCTCCCCCGACGGTCGTCGCGTAGCTGTTGTCAGCGGAGGTCAAGTTTGGCTCTATGACCCTGCTCGAGATACGCTCACCCGCTTCACATTTGAGGGAGGCAGTAACACCTACCCGACCTGGACGCCAGACGGCAAGCGGATCGCGTTTATGTCGAACAAGGAAGGCTCGCAGAACATTTTCTGGCAATTAGCCGACGGCAGCGGCGGGCTTGAGCGGTTGACAACCAGCGAGCGCATACAGGTTCCGTTGTCCTGGTCCCCGAACGGCCAACTGCTTGCCTTCGTGGAAGTCGCTCCCACGACGGCAGCTGACATCTGGGTGCTGCAACTCAGCGACCGAAAGGCGCAGCCCTTCCTCAAGACGCCCGCCTATGAGGCCGCGCCCCAGTTTTCCCCAGACGGGCGCTGGCTGGCATACGTATCAGATGAATCGGGCCGCCAGGAGGTTTACGTGCAACCGTACCCCGGCCCGGGCGGCAAGTACCTAATCTCCACCGATGGCGGCAACGAGCCGGTGTGGAACCGCAACGGACGGGAATTGTTCTATCGCGGCGGGGACAAGATGATGGCGGTGGACATAACGACCCAGCCCAGTTTCTCCGCAGGCAAGCCGAAGATGCTGTTTGAGGGACGGTACGTGCTGTCTGGGGGCACCCACCCCAATTATGATGTGTTCGCAGATGGCCAGAGGTTCCTGATGGTGAAACTCATTGGACAGGAGCAGGCAGCGCCTACGCAAATCAACGTCGTGCTGAACTGGACCGAAGAATTGAAGCGCCTCGTGCCGACGGGGACAAAGTGATGAGCATTGCGTCAGGCACCAAACTCGGCCCCTACGGACTCACACCGACGGGGAAATGATGTCAACGATGATCGGCCAAGTCGTGTCGCATTATCGGATCATCGAGAAACTTGGCGACGGTGGGATGGGTGTGGTCTACAAGGCCGAGGACACCACTCTTGGTCGGACCGTCGCGCTAAAGTTCCTTCCAAATGAAGTCTCAAGCGACAAACAATCCCTGGAACGCCTCCTGCGCGAGGCGCGTGCTGCTGCTGCACTGAATCATCCCAACATCTGTACAGTCTATGAAATCGGCGAGCACGACAGCCAACGTTTCATCGCGATGGAGCTGCTTGAAGGGCAAACGCTCAGGCAGCGCATCGGCGGGAAACCACTGCCTCTCGAAACATTGCTGGATCTAGGCACGCAGATTGCAGAAGCGCTGGCCACGGCGCATGCCAAAGGCATCGTCCATCGGGACATCAAGCCAGCCAACATCTTCATTACTGAGCGAGGCCAAGCAAAGATTCTGGACTTCGGGCTTGCCAAGCAGATGCCTCGTGCGGTTGCGGCGAGGGCAGAATCGACCACCGAAGATCAAGATCCGCACCTGACGAGTCCTGGCGTGGCGCTCGGAACGGTCGCCTACATGTCACCCGAGCAGGTGCGGGGTGAAGAGGTGGATTCGCGGACAGACCTGTTCTCCCTGGGAATCGTGTTGTATGAGGCGGCCACGGGAAGGCAGGCGTTTTCGGGGACCACCTCGGGGATGATCTTTGAGGCGATTTTGAATAAGGCTCCTTCATCGCCGGTACGGCTGAATCCGGATCTGCCGCAGGAGCTAGAGCGGATCCTGAACAAGGCGCTGGAGAAGGACCGCACTCTGCGCTGCCAGTCGGCGGTTGAGTTGCGGACGGACTTGCAGCGGCTGAGGCGGGACCTCGGACAGCTACATTCTGTTTCGCCGCCTGCGGGGGTGCACCCTGCAGTGGGCGGTTCTCCGAGACCGACGGAGAGCAAGGAGAAGTCTTCGACGGGAAAGCAGAGCAAGGCGATCGATTCGCTGTTGATTCTGCCGCTCGAAAATGCGAGTGGGGACCCAGAGAAGGAATACTTAAGTGACGGGATTGCCGAGACATTGATGAACGCTTTGGCCCAGCTTAGGAAGATCCGCATTGTCCCACAGGCGGTGGCGTTCCGTCATCGTGGGCCAGGAGTAGATCCTCTGAAAGTCGGGAGCGAGTTGGGAGTAAGAGCTGTGCTGGCAGGACGGATGGTACAAAGGGGGGAAGACCTGACGATATCGGTCGAGTTGGTGGATGTCGAGCGGCAGGCTCGACTCTGGGGCGGACGTTACAACAAGAAGATGACGGACCTGATTGCCTTGCAGGAGGAGTTGACGACCGAGATAGCCGAGAAACTCCGATTGCAGCTCAGTAGCGATGAGAAAAGGAGGATCCGAAAGCGCCCCACGCAGAATAACGAAGCCTACAAGCTGGTCTTGATGGCGCGGCACGCTATGTCCAAAACGTCGCCCGAAGCATTTCGCCAAGCGATTGCGCTCTGCGAGCAAGCGATGGAGATCGATCCCAGATATGCGGCTGCGTATGCCGGGCTTTCATTCTATTGCGTCCTCTCAGTGACGCTTGGGTACGCCCCAGCGAGCGACTTTTACCCTCGAGCGAGAGCAGCGGCGAAGAAGGCCCTTGATTTGGACGAAACGCTCGCCGACGCGCATTACAGCCTGGGTACGCTTCTGTTCCGTTTGGATTGGGACTTTGCGGGTGCCGAGCGGGAGTTTAGACGGGGCCTCGAACTGAACCCAGATTCTTGGCATGGAAACACTGGTTTGGCCTTTTTGAATAGACTGCGGGGCCGATTCGACGACGCAATCTGGATCTTGAGACGTCCACTAGACCTGGATCAAACCGGAATATTGGTCGTGGGTTTGGTTTTAGGTCTCAGCTACTACTGCGCGGGGCGGTTCGATAGTGCCATCGACCAATTTCGCAAGGTGCTCGAATTTGAACTCGGAAATGTGTTGGCTCACATTCTCATCGCTGACGCCTATGCTTGCGCGGGCCAGCCCGAGAAGGCCATGGAGGAGTGCGAACAGGCATTGGCGGTCGGCCAAGGCGCGGCAATCGCCCGTCTAAACGTCGCATGCACATACGCCAAGATAGGTAAGACCGAAGAGGCGCGTAAGATCCTCCAGGAAGTTGAATCGGAATGGAAGCCGGGTAGTCCCCTGTCATTCTTCATCGCGGCAGCTCACACCCGTTTGGGCGAGAAGGATGCAGCCTTCGAGTGGTTGGAGAAGGGGTTTCAATCGCACGACCCCTTCCTGCTGGAACTCAAGGTCCATCCGCTGCAGGAAGCTTTGCGCGGCGATCCCAGATTCGACGCGCTCGTGAAACGCATCGGCATCCCGGACTGACGGGAGGGTTAAGGCACACCAGTGAAGATGCGCGCACATTGAGGAGGATTCACGAAATGAGCATACGATTGTCGGTCGCCGTCCTTTTGGTCTGCGGATTCACATCACTATTGCTCGCACAAGCTCCACCAGCGCCACCCAAGCCTGGTCCCGAACACAAGAAGTTGGAGGTCTTCGTTGGCAAATGGACTGTGGAAGGTGAGATTAAACCCAACCAGTTTATGCCGGCCAGTAAGACTATCAGCACCGAAACATGTACATTGGGGCCGGGGGGATTCTATGTCGAATGCCGCAATGAAAGCCAATCAGGGACGAGACTCGCCATCCTCGGCTACGACAGCCATGCGAAGGTCTACACATCCTACTACGCCACCAGTTACGGACTCGTGGGTACCGGCACAGGATCGGTTAACGGAGATACTTGGACGTGGATGGTGGAAGACAAGTTTGCGGGCTTAGCCGTCAAAGGAAGAACTACAGTCACGATCCTATCACCCACTCAGCAGACAAGTAAGTATGAAATGGCCGACGAAAAGGGCGGTTACACAACCATCATCGAAGGCAAAGCCACCAAAGTCGCGCCTTAGAGACACACGCATCCAGAGCTTCGGCATGAAGCAGGAAACCTGTGAGTAGAGGATCTGGCATAAGTAGTGTTTCTTTCGCAGATCGTGAGGCAGCGGAATGGACACTTTCACTTCCTTTGACGGGATTCGGATTGCATATCATGACGAGGGTAAGGGACCAGCAGTCATTCTGCTCCATGGCGGGTACGTTGACGGCCTCGGTCAGTTCGGTGAGTTCGACCGGATTCTTCCAGTTCTGGAGAAGCGGCAAGAAATGTTCAAAGAGGTGTTTGGCGGAGCGCCTCCGCTTCCCAATCCTCCCGTAGAAGGAAGGGACGGGCTGGTCCGTGCATTGCTGGCTGCAGGTGGCCGGGCTATCGTGCCAGACATGAGCGGTTTCGGAGCATCCGACAAACCCCGAGAGAAAGCCGCGTACGAAAACTCAGCTATGGCCCGAGACGCCGCAGCTCTCATTGAGCACCTCGATCTTGACGCTGCAGACGTAATCGGTTTCTCCATGGGAGCCGTCATAGCCGCTAGGTTACTCCTGTTGCGCCCACCTCAAGTGAAGTCTGCCGTTCTCGCCGGCATAGGGGACTATCTCATCGAGGAAACGGTTATGGAATTCCCTAAGAGTTGGCCGATTCCTGACTCAGTACCTCGCCCGATTACCGCGCGGGTGTGGGCAGAGGAGGGAGCAAAAATCCTGGAGAAGGGGGAGATGGTTCCCGGACACCTCGCCTCGGCTAATCTGATAGGGGCTCGGATCACGGGAGCGGATCCGAAAGTGATGGCAGCGGTCATTCGCGGCGTAATCATGGATACACTGCCCGAAGAGCGATTGGAGACGGTCAACGTTCCAGTCCTGATACTCAATGGGAAGGCAGACGCCGCCAACCAAAAAATCGCCGGCCTTCTAAACACAATCCCCACGGCGCGTGCCGGCGAATGTGAAGGCGATCACAGCTCTACGCCTTACGAGCCAACATTTCACCGTGCCGTAGTCCAATTCTTTGAAGAACATTGGCGGCTGCGCGGATGGACGCGGTCGCCGCAAAATTAAGCTTCATACTGCGCGATGAGTCTTGTCGGGAGATATCTTGGCCTGACGAGTTGAAGCGCCTCGTGCCGACGGGCAAATGATGTCAACGATGATCGGCCAAGTCGTGTCGCATTACCGGATCAGCGAGCTTCCCGGCCGATGGATTCATTTTCACCGGGGCGAAGAGGGGACGACCGCTCGATCTGCATAATCTTGCGAATCGTGTCATTCGTCCCGCCCTCAAAAAGAAGGGCATACCGTGGTGCAGCTGGCACGGATTCAGAAGAGGGTTGGCGACCAACTTGTACGAACTGGGCGTCGACGCAAAGACCCGACAGGCGATCCTACGCCATGCTGACGTGAGCGTGACCGAAAAACACTACATTAAGCCGGTTAGTGACGTCTCTGCTGCAGCCATGGCAAAGTTCCAAGGCGTGCTGAAAACCAAGATGAAGGCGAGGGCTCACAAACGAACGAGGACCGAAAAAAGGGCTAACAAACAACAGGGGCGCGGCACGGGTACTATAGCTCGCCAATAGGTCGTCATACGTACTTTTTTACGTACTTTTCCATCCGCTCGAGGTTTCGTGATTCATAGAATATACCAATAAACATTGATAATTTTGTTGGTAGGGGCGGTGGGGATCGAACCCACGACCTTCGGCTTAAAAGGCCGCTGCTCTACCACTGAGCTACGCCCCTATATGAGTCAATTCACGTAGGTTCATCTGTATGTTTTTGCAGCTTTTGTTCTGGTGCTACTGAGGTGCTATTCCTCGTCAAGAGTGCCACGTCCTCATGCAACTGGTTCGGTGCCAAATGCGCGCATCGCATCGTCATGGTCAGGCTCTTGTGTCCTAGCAACTTTGACACTCGATCTAACGGCACGCCGTCCTGCACCAGCCACGAAGCGAACGTGCGCCGGAGGTCATGCCACTTAAAATCGCCGATTCCAGCCGCCTTCAAAACGGCCTTGAACCAGTGATCGTTGCTCAAAACGGGCTTCTCTGGACGCTTTTGATTGCGAAAGATCGGCCCTTTGCGCTCCTTCGACGACGGAAGAGACCGGATCGCTGCAAGCACGTCGCTGTTTAGCGGAATATGAAGCGGCTCATCGTTCTTCGTGCGCGGTATATCCAGCACATTCCGCGTCCAATCAATCATCCCATAGGTCACGCTATACTGGCTACGGAGCCGTAATCCCGTAAACTCCTCGCGACTGGTAACCACCGAAGCGTCTCCGGGATCGATGGTCAGCACTAGGTCCGCGCCGCAAATTGTCTCGGAAAAATGCGCGCGCTCAGGCCTAATATCGCTCCGGTCAAGAAGTAGCAAAACGCGGGGATAGTTTACCTTACGCGAGCAAGCGCATTACCGACACAGCTAGGAATGTCGCGGAGAGAAAAATGAACAACGAGATCAGCAGGACGTGCCCGACCGCAAGTGCTCTCCCCTTTGGCCAGTCGGAGTGGTCGTAGTAGGTAAAGTCGACGGCCACGCGCAACAACCAATAAATTCCAATGAATGTGGCCAAGGCTACAGCGGCGCGTTGCCCGTGCAACATTTCGTCGTGCAACAAGAACGTGAGGACGCCGAATGAAATAATGGTATAGACCGCGAATGCGCCGTGAACCCACATCAGTTTGCGATTGAACGAGGTAAGTTTGACGAGGTCCTGCTTCCACTCCAGGCGGTAGGGAACCTGGAAGCTGGCAATGAGTACGGCAAAATGTCCAGCACCGGCGAGCCATAGCGCCAAACTGATCCACTGGTCGATGGTTCGCGGCATCGTCATATCCTCCTTCAACCTCAAATCGCATGCAGGAATGGCAGAAGCACGCGCGTCACAAACCACGCATGAAAGAGAAGCACGACAGGGCCCGCGGCGATCAAGGCCGTCCAAATCCGTCCGCGTATCCCGCCCTCCAGGCCGAACCGTTTTCCCGGTTGCGATCTCTCGACAATCACTCCTAATCCCTGAACCAGGAAATAAGCCGTCGGCAACCCGTACCCTGCCCTCGCAGGAACCGAAATCACGAGCTCGTGAATCAGTCCCGAAATGAGAAACACGCCGAGCGTCGCCGCGACGACGCCGTAGCGCCTCTGGAGCGGGCGAAAAACCAATTTGTGCGACAGGGTTCGAAAGCCCAAATTCCAACGCTTGCCCCAAAACTCACTGAGCGATTCTGACTGAAGCGGACGTCGCATGATTGGCTCTGCGTGGACTCCGACGCTTTCCCATGCGAGCGCGATCAGGTAAAAGATGCCGAAGTGAAGAATCAGCACGATTCCAAGCATGCCGATCCAACCACTCAAGAGGGGATGACCGGCAAGGAGCGTATTCTTGGCGACGCCGATCAACGCAGCACCGGAGAGCGTCTTGATGAGCGCCGCCAACCATTCACGCGATTGAACGTGTCGATTCGCTCCTGAAGGATCCAAGAACTGTTCTGCTTCCATTCCGGGCCAAAGGAGCAGGTACGCTGCGCTGCGTCTCCAATTCCGCTTGAATGATGCGTGCCATGCGTCCCAAAGCGTTCGCCATTTGCATCCTACGAAAATCGCTCCGGCAAGAAGCCACATGAACACCCACGGGATCAAGGCGGATCGAAATGCAATGCATGCCAGCGGCAGCACCACGAGCGGCACCCAACCAATCCAAGCCCGTTCGCGGCTGCTGTTTGGCATCGCGTCCAATCCTCGCGCTAAGCTTCGGCTAGCAATGCGGGTTGCGGAGACTGTGGCCTCTTTCATGGCCTAACCTCCGAGCGCGGCTGTCGCGTAAGTGGCAGCAAGAAATAAGAGCGCAAAGGTGATCGCGGCGTCGCCGGCTCGATTGTTGCGGCGCTATGCGGCGTCGTAGCACAAAAGTTGCACCGGCAGGCGACACGTCCAGAATACGGCTATCGCCGCCGCGAGAAATCGGCCCAAGCCGCGTCCGCTTGCAAGCTCCGGTGCGAATGCAAAGGTTATCGTGACCAAAAGCAGCACAACTCCCACGATGTATGCCGAGTGTACGATAAAGATCTGGCGGATGATCGGCGACACTCGCACCAGGTTCTCGCGATATTTCAGTTTTGCGGGGAGGACAAAATTCGCGAAGGTAATTGCCAACTGTAGACCGCCGGCGACCCGCAACGCCAGTGTGAGGATTCGCATTTTTTTGTTCTCCTTAGTCCTCAAAGGCGCTAGGTGTTTGAGAGGCCGCGTGCAGCTTACAGTTCGTGGCCGAACAACGCCGCCGCGCGGCAATCCAGCGATACAATGATCGAAACGACCGCTTGATCCACGGAACCGCCGCCAACCACACGACCGGTTGCGCCCACCAGATTGGGCGCCCTACGGCCACGGCGGCATCCGCTCCGCCGTATTGGCGGCCGTCTGGAGCCAGAAACTTAATTTCGAGGAAGCAATTCCTTGCGTGGCAAGCCGAGCAGACTCGCAACGCGCAGGTCTTGCAAGGGGACAAGCGCAAATCCTCGGCGCTCCATGATGGGCGCGAGCTGTTGACGAGCGATGCGGGTACAGAAACCGCACTCCCCGTCAAAAAAGAGCCAGCCACGGGCATGACGCCCTTTGCCATCGATCCATTCCGAAACGAGCGAAATCACGGTTAGGTACCTTCCCTGTGCCGGGTCGCGCCGAACAAAGTGACGACTTTGCCGCGTAGCTTCCCGACCCCCTTGAGAGCGCTCGCGGGGATACGCACCACTTCTTCGAACAGCCCGGACATCACGGTCAGAAACTCGAGCATGCTCTCGAGCCGTTCGCGCGTGTATTTGTCGGACTGGCCCGATCGGTGCAGTTCTTCCACGCACTCTCGGAGTACTCGCAGCGTGGGATCGATTTCGCGGCGTTTACGCTCCTCGGCAACAATGCGGAAAATTTCCCAGACGTCCTTCACCGATTCGAAATGGTCGCGGCGATCGCCGAGCACGTGGACGACACGCACGATGCCCCAGCTCTGCAGCTCACGGAGCGAGTTGCTTACGTTCGATCGCGCTACGGAAAGCACATTAGAAATGTCTTCAGCGGTGACGGGCTTGGGCGAAATGAAGAGCAATGCGTGAACCTGGGCGACGGTGCGGTTGATGCCCCAGCGCGTGCCCATTTCTCCCCAGTGGAGGATGAACTTCTGTGCGATCGGCGCGAGTGTTTGCATAGTAAGTTCTGTATATTCTGTCCTTACTGAAATTACAGTATATCCATTCAATTGGCAAGCACTTTTGCGGGCGGTTGCGTAGGTGGGCGGCGACTGGGCTCTGCTTAAGGCGCGGTAGCTCCTACCTGGTTCCTTGTTTTCGGTGGCGGCGCATGCGTGTGTCCCCGCCGTGTACCTCGGTTAGGCGGATTCGATGTTTTTGGCGTGTTTGCTGTTTAATGGCATAACTTGCGAATTTTCAACGTTGCTTTTAGTCCGATCCCACCGCCCCTACCAAAACCGGCTGAAACAAACGTCCTTACGCTTTCGGACCACCGTCAATTGCTGACCGAATGTTAAATGTGCCGACAGTTGCGAGGACAAGACCAACGCCCCTGCCGATTGCGATGACAGGATCCCTGAGTCCTTGCCTTCTCCGATTCGACGCGGTAACGTGCATCCCTTATGCTTTCTCCGACAAACGGCAAGGTTGGGAGGAATGATCCGTGCCCCTGCGGGAGCGGCAAAAAATTCAAGCGCTGCTGCCTGGAGCAGCAGTCCAGCGCTCAAAGTTTTTGGCTCCGGCAACGCGACGCATCAGATCAACTGACGCGGGACATCTTGGAATTCGCGGAGAGCAAGTTTGGCGTACACATGGAAATGGCCTGGCAGGATTTCAATATGACCGACCTGCCGGTTCCAGCCGATGCTTACCCGGGCGAGCAGCAGATTTTCATGCCCTATTTTTTGTTTCAATGGGACCCTCAAAGACCGCGGAGCGGAAAAGCTGCAAGCCGGAGAGCTGGGATCATTGCTCGGTGGTACGAGCTGGAAAGGGGCAGGAACCTGTCGGACTTGCAACGGCTGCTTCTTGAACAGGCGACTACGCAACCGTTCAGCTTTCTTGAAGTTTTGTGGAGCAAGGCTGGAACAGCGATTGGCGTACGAGATATCCTGCTCGGCGCGGAAACCGAGGTCGTCGAGCGGTCAGCATCCCAAACGCTACAAAAAGGTGACATTGCCTACGGCCAGATTTGGAACTTGCGGACGCTCTCGATTCTGGGCTGTTTGGCGCCGATTCCCATTCCACCGCGTTGCAAGGGCGACATCATTGAACTCCGAAAGAAGCTGCGAAAGAAGGCTGCCAAGCAGAATCGCCCTTTGGCTGCTGATGACCTCGTGCGGCACGCCGATGCGATCCGGCTCACCTACGTGACGATTCGCGACCGACTGTACACGCCGCCGTTCCTAGCCAACACCGATGGTGATCCGCTTGTATTTCACACATTGAAGTTCCATATTGAATCGGCGGAGAAGGCATTCGACGCACTTGCAGTCTTGGCCTTCGGCCAGTCAAAGGAAGAGCTCTTGAAGAGCGCGGAATTGGGCAAGGATGGGAAACTACAGCGCATTGCCTTCGATTGGCGCAAAAGAGGTAACGCGAAGATTCCGAGCCGGGACAACACCATTCTAGGGAACATCAGAATTGCGGACCAGACGCTGATCGCCGAAGTGAATTCCGAGAATCGGGCAAAGCGCTTTCGAGCCGAAATCCAAAAGCGGCTTGGTTCTTCGGCAACACACCAGAGCACAAAGGCGAAATCTGTTGAGGAAATGCTGTCAAGCGCTCCCAAACGGCCCCGTGCACAACCGAAGGAGGACGATGAACTCGAACAAGCTCTTCTTCACGATCCAGAAGTGCGGAGCCATTTCCAACTAATCATCCAAAGGCAGGTTGAGGAATGGGCGCACCAGAAGGTTCCCGCACTCGGTGGCCGCACGCCCTTGCAAGCGGTTCAGGATCCGGACGGGAGGGAGGTTGTAGAATCTTTGCTTTTGGATTGGGAACGCCGCGGTCCATATCAGGCCGGAATCCGACCCGACTTTAACGCCGTTCGGAAATTGCTGAATCTGCCGCCGACATTGCCGTGACGCGAAATGCCTGACCCGTCATACGGTCGGGCAGCTCGAAAATCTCGGCTTTCGGCAGCATAGTGCGCGCAGAGCGGCGAAGAAGTGCTTAGGGCTGCCGGAATCGATGCCGAAGCCCTGGCGCCGCAAGTGCAGGATAAATTCATCAGTGCGTTCGTTTGCGCTACGAAGCCGACTGCAAAAAGCTGCTGCGGCCCAAACTGTTGCTCGGCAAATTAGTTCGGCAACGATCGAGCTCAGCTGACAGACGACTTCGCAGATGACAGCGGCTAGAGTCCAATCCACGCCTGGGATCTGCTCGAGCAAGGCGAGCTGTTCGGCATAGGGATCGAGCTTCTCCTGGATGCGTTGCTCGAGAACCGCCAGATCTTTTTCTGCCGCCTCGAGCCGCTCCAGTTGCAACCGCAACAGGAAGCGATGGTGCTCTTCCAACTTTCCTTCCAGAGCTGGTTCCAATTCGTGAATCTTCAGGCGCAGACGTCCTCGAGCCAACTCGGCCATTTCTTGAGTTGTTGCTTTTCCTGCGATCAGTGCTCGCAGCATCCGTCGGCCGGAGACTCCGAACACATCGCTGGCCACGCTGGCTAACTTGATGTTGGCGGTCTCCAGTAATTTCTGCAGGCGGTTGCGTTCGGCCGCCTGGCTTTCTACCAACTTGCGGCGATAGCGCGTCAAGTCGCGCAGTTCCCGAATCGCCTTGGGCGGAACGAAACTGGAACGCAGCAAGCCGTGGCAAAGGTCCGCACCTGCTTCTGGACTTGCCCGTTCTTTAAAACCATCAACAAGCAGGCCACCACAGTGGCCTGATGCACATCCAATCCGCAACCACGTTCCACTAGAGTTTGCATGACACCTCCTGAACGGAGGCGATTGCTGCGCCGCAGGGATCTGTTACAGACACTGCTACGCGTCCTTCCTGATTTTCTAGGTGCGACAAAAGGTGGTACCTTTACCGGCGCGGGTAGTCTTCTCAGCGGGATCTGAGTCATCACAGAGGGTCCCGGCCTTCAAGCAATCGCCTTCCAACGATGCTTGTTAGCACAGACTGACCCCTCTCGAAACCGCCCGCTGAACTCTATTTTCATGTTCGGTGGTGCGCCAAAGGCGCATGAGGTCTTCTGAAGAAATGAAGCCGGGCGCCAAACTCGGGCCCTACGGACTCACACCGATGGGGAAATGATGTCCACGATGATTGGCCAAACCGTATCGCATTATCGCATCATCGAGAAACTCGGCGGCGGGGGTATGGGTGTCGTCTACAAGGCCGAAGACACCCGTCTCGATCGCTTTGTCGCCCTGAAGTTTCTTCCCGACGATCTCGCTCAGGATCGCCAAGCCCTGGAGCGTTTCCGCCGCGAAGCCAAAGCCGCTTCGGCATTGAATCATCCAAACATTTGCACCATCTACGACATTGGCGAGGAGGACGGCAGAGCTTTCATCGCCATGGAGATGCTGGAAGGGCAGACACTCAAGCACCGCATTTCCGGCAAGCCTGTTCCACTCGATCTGATCTTGGAACTGGCGATTGAGATTGCCGACGCGTTGGATGCGGCGCACGCGAGGGGAATCGTCCACCGCGACATCAAGTCGGCCAATATTTTTGTCACCGAGCGCGGGCATGCCAAGATTTTGGATTTTGGGCTAGCCAAGCTGACGCCGCAGCGTGGCGCTATAGGCATTTCCGGGATGCTCACAGCCAGCGGATTGGAGGGCGTCACGGAACCCGGCGCGGCAATCGGCACGCTCACATATATGTCACCCGAGCAGGTGCGGGGAGAGGAGTTGGACGCGCGTACCGATTTGTTCTCTTTTGGCGCGGTTCTATATGAGATGTCCACGGGTGCGATGCCATTTCGGGGTGAGACAACTGGCGTCATCGCAAACGCGATTCTGGAACGTGCGCCAGCTTCTCCCGTGCGGCTGAATCCCGATGTTCCTTCCAAGCTCGAAGAAATCATCACCAAGGCGCTCGAGAAGGACCGCGAGCTGCGCTGCCAGGCCGCCGCCGAGCTGCGCGGAGATTTGAGACGCCTGCGGCGGGACCTCGAGCGCGCCCGGCAGGAGAAAACAACTTCCTCGTCGGTCGCCGCAGAGAGCCTCCCCGAAATGGCAGGAGCAAGAGAAAGTGCGGACGCTGGCCGGAGCAGCAAACCGGCGAAGAGCGCATGGGTTTGGGCGGCGGGCGTGGCGATTGCCGTGGCATTTGCAGTAGCAGCAATCGCGGGGAGAGTGTTTTTTGAGAGCGCCACTGCCCCGCCGCGCGTGGTGCGCATCGAGCCCTTGACTCGCGACGGCCGCGTCAAAGGCAACGAAGTCGGACCCACCCCTTTGGTGACCGATGGCCAGAGAATCTACTTTACCGAACTTGTCGGCGTAGTGCCGCTGCTATCGCAGATCTCCGCCAGCGGCGGCGAGACTCTTACCTCTCCGGCTCCGTTTCCGCAGACCTATCCAACATCAATTTCCTCCAACGGCTCTTCTCTTCTCTTGGGCGGCACGGCGGCATACGCCCGGGACATGCCCTTTTACGCCGTGGAGTTGCCGGGAGGAACCCCGCGGCGGCTGGACGACTTCCAGGCGCAGGACGCTGCATGGTCGCGCGACGGAAAGCATCTCGTGTACGCCGCGGATCGGGATCTTTACCTGGCCTCGTCTGACGGCAGCAGCGCCAGGAAACTGACCGCTGCTGATGGCACGATTTTTTGGCCGCGGATTTCTCCGAGCGGAAAAATCATCCGCTTCACCGCCGGTTTCTTGAAACAAAACAGCAGGCTGTGGGAAGTGGGCGCGGATGGGGCAGGATTGCGGGAGCTAGCGGCGGACGTTCCGGATGCCTGCTGCGGCGACTGGTCGCCCGACGGGAAGGAATTTTACTTTCAGGGCTTGGCCGAAGGACTGTCGAGCATCTGGGCGCTCGCGGCGGCCAGCAGCAAGCCCGTGCAGCTGACCAGCGGACCTCTGAGCTTCCGTACGCCGGCCGTGAGCCCCGACGGCAGGAGAATTTTCGTCGTCGGCGAGGAGCAGCGCGGGCAGCTCATGAAGTACGACGCCAAAACCGGTCAGTTCGCGCCGTTTATCGAGGGAATTTCGCCCGACTGGGTGGGATTCAGCCGCGACGGGAAATGGCTGGCGTATTCCACGCTTCAAGACGGCACGCTCTGGCGCGAACGCGTGGACGGCAGCGACAAACTCCAACTGACCTTTCCGCCCATGCAGGCGACTATGGTCTTTTGGTCGCCCGACGGAACGAAGCTGGCCTTCTCGGCGCGAACGCCCGGAAAGCCGTGGAACATCATGGTGGTGAACTCCGATGGCAGCGGCCTAGAAAAGGTACACGCGGATAACCTTATGGAGAATGACGCAAGCTGGTCGCCCGACAGCCAGCGCGTGACCTTCGATTATTCCTTTGGGTACATGCAGCCCGGTCAAGCGCCGAGAATCAAAACCGTGGATCTGCGCACCCACCAGATGGTGTCCATGCCTGGCTCTGAGGCACTCTTCGGCGCGATGTGGTCGCCCGACGGACGCTATCTTGTGGCCATCATGGAAGGTGCGCTGGGCCTCAAAATGTACGAGAAGAGCACGGAAAGCTGGAAGAAGTTTACCACCCAGGAGATCAACTTCACGCTGTGGAGCCGCGACAGCCAGTATCTTTATTTCGACACGCTGGGAGCCGATCCGGCATTTTATCGCGTACACGTTCCCGATCTGAAAGTCCAGCGCGTGCTCAGCCTCAAGGGCTATCGGCGGCCCTTCGGATTCATCGGCGCGTACAGCGGCCTCGCGCCCGACGGTTCTCTGCTGATCGTGGACGACGTTGGCTGGCACGAGATCTACGCTCTGGACCTGGCTCCTCGCTGAATCGAGCGGGGCGCGAGGCAAATCGGGATTAGCTGCACCCGCTTCATCCGAGCACTCTGAATCCCACGATTGGCTCCGCGATGCCGGAGGGGTCGGCGGCGGAATTCCAAGAAGTCTTGGACCATTGCGGCATCGTTCTTGCGGATCCGATCGGCGCCCTGGCTCACTCGCAATTGGAGAGAGTGCTCGCTTTGTTGGGAGAAAAGGACAGGGCCAGGGAGCGCCTACCAGGAATTCCTCGCCCTCTGGAAAGACGCTGACCCCGACATCCCCCTCCTTATAGCAAGCCAAGGCGGAGTACGCGAGGTTGAAACTAATCGGAACAGCCCGACCGCGTCAGCGATCCTGCGAGGGGTCACCGCCACCGCCGGTTAACTCTCTACTGTCCTGCTAACCTAGCAGACCAATCCAAAGGATTTACCGGCTGAAGTGAGCCGATTTTCAGGCTGATTCGACCACCTAGAGTTAAGTTCGGGCAATTACGAACTACTGCTTGTCCCAAACCGTGGTTATGCTTATCGGCTTACCTTCGCCGTTCACCCCTTTCGTCGTTTGGGTTGAGACTTTGCCATCCTTAGACACGATGGTTTTCGTCGTGAAAATCGCCTTGCCTGTCTTCTTTGACGTGGACGTGATCGTGTTCGCGTCTACGCGCGTAGCGGCTATAGTATCTGACCCCAGTGGGTGCGGGCCAGAAATTGGCACGTCCTTACCGTCAAGATTGGTCGTGAAGCTGTAAGCGATCGGACTGCCGTCCGCAGCAATTCCCTCGTAAGTGATCTTCTCGCCGCTACCTTCTGCTACTATGGTCCGCGTTTCGCTCTTGGGCGCTGATATGCCAGAGAACTTTGATTTGGCGACATTCAACTTCCAGGTCCCGATGAACGGACTATCCTGGGCCAGCAACGCGCCCGAGGCTGACAGCGATAGAGCAAGAACAGGAACCAAGACGAGTATTCGCTTCATGAAATGCCTCCTTGAAATGCTCCCGGTGGCCCGTGGCAGGCGGCGAAGATAGTCTGAGCGATCTGCAGGTGTCAAGTTATCAAGAGGTACTCCTTGTGAATAGTCCGTTACAGCAAAACCATCGACACCCAAGCAATGCCATCCTCAAGGAAGCCAAGGCGGAGTACACGAGGCGCGTGCTGAGCAGCGCGTCGTCCGGGAGGGTTCAAGTCCCTCTGGCGCCCAAATGAGGGGCGCTATATCCAAAAGCGGGGGTAATTCCTCGCTGGCCGAAGAAGGCAGAAGGTATGCAGACGTCTAAACGGGCACGAAGGCGAAAGCTGGATACAGCCAAGACGGAGCTAAACCCACTGCTTGCTTTTGTGATTTGGTGCGGGGACGTGCGGAGTGCCGCGGGAAACGAGTTCTCAGAACCCGCAAAAACACAGGCGATTTCGCATTGCTTCGTGATCGTGCGAATCGCTGCGGTGTGCTTGGGATGGATTAGAAGGCCGCTGCTCTACCACTGAGCTACGCCCCTAATCTTTCCTCACAACATCTTACCCGAAAGGGACTTACTGGACACGCGTCGTCATCCGCTATACTGTGCGGATTCCAGCTGGCAGGAACTATGGCCATTCGGTCTGGCACCCGCTTGGCTCCCTATGAAATCCTGCCAGCTATCGGTGCGGGCGGATTGGGAGAAGTTTACCGGCCCCGTGATCCAAGTGTAGGCCCTGATGTAGCTATCAAGCTCTTACCTCAACAAAATTGGAGGAGCGATGAGAAAAGTTCTGCGCGCCACTCTGTTTGTGGTGACGTTGTTGCCAGCGCTGCCTTCCTATGCGCAGAATCCGAACTATGACGTGGGACCGATGTGGCGCGTGACCTACTACCACATTAAGCCAGGCCAGGGCGAGGCGTTCTGGAAGGATTTTAGGGACAACCTTAAGCCAGTGTACGAGGCGGAGAAGAAAGAAGCCTGGATCGTCGAATATAAGGTATGGACGAGCTTAACGACAGACAGCCCGGACGATTGGGACGTGGCAGTGGGCCTCATGTATCCCAATTGGGCGGCAATGGATCAGACTGGCAGCAAGTGAAGAACGTGCTCGCAGCGTGCTCGAACGGCCGCCGCAGGAAAGGGGCACTGATCCTGACCAGGCCTGCACCGAACCGGATCTGCGCTGCGAAGTCGAGTCGCTACTCGCAGCGCACGAACAAGGCGACAGCAGCTTTATGGAGCAGCCGATCAATACGAGCCCACCGCTAGAGAAGGGCGTCCAGCTAGGACAGTACACGATCCTCGCACGCATTGGGGCGGGAGGCATGGGCGAAGTCTATCGGGCGCGGGACACGCGTTTGAGCCGCGACGTAGCGATCAAGGTCTTGCCCACGTTTGTCTCCGACGATCCCGACCGGCTACGGCGCTTCGAGCAGGAAGCGCGGGCGGCGGCCGCCCTGAATCATCCCAACATTCTGGCTGTCTATCAGATGGGGACTTACGATAGCGCACCCTACATGGTTTCAGAGCTACTGGAAGGTGCCACGCTGCGCGAGCAGTTAAAGCGCGGTCCCCTGCCGCCGCGCAAAGTGATTGAGTACGGAGCGCAAATCGCGCAGGGCCTAGCGGCGGCGCATGAAAAAGGGATCGTACACCGGGATTTGAAGCCGGCGAATCTGTTTGTCACGAAAGACGGACGAGTGAAGGTTCTCGATTTTGGGCTAGCGAAACTCACGCAACCCAGTGGGCCGCTCGACAGTAAGGCGCCCACGGTCAGTAGGGCGACCGAGCCGGGCGTGGTAATGGGCACGGTGGGTTACATGTCGCCGGAACAAGTGAGCGGCAAAGCAGCTGACCATCGTGCCGATATTTTCGCGCTCGGCTGCGTGCTGTACGAGATGATGACGGGGAAGCGCGCGTTTCAGAAGGCGACTTCAGTGGACACGATGAGCGCGATCCTCCACGAAGACCCTCCTGGAGTTTCCCAGCTCGCGCCCACGACTCCACCCGCGCTCGAGCGAGTAGTGCATCGATGTCTGGAAAAGGACCCTAATCAACGCTTCCAATCGGCCGCCGATTTGGCGTTTGCGCTGGAGGCGGTATCGGAATCCGGCACAGCTCCGGGCGCAGCGACGGCCCGCCCGGTGGTCCAGGCACGCACTCTCCGGTCCAGGATCGTTTTGTTTACGGGTGGAGTTGCTCTCGTATTGCTCGTTCTACTTTTGATCATAATGCCTAGGCTGCGGCCGCCAAGTCCCAGGCTGATCGAATCTTACACCATTACGAACGACGGCTGGCCGAAACAACTGCCTGCCTCCTTCTATCCCATCGTGACCGACGGTGCCCGTCTTTACTTCTCAGAGATAGCAGCTGGAAATCTGACTCTGGCTCAGGTCTCGACAGCGGGCGGGGACACGATCTCTACAGTGACACCGTTCCGATTCCCTGCAATCGCTGACATTTCGCCCGACCGTTCCGAGCTCTTGGTTTTGGGTTTTTCTGGTTCAGAGCGGGAGGCACCACTGTGGATCATACCCACGTTGGACGGAACGCCGCGGCGTGTGGGTGACCTCGAGGCGCATGGGGCAACCTGGGCCCCGGGTGGAGAAATCGTCTATGCAAACGGTCCTGATTTGTATCGAGCGAAATCAGATGGCAGCGAATCACGGTGGCTGGCTACGGCGGTCGGCTTACCCTATTGGCCACGGCTTTCGCCAGACGGTCGCGTTTTGCGGTTCACGATTCTTGACCCCGGCAAAAGGTCGACGTCGCTTTGGGAGGTCTCGCAAGACGGGAGCGACCTGCACGCTCTATTACCTGGGTGGAATGAGCCAGCGGCCGAATGCTGTGGGAACTGGAGCCCAGACGGGAGGTACTTTGCGTTTCAATCGTCGCGTAATGGCCGAGCTGACATATGGGTGCTAAACGAGACGCGCGGCTTTTCCCTAACTACCCGTCATGCACCGGAGCGGCTGACGCAGGGTCCACTGAACTTCCTGACGCCCGTCTACAGCCCAGACGGCAAGAAGTTGTTCGTCGTAGGCGAGCAGCGCCGGGGTGAATTGGTGCGTTACGATGCAACAGCGAGGCAATTCTTACCCTACCTCTCGGGAATCTCCGCTGATCGGCTGGACTTTTCACACGACGGAGAGTGGGTGACCTACGTCGCCTACCCTGATGGCACGCTGTGGCGAAGCAAGAACGATGGATCCCGAAGACAACAACTGACCTCTTCCCCGCTTGACGTCGACCTGCCGCGATGGTCCCCGGACGGAACGGAAATCGCCTTTTCCGGTTCCGAGGACGGTCAGAGGTCAAAGGTTTATGTGATCCCTGCAACCGGCGGCCGTCCTGTCGAAATGCTACCTGGCCGTCAATGGCAGCGAGACCCTTGCTGGTCAGCCGATGGCGAGTCTTTGCTCTTTACTGGTTCCGAAGGACGGTTCGGCACGACCCAAATGGCTCTCTTCGTGGCCAACGTAAGGACACGCGAGTCCGCAGTTCTCCCAGGGTCGATCGGACTTCACGAGCCGCGCTGGTCGCCTGACGGAAAATACATCGCGGCGACCACGGCGGATTCTCAGCAGCTGTTGCTGTTCGACACGATCGCCAAGAAGTGGGTGGAATTGGCGCGGATTGCAATCGGTTACTTGAACTGGTCGCGAGACAGCACCTATCTCTACGCCGATACCTTCGGAACTGACCCTCTTATTGTGAGAATACGTGTCCGCGACGGGACGATAGAGAAGGTGGCTAGCCTCAAAGAATTGCATCGTGCGTGGGGTATCTCTGGACCATGGTCCGGGCTGGCGCCTGACAATTCGCCGCTCATAACTCGGGACACCGGTATTCAGGAGATCTATAGGATCCAGTAGCCGACCGAATAAGGTCAGCGTCAGCCGGCGAGACCTACTTCATACTGGGCATTCCTACGCCCGCCGCATAGAGCACCGGTTCGTCGGCATGCAGGCGAAGATCGCGCTCGATTTTTTCATCAAAGAGGGCTGCCGTACAAAACGGGGCCAGACCGAGCCAGGTCGCCACAAGACAAAAGGTTTGGCAGAAGTGGCCCGCCTCAAGCAATACGACCCGGTAAGCGCGCGAATTCTGATAGCGCCACATGACCCGTGCCAGCACGCTGGTCATCACAAATAGTGCCGAGCAGTTGCGAACCCATTCTTGGTAACCGCACAACATTCCTACACGGCCTTTAACCTCCGCTCGCCGGAGTAGTTCCAGTTGGTGCCGATCTGCCCGATAATGATAAATACCAGGCGCTAGGCCCGCCACGCGCAGACACCACAGATAAACCTCCAAGGAATGACGAGCCCCTCCGGAGGGACTCGTTTTCACAGGAAGCCGCCCTAGCCCAGGCCATCGGATGAAACTCGTAAATCCCCAAGTAAGTCGCAGCAAAATCGAGAGCTGTTCCAGCGAAACAGAACCAGCACCAAAGGAACGATGCGTGCGGCGGGCGAGCAGAACTTCTGGCAACTGGTCTCTCGAATGGCGGCTCGGATCTGGCAAGTTGATCCGCGGCCGACCCCGGTAGGCCTTCACTGGCGGCGGTGGGACCCTGCGACGCCGAAGTGCGCGATTGAAGGAAACTTCATCGATCGATACCGGCGCGGAGTGCACATTCCTTGAAGCGTAATGAAAAAAGCGAGCCTCTACGCCCCAGGTGTCCCAGGCTGAAAGCTCGCCTTCTCGCTTTGATTGCGAACCGCCCCGGACCATCACAACCGTCAATGCAACGAGTTCGCGGAGGTAACTCCGCATAGCTGCAGACGAAGATGCAGGAAACAGCCGCTCGATTTCACGCAGCGAACGCCAGCGATGCAACTTGGCCAGGATTGACACGAGAACCGGTGAAGCCTCGAACTCCATGCCGGTAAAGTAATTCTTGCAGCGGAGTTTCCCACCCTCGAAGAAGAACACGAGACAATTCGAGCGCTTCACCAAGGTGCCACCGGCCTTGATCATGGCGCTGGGACTTAACTTCTCCGCCCCCGCAACATGGACGTCAACGCCTTCAACTTCAACTTACATTGGGGGCCATAGGGGGGAGGTGGGGGTGGGGTATTCAGTATATAGTTGAACGCCTTCTCAACGTCGAGCGTATATTGGATGAACTTCTTCTCTAGCTCTTTTAAGTCTGTATCCGAAGCAGCAACCCTCTTCTTAGCCATTCTCGCCCTCCAGTCTAACAATGACGCCTTGCGCGTCGTTCGGATGGTTCAAGCGCTTCAGAAATGTACGCGCGAACGGTTTTGGTAAGGGTTAAAAGGTTATAAGAACACTGTACGATTCTATCGCTTCCTGAAAAACGCTCGGGACGTGCCTCTGTTGATAATTGAATCTTCCCTGCGGGTCGAGGCTTCTGAATCTGCGTGGGCGCAATGAACACTTCTCCGTCACCTTGCACTTTTTCGTCACCCGAAGGAGTCAACAGCCGCTAGGAGCGCGCCCAGACAGATCGACGCGATAGGGCACCATATCTCACATGATTATCGCGTCAGAGTCAAGGTAGTTCTTGCGAGGCTGCGAGGTTCCAGGGTGGGTCGGTCACCACACGCTCGCTGCAGTGATTCGCGCCGAGCCGGAGCGGTCAGACCTGCCTACCGCGGCCTGGTCCGTGTATTCAGTCTTCTTCCCAGACACTGACACACGCCTGCGAATTATCGCCCTTTAGCGACCAGAACGGACTCATCCACCGGCGGAACCATCAAAAACGACCGCAGCCACGCCCGCGGACTCAAAATTGGTCACCCGATTTCAGATCGACTGCTCAGTCTCCGGCGAGTTTTTCGGTCGGTTAGGCAACTCCTCGGCCGCGCTTCCGTTTCCAAATGTAGTCCTTGCGGAGCTTCTCCTGATGTCTTTTCAGCTGCTTCTCAAGCTCCGCAAAGGCCGCTTTGGCGCTGGTGCGCGCGTCAGCTGCTGATCCGGTTGCGTGAAGCATTCCTGTGGGAAGCGCAAGATTCAACGAAAACTCGTATGCGGTCTTGCGCGGAAGTTTTTCTAGACCCGTGTGGAGCTGGATCAAGTCCGGAGCGTACCGCTTCAACCAACGCTTCAGCTTCTCCACATGGCGCGCGCATTCTTCTTCAACCGGTTGGCGAGACTCGGCTGGGATGTGGCTGAATGTCACTTTCATGGACGGCCCTTTCGAGTGCGAACTTGGCGGCCTGGAGGGGTAGACTCATCGCGGCAGTTCAGGATAGCTCGAGCGGCAGGGATGCGCAACGGACCTCGGCCCCCGCAGCTCCCCTGCCTCTTGCTGGTGTCCGGATTGTTCCGGCCTGGGACCGCAATTGACAGGCTCTCCTGGCGCGTCATACGCTTCCCGCAAGATGACCAACCGTCCGGAGGCTCAGCGCGCGAAAACGCACCGCATACTCATCGGTCCGGCCGGCTGGTCGTATCCAGATTGGAACGGCATCGTCTACCCGGCCCACCGTCCTCGGGGGTTTCACGAGACGAGCTATCTGGCTGAATACTTCGACACGATCGAGATCAACACATCCTTTTACAGCCCGCTCCACCCTGAACACGCTCGCCACTGGATTGAACGTGTGGCGGCCAATCCGCGCTTTCGATTTACCGCGAAACTGTGGCAAAAATTCACGCATGAAGAGCGTGCCACGGCCGAGGATGAGGCCGCGGTCCGAGCGGGCCTGGATATCTTGCAGGGTGCTGGACGGCTAGGGGCTCTGTTGCTGCAGTTTCCGTTCTCATTTCACAACACCCCATCCAATCTCACGCGAATCGAGCAACTGCTCGATTCGTTTGACGACTACCCGCTGGTTGTGGAGGTGCGTCATTCCTCATGGGCGAATCCAGACTTTTACGAGTTTCTTCACCGACACGGCGCTGGTGTCTGCAATATCGACCAACCGCTCATCGGACGATCGATCGTCCCTGACCAACGCGTAACATCGCGGCTCGGATACGTGCGCCTGCACGGCCGTCGCGCCGACACATGGTTCAGCGACGATCCTGAGCTGCCCCGGCACGAACGCTACAACTATCTCTACTCTGAGCGCGAGCTCGAACCCTGGGCGCGGCGGATTCGCCTAATCTCCGAGCGGACCGAGACCACCTTCGTCATCGCCAACAACCATTTCGAGGGCAAGAGCGTGGTGAACGCGCTCCAGCTCATCCACATCCTCAGCGGTAATAAGGTAAGAATCCCCGAGCCCCTGCGGCACCACTTTCCGCAGCTGGAAACAATTGCCGACGCCCCGTCGGAAGAGCCGACGCTGTTCCCGCTGCCTCCTGCGGACGCCCCTGGTGGATCGTAGAAGAACCCGGCGCCGTTCTCCGCAACCGTTTTTCTTGAAAATGCGGGTCTACTTCTTGAAGAGGTCTTCGAAGGCGCGGCGCGCGTCGGTAGGTCTGGATGTTGCCGGCGCCGCCGGACCGTTCTTCGCGTAGTTTACCGGCGACGTATCCTTCTCGACCGTTACGCGGAATTCGAAAAACGTGCAGGCATTCTTCGCATCCTTCTTGGCGATGCGTTCGGGAATCGGTCGTGTGCATTCGAACTGCCGGCTGGTATCGAAGTGAACGCACTGCTTGCAGCAGTGCAGTTCGGCCTGACACTTCGGGCATTGCCCGTTGGGGTCAAAGCCCGGCGCCAGAACGGCGCCGCAATTCGAGCAGCGGGCGCGAGTCACGGTCCCGACCATGCGCGGGGTGCGCGGCCCGAGAATGTCCTGCTTGGGGCGAGGCTGCTCACCGCGGTCGGCGCGCTCGCGCTTTCTTTCCTCGCCATCGCGGTCGCGATAGCCCCTCTGCTTATACTTGCGCTCCATGGGAAAAACCTCCGGGGGTTACCCCATCATAACCTGGAATTCCTAAAATCAACCGGCAACTTCGCGCCTAGCTCGCGGACTGCCGCTTCGCCCAAAAGGCCGACAAGCCTTGGGGTGGCAAGTCCGGCTGCACGAATTTCTGCGAACCGCCCAGACATCTGAGCACAGCTTCCGCCGCAAGGTACCCGCTGCGCACGGCTCCTTCCATCGTCGAGGGCCAGCCAGTTTGCGTCCAGTCGCCCGCAAGAAACAAATCCTTCACGCCGAATTGCTGCACGGGACGGAAACGATCGACGCCCAGCTCCGGCGAAAAGGTTGCTGAAAGCTCTTTCACGACGGTCGCCTTTTCCAGCCGCGCCTGACGCGTCGCCGGCAAGACATCGCCGAGCTCGGCGCGGCAGAGATCGATAATCTGCTGCCGTGCAAGGGGAACGAAGTCGTACGACGCACTGATCACCAGCTGCAGGTACTGTCCGCCGGATTCAACCGCATCCTTCTTTGGCTTCTGCGCGTCGCTTCCCCTCTCTGCGTACAGGAGCGATTTGTTAAAAATCCATTGCGTCTGGTGATCGAGCAGCGTCAAGAATGGCTCGCTCATCACCACACGGTCAAACCACATGTGCACGCCCGTAATCGGCGACGTGCGAATGTGTTGCAACCCTTCGAGCAGCCCGCCCGCCTGGCCGAACTCCTTCGGCAGAAGAGCGAGCAGCGCGGTGTGCGGCACGGCGAGAATGCAAGCATCCCCCCGAGCCTCCGAGCCGTTCTCCAGGACTGCCGATCGAAACCCGCCCTCGCACAGCCGAATTTCGCGCACCCCCGAGCGAAGCCGGACGCTGCCACCCCGGCTGACCACAGCATCGCGGCAGCCGTCGTAAAGCGCGGCGAGCGGCACCGAAGGAATCCCGATCCGATACCCGCTGCGGTGCGCCAGAAACCCTTTCCAGAAGACGTCGATCCCGTATTGCGCCGCGGTTCGCTCGAGCTCTTCATCGAGCGCGCTCACCAGCACCACGCGCCAGAACTGGTCGATCGCGCCCGGCGTTTGTTTCATCTGGCCGAGCCAATCGAGCATCGAGATCGAATCAACGCCCTTGGGTTTTCCTCCTGCCCGGGCGATCGAGAGCAGCGCTCTTGTAATCGCTCGCTTGTCCGCCAGAGCGAGGGACCGGAAGCGCAGAAACGACGGCGCCATGTGCAGCGGCGGCGGAAGGGCCGATGCTTCGATCGTCGAGCGGCGCCCGGTGCGGTCCGCAAAATACAGCCGGTCGTAGAAGCGAATCTTCGCCGCTGCTCCCGCCCGGCGGTAGAAATCGGCCAGGTTCGTGCAACAGCCCAGCGTCACGTGCTGGCAATTGTCCACCTCGCTGCCATCGGGCAGCGTATAAGAGGTGGCGCGTCCGCCCAGCTGCGGACGCTTTTCGAGCAGGCGAACCTCCAGGCCCGCTTCAGCCAGCGCGACGGCGGAGGCCAGGCCCGCTAATCCGCCGCCGACCACCAGCACGCTTTGCGAGGGCATCCGTCTTCCGCCAGCCGGCGATTCCCGCCAGGAGATACTGAATCTTTTCCGCGCCTGAGAGCGAGGCGCGCGAAGAAAAAACGTCGAAGCCGCGCTCCTCGATCCGCACGAGCAGGGCGCTGTAGGTGCGAACCAAAGCCCAGAGTGCGGCACGACTGTCCGCATCGACTTCGTAAACAAGCCCTGCGCCTTCTTCGTACAGGCGCCAGGCACGCTCCGCTTCAAATTCCAGAAGCCTTTCGAGCTGAGGCGTTCGCGGGCCGCGCAGATTCTCGGGCTTGACTCCGAACCGATCGAGATCTTCTTGCGGCAGATAGACGCGGCCCATTTCGTAGTCACTCGGGATGTCGCGAAGAATGTTGGTGAGCTGAAAAGCGAGGCCGAGCCGTTCGGCGAGATCAGGCGCACGCGGATCACGGAATCCAAACACGTGCAGACAGGCCAGTCCGACAGTACCGGCTACGCGATAGCAATATTCGGAAAGCCGGTCGAACGTCGCATAGGAGGAGACCGTCAGATCCATTTCGGCACCCAAGATCAAATCGTGGAAATAGCGCGTGGGAATCTGGAAACGAGCCATCGCATCGGCAAGTGCCGGCAGAATCGGATGGCCCCCGGTGTTTCCGGCGGCGGCTTCGTCAAGCATCGCGCGCCAGCGGGCCAGGCTGCGCCGTTTCGATTCAAGCTCGCCCCGCTCGTCGGACACATTGTCCACCAGCCGCATGAAGGCATAGAGCGCGCAGAGCGCGTTGCGCTTGTCCTTGCGCAGGCCGTAAAAGGCAACATAGAAGCTGCTGTGCGCAGCCCGCGCGACGCGGTTGCACTCGGCATACGACGCGTTCAGTCCGAACCCCGCAGCAACCCGCGGCACCTTCTCCACGATGTCTTGGCCGCTGTGGGAAGCGCGCCCAAAGTGACGATCTTGACCGGTCGCCAGCCGCGACCAAAGGGCGCGACCGAGCAGACCCAACTTGTCGCGTCTGGTGAGAGCGGGTCGACGCGTGAGGGTGTTGTAACCCGACGCCTCGATTGAGTCCAGAATTGCCAGTCCGCCTCGGCTGAACAGTTCGATATCGGTGCGAAGCGCACGGTCCACCTGCTGAACCAGGGGCAGGCCAGCGATGAACAGCGCGCGCGTGCGCGCAATCAAATCCCTCATCAGTTGCGCGTAGCGTGAATCAAAGCGCCTGGCGAGGACGTCCTGCTCGCTCAAGCCGTAAGCAGTGAGCATATTCAACGGAATGTAGATGCGGCCTTTTCCCAAATCCCGCGAAACGTCCTGCCAGAAGTTCGCAAGCTGCAGGGCTGTGCAGGTGTAGTCGGAGAGGCGCTGGCGTGGCTGGTCGCGATAGCCGCACACGTAAAGTACCAAGCGCCCCACGGGATTTGCCGAATAGACGCAGTAATCTAGAACGTCGTCCCAGGTGGCATAGCGCCCGATCGTCTGATCGCGGCGAAAAGCCTTCAGCAGATCCAGAAACGGCTCGATGGGAATGTCTTTCGCGTGAATCGTTTCCCTGAGTGCGACCAGCACGGGATGCGAAGGCTGGCCATCCGGCTGGTAGACCAAGCGCAGCTCCTGTTCCCAGGCGTCGAGTAACTCGAGCGCGCGCGCGCGACCTTGAACCTCGTCGCCGAGATCGTCCGACCACCGGCAATAGGCGTAGACGTTGTAGAAGTGCTGATCAAGCTTCGGTGGAAGCAGCCAGGAGACCACATGAAAATTCTCGTAGTGATGGGTCGCCAGCCAGCGCGTGTAGCGTTGGGCTTCGGCGACGGTCGACCCCGCCGGGGGCAGGTTGCCTGCGATTTCAAGTTCCGGTGTTGGCAGCATCGGGCAGCCCCGAATTTTGACACGGACTTCGAGACTTGTTTCCTGTAATTTCACGCGGCGGCTGCGGCCGCCCGCGGACGCTTGACGGCTTCCCCCAGGTTTAGGCGAGCCTGCCAACCTGCTCGATACAGGGACGCGACGGACGAGCTGACAAAGTATCTGTTCAGGCGCTCAGGGGATCACAGCCGTCTTCAGCTCGCCGTTGGTGCGATTCTTCATGTGCTGGAAGACCTCGGGAAGCTCCGCGAGCGGGACTTCGCCGGTAATGAAATCGCGGGCGCGAATTTCGCCGCGCACGATCGTATCGAGTGCCTTGCGAATGAACTGCGGCGTGTGATGGAACGTCGATTTGAGCGTGATTTCCGAATAGTGCAGGGCCGCCGGATCGACTTTGACGAGCGTGCCGCGCGGACAGCCACCGAACAGATTGACGCTCCCGCCCTTTCGCACCATCTGAATGGCCCATTGCCAGGTTTCCGGCCGCCCGACAGCTTCAATGACGGAATCCGCCCCGCGTCCGGCATCGGTCAACTGGCGCACCAGAGCAACGGGGTTGCCTCGTTCGGAGGCGTCGAATGTAGCCACTGCGCCCAATCGCTCCGCCGCGTCCAGCTGGCTCGCCCGCTTGCCCACAGCCACGACGCGCACATGCCTGGCCGAAAGTATGCGGATGAACTTCAAGCCAATCGGGCCGCAGCCAATGACTACCGTCGTGTCGCCCGGCTGGATGCCTGTTTCATGAATGCCTCGCAGCACGCAGGCCAGCGGCTCCACCATTGCCGCGTCCAGAAAGGAAACCGTCTCGGGAATCTCCAGCATGTTCTCGCGGACAATTCTCCCGGGAATGCGAATGAATTCAGCGTACGCACCGTTATTGAACAGAAGATCTTCGCAGAGATTCGGCTGGCCCTTCAGGCAATAGAAGCAACGGTTGCAGGGAGCCGAATTCGACGGAACCACCCTCATGCCCTTGTGTACGCCGCCAATGACGGCGCTGCCCTTCTCTTCGACCACGCCGGAAAGCTCGTGGCCGAAAAGCGCAGGCGGCTGGATCATGCGAGGGTGAAAACCCTGCCGCCAAACCTTCAAATCCGTGCCGCAGGTGAGTGCTACCTGCACGCGCACGAGCACATCCTCTTCGCCCAGCCGCGGAATATCGACGCGCTCGATCTTGACGTCCTCAGAGCCGTAGAGCACGGCCGCCGTCATGTGTCCGTTTCTCTTAAGAGGCTTCATTCCTGTGTGATGACTACCTTCAGGGTATCGTGTTTTGGACGAGCCGCCAACTCCAATGCCTCCGAGATGCGCTCAAGAGGAAAACGGTGCGAGATCATTTGATCGAGCGGCAGCCGGCGACCGAACACCAAAGCAGCTGACTCCGCTTGGTCATCGATCGAAGCACTGTAGCTTCCCAGGAGTTCTTTTTCTTCGATGCCGATTCCGGCAGCAGGGATTTCCAGCTGGAGCACCGGATCATTATGGGCAAACAACAGAACGCGACCACCCGGGCGCGCGATGGCGAGCGCTTCGCGCACCAGCGATGGCTGCGGCGCGGCGAGCAGCACAGCGTCGGCGCCGCGGCCGCCGGTTCGTCTGTGGAGCTCGCTCGCCAGGTCCGTACGGCCTGGATCGAACGATTCGGCGGCACCAAATCGTACGCTTGCTCGACGGCGCCCCGCGAGCGGATCGCTCGTGTAGACCGTGGCCCCAAGGTTCTTGGCAAGCAGCATCAGCAACATGCCGATGGGGCCCTGCCCAACGATCAGCACCGTCTCACCGGGCGCTACCCGCGCCTTGCGCACAGCCTTCAGCGACGTGTTCACCGGTTCGACGAAGGTGGCTTCTTCGAAGCTTACCTCGGGCGGCAGTAAAATCATGCCGCGCTCGACGATCCAAGCCATGGCGCGAACGTACTCGGCAAACCCGCCGCCATTGGGCTCGAAGCCGGCCGTCAACCCGGTCTTTTTGTAGCTCGCGCACTGCGAGAAAAGCTTCTTTTCGCAGTAGAAACAGGCTCCGCAGGGAATGTGATGGAAGCTGACGACGCGGTCGCCTGGCTTGAACTTGGTGACGCCGGGACCGATCTTCACCACCGTTCCGGCGAGTTCGTGCCCCAAAATCTGAGGCGGCCTGATGAACCCGTGATGGATTTTCTTGATGTCCGTCCCACAGATTCCGCAGGCGGCGACGCGGAACAGCACTTCGCCCTTGCCGATTTCCGGGATGGGCACCTGTTCGACGACGACGCGGCCTTCACCCCGATAGACACCCGCCCTCATGAAGCCGCTTGCGTGCAGCTCTTGGTCGTGGCCGATTTGGATTGCGGTGTCGCTCATGACACTGCCGCCACTTCCAGTTCCCTGGCCCTTTCGGCGACCAAGGCCACGTAGCGGTCCAGGAAGTTCGCCAGGGACTCGGCGGCACGCCTGCTTCGCCGCCCCAGATTCACGAGCCCAGGCAGCGACCGCGGATGACGCGCCAGTTGACCCA
>JASHRC010000261.1 GCA_030037525.1 Candidatus Acidiferrales bacterium | reverse complement strand
GCTCGCACAGCTTTGCAAGATTAAAGAGCAAGACGGCGGTTCAGAGATCTATCGCGAAGGAAATCAGCGCTACGTTCCGATCAAGTACAGCGTGCGCGACCGCGATCTTGGCGGCGCCGTCCAGGAAGCGATTCAGAAGGTGAACGCACAGGTCCAGTTGCCCCGCGGGTATCACCTCAATTGGGAAGGCGAGTACGAAAGCGAAAAGCGCGCCGAGGCGCGCTTGGACGTCATCGTGCCTTTAACCGTCTTCCTGATATTCATCATACTTTACGCGATGTTTCGGTCGGTGAAATGGGCCCTGCTCATTCTCGCTACCGTGGCGATGGCCCGAATTGGCGGCCTAATTGCGCTGCTTGTCACGCACACGAACTTCAGCGTTTCCTCAGGAGTCGGCTTTCTTGCATTGTTTGGCGTGTCGGTCCAAACGGGCGTCATCATGCTCGAATACATCAATCAACTGCGGGCCCGGGGTTATACACCGCAGGAGGCGGCTGTCGAGGGAGCGATTCTGAGGCTCCGCCCCATCATGATGACAATGCTCGTGGCCACGCTGGGCTTGCTCCCCGCAGCCTTTTCGCACGCGATTGGGTCTGACTCACAGCGTCCGTTTGCCATCGTGATTGTGGGCGGCCTGATTTCCGATTTGGCGCTCAGTATCTTCCTGTTGCCTACGTTGTATGTTTGGGTTGCCCAGGAAGGCGATAAGCTTCCGGCGCCGGAGGAATCCTTTGAAGTCTAATCCTCGAGTTTTCGACGATCGCAGAGCTAACGCTTGGCGGAGGACCATTCTCTTCGTTCTATGTGTCGCACTGGCCTTTACCGCGACCGCCCCGGTCGTTCGCGCACAGGCTGCCACACCGGCGCCGGGCCCTGTGAAAATCACGCTTGACGAGGCCATTCAATTGGCTCTCAAGCACAACCATGCCTTGTTAGCCGCTCAAACGACGATCTTGCAAAGCCAGGCCCTGGAGGTCCAGGCAAACTTGCGGCCGAATCCCACGTTCTTCACCGACTGGGAGTACCTGCCACTCGGCTCGCCATCGAGTCAAAACCCGAGACTATATCCGCCGGGCTACACCCTAGGCCAATACCTGCACGACAATACCGAAGCGGACATGGGGCTCAGCTATCTATTTGAACGTGGCAAGAAGCGCCAGCACCGCTTGCAGGCGGCCGAGGACGTTACCGCGCAAACGCGCTCGCTCGTGGCCGACAACGAGCGCACGCTCACCTTCAACGTCGCGTCGCAGTACATCAACGTCCTGCTCGCTGAATCCGCCCTCGATCTGGCGACGAAAGACGTGAAAAGCTTTCAGCAAACCACGGACATCAGCGAAATCACCTACAAAGCGGGGGGCATGAGTGAGGACGATTTCCTGAAGATTGAGCTGCAGCTGCTTCAGTATCAAACTGACTACGAGCAGGCTGTTCTGGCCAGGGACCAGGCGCTCGACGACCTGCGAAACATGCTCGGATACGAGTCCGTGCCGACGGATTATGACGTGGCCGGTCCGTTCGACTACCAGCCGCTCAAGGCCAATCTCGAAGATCTGCAAATGAAGGCTATACAGAACCGTCCAGATCTTCGCGCGGCGCAGCAAGCCGTGACGTCGGCGACCAGTCAATGGGAGCTGCAAAAGGCGATCGGCAAGCAGGACGTCACTGCCACGGCCAACTACTCGCACGTGAATGGCATTAACGCCGCAACATGGAACATTAGTGTTCCCCTTCCCATCTTTGACCGCAATCAAGGCAACATCACACAAACCCGCTATGCCATCACGCAGGCGCAGGAGCTCGAGAAAGGCGCGAGCGATCAGGTGTTGACCGACGTGCACGATGCGTATGTAGCGCTGCAGGAGAACGACCGTATCGTCGTGCTTTATCGATCGAAGTATCTGGATGTCGCAGAGAAGGACCGGGAGATCAGCCAATATGCCTACCAGCATGGTGGTGCGAGCCTGCTGGACTGGCTCGATGCCGAACGCAGCTACCGTGCAACGCAGCTTGCCTATCGGCAGGCGCTCGCGTCTTATCTGACGGCGCTCGAACAACTGCGCGAAGCAGTCGGAGTCCGGAGTTTACCTTGATCTAGATTGCCCGCGAGCGATGTTGCCAGAATCTCGCGTCGCAGGCGGTAATCCGCGAAAGGAGCGCGCTGGTGAACCGAGCTGAGGTTCGGGCCCGAGGAAATCGTTATCATCCCTACCGTTCGGGTTTCTTCGGAACACGTGGCCTGGTTCGCGGCAGAAGCGGTGTCAAGCGGCGGGATTCCCGTTGTCGAAATTGAAATGACCGTGCCCGATGCGAGGGATGTGATCAGTTAGGAAAAGCGCCCGCCAACCCCAGTGATGGCGTGTTTGCTTTGATATCGGCTCGAGCGCTTTCTCGGGTTTGTCGCATCGATTCATGCGGCTTTCGGACGCAACAGAGATGATGCAAGGATTTATCTCCGATACGTGAGGAACAAAACGCCGTTTCCGGTCATTTCTGATCTCTTAGTCACAGATCGGTCGGAAAATCGAGATGCCGATTAGAACTTGCTCCACAAATATGAAAGAGATGGAGTCGCACTGAATGAATCGGGAGGAAGTTCTGAACCGGATCGAGGAAACGGGCGTCGTCGTGGCGGTTCGCGTCAACTCGACCGCAGACGCCATGTTCGCTGCCGACGCCGTTTACCGCGGCGGCATCCCAATCATCGAAATTCCGATGACGCTCGATAAAGCCCCCGAAGTGATCTCCCAACTGCGGCAACAAAATCCGAAGCTGATCGTGGGGGCGGGAAGCGTGCTGAACTCCAAAGCGGCCCAAGTATGTTTGGATGCGGGGGCGCAATTTCTCACGAGCGACGGCTTGCAGTTGGCGCGCGTCGAACTGACTGCACGGAAAGGAGCGATCATATTTCCGGGTGCGCTAACGCCTAGCGAAGTCGTCACTGCGTGGGAATCTGGATGCGATTTCGTCAAGGTCGTCCCCTGCGCACAGATTGGCGGAGAAACCTACATCCGATCTCTCCACGCAATGTACCCGGATATTCCGCTCATCGCGGCTGGTGGCGTCAATCAACAAACTGCCTCAAAATACATCCTTGCCGGCGCCGTTGTGTTGGGAATCGGCCGAGAAATCATCCCCGCGGACGCCCTCCGGCAGCGTCAAGCGCACCGAATCCACGAGTTGGCGCGCAGATTCGTCACCTTCGTGAAGGGTGCTCGTGAAGGGAAGCTTCCGCAGCACGAAGGCCCGTATCTTGGGTGATGCGGCCGCGACCCAAAACAGGTCGCCAGCACGTCAGGGTGGGCACATTGAACGCCCAGCCGCAGAAAACCGCAACGCCCAGAGTAGCGACCAGCAGTGCGATTATCTGTGACGCTTGACGACTTCGGTAAGCAAGGTGTTCAGGTCTCTCCTGCAGCGCCTAGGAAACACTGGCAAATGTCGCATTAGGGGCGGAAAACGACATTTCCGTCAGACATGGCTCAAATAAGTCCCATGTTTTTGCCGCCCTTTCTGGCTAAGTTGTTTAGATCCGGGGAGCGTTGCGTAAATGCGACTTTCGCCTTTCGGGCGGGCGACTGCTTGATCTTCAGCCAATGATCCGGTCAGGGTCGAGTGCGTCCGCAATTTCAATCGCCGCGCCGCTGGCATCGCTCGGATATGCCAGCCACTCGGAGGCCTGGTCCTTATCGCCCAACCCCTGCGGCGCGTCGGCTTGACAAGGGGCTCCTGTCCCGGGAGCAGGCACTTAGCCCGTGCGAAGTTCTGGGCGGTCGCCTGGCGACCGATCAGATGTTATCCGTTTCAGTACGAGCGGCGCTGCCAGCCCTCAAAAGTGGGGCGGTCGCATGTTAGTCTGCAATCTCGCGAGGTTCTAGTACCGTAGACGGCAGCCATGTCCTCACGTCTGGGCGAAATTCTGGTCAAAGACAATCTGATCTCTGCCGATCAGTTAAGGCAGGCACTCGACTACCAGAAAAAAAATGGTGGGAGGCTAGGGACCTGTCTGGTCAAGCTGGGCCTGGTTAGCGATGACGACATCACCGCGGTGCTTTCCCGCCAGTACGGTGTTCCGTCGATCAACCTGAGATTTTACGAAGTGGATCCCTCCGTCATCAGGCTGGTTCCGCAGGAAACTGCCATCCGTTACCAGATCGTTCCGCTCTCCCGGGTCGGCTCGACGCTAACGATTGCCATGACGGACCCGACCAACGTCTTCGCCATGGACGATATCAAGTTCATGACGGGCTTCAACGTCGAACCCGTTGTGGCTTCCGAAACGGCCATCGGCGAGGCGATCAGCAAGTTCTATGGCGACATCGGCAGCGTCGAGGAGCTCGACAAGGTCATGAAGGACCTCGCCGGAGACGAGGCGGACGCCCTGGAGCTGGCCGGTGAAGAAGCGGAGGTGGACCTCGCGCAGCTCGAAAAAGCCGCTGAGGAAGCGCCCATCATCAAACTGTGCAATTTGATTCTGACCGATGCGGTGAAGCGTGGCGCAAGCGACATTCACATCGAGCCCTATGAAAAAGAGTACCGGGTGCGGTTCCGCATCGATGGCGTCCTGCAGCCGGTAATGGCGCCCCCACTGAAACTCAAAGATCCGATCACCAGCCGCATCAAGATCATGTCCAAGCTCGACATCAGCGAAAAGCGGCTGCCACAAGACGGCCGCATCATGATCAAGTACCTCAAGGATGGAAAGAAGAAGGAGCTCGATTTCCGTGTGTCCACGGTTCCAACTCTTTTCGGCGAAAAGATCGTTCTCCGCTTGCTCGACAAGGAGAATCTGCGACTCGATATGACCAAGCTAGGCTTCGAGCCGGAATCACTCCAGAAATTCGAGCGCCAGATTTTGAAGCCATACGGAATGGTGCTGGTCACCGGGCCAACCGGTTCGGGCAAGACCAACACGCTCTATTCATCGGTGTCGCGGCTGAACACGCCGGAGACGAACATCATGACGGCGGAGGATCCGGTTGAATTTCAACTTCCTGGCATCAACCAGGTTCAGATGAAAGAGCAGATTGGACTGAACTTCGCTTCCGCGCTGCGCGCCTTCTTGCGGCAGGATCCCAACATCATTTTGGTCGGCGAGATTCGAGATTTCGAGACGGCAGAAATCGGCGTGAAAGCAGCGTTGACCGGCCACTTGGTGCTCTCCACTCTGCACACCAACGACGCGCCTTCGACGATCAGCCGCTTAATGAACATGGGTATCGAGCCGTTCCTGGTTGCGACGTCTGTGAACCTGATCTGCGCGCAACGTCTGGTGCGGCGCATTTGTGTGCAGTGCAAAGAGCCGCTTCAGATTCAGCCGCAGGCGCTGGTCGAGGCGGGATTTACGGCGGAAGAAGCGGCCAGAACGACGGTAAGTCACGGAAAAGGCTGTTCGACCTGCAACAACACCGGGTACAAGGGGCGGGTCGGCCTGTACGAGGTTATGGAAATCACCGATGAGCTGCGGGAGCTGGTTCTGGTGGGCGCCTCCGCACTCGAACTGAAAAAGAAAGCTCTCGAACAGGGAATGACTACACTGCGCCGCAGCGGGCTATTGAAGGTAGCTGCCGGTCTCACAACCATGGAAGAGGTGCTGCGCGAGACGGTGCTCTAACCGGAGGAGATATGGCAGGGATCACGCTCAGTGAGCTCCTGAAAAAGATGATCGAGATGGGAGGAAGCGACTTGCACCTGTCGACCAATAGCGCGCCACGCGTGCGGGTCCACGGGAAGCTGCGCCCGCTGGAAATGCCTCCGCTGACGGCGGCGGATACCAAGGCGCTGGCGTACAGCGTGCTGACCGACGTACAGAAGCACCGCCTGGAAGAGAGCTTGGAACTGGACTTCTCCTTTGGCTTGAAGAGTCTGGCACGTTTTCGCGGCAATATCTTCCATCAGCGCGGCGCAGTTGCCGCCGTTTTTCGAACCATTCCATGGGAGATCAAGGGATTCGAGGCCCTGGGCCTGCCGCCGGTCGTGCGCACGCTCTGCGACAGGCCGCGCGGGCTGGTACTGGTGACTGGGCCGACCGGCTCGGGTAAGTCCACGACACTAGCGGCGATGCTCGACAAGATCAACAACGAGCGCGAAGAGCACATGATCACAATCGAGGATCCCATCGAATTCCTGCATAACCACAAGAAGTGCCTGGTCAACCAGCGCGAAGTTCACTCCGATACGCATTCGTTTGCGAACTCGCTGCGCGCCGCGTTGCGCGAAGATCCCGACGTCGTTTTGATTGGCGAAATGCGCGATCTGGAAACGATCGAGTCTGCCCTTCGAATCGCTGAAACAGGTCACCTAACCTTTGCCACCCTGCATACCAACTCGGCAGTCTCGACGATCAACCGCATCGTGGACGTATTTCCCGCGCACCAGCAACCTCAGGTGCGCGCACAGCTTTCCATGGTGCTCGAAGGGATCTTATGCCAAGCGCTGCTTCCTCGGATTGACGGGCGCGGACGCGCGATGGTCATGGAAATCCTGATTCCGAATGCCGCGATTCGCAACCTGATTCGAGAGGACAAGATTCACCAAATCTATTCCGCCATGCAGACGGGAACGGGAACTACGGGCATGCAGACGTTCAATCAGAGTCTTGCCAACGCGTACTTCCAGAAGTTGATCAGTTTGGAAACGGCGCTGTCGAGATCCTCGAATCCCGATGAGTTGCAGGATTTAATTAACCGAGGGGTGACTTCACCATCAGTTACGGGCCGGGCACCCGTCCGGCGGTAAAGGAAAGGGGTAAGCAACCATGCCGGTCTACACGTATCGGGGAACCAATCGCGCAGGCGCGAGGGTTACAGGCGAGCGTCAGGCTGAGAACAAGGCGCAATTGTCTGCGATGCTGCGGCGCGAGCAGATCAACGTGAACAAGCTCTCCGAAAAGGGGAAGGAGTTCAATGTCCCGACCTTCGGAGGAGGAGTCGACGCGAAGGAATTGGCGGTTTTCACCCGCCAGTTTTCCGTGATGATCGATGCGGGCTTGCCGCTGGTTCAATGCCTGGAAATCCTGGCCGGCCAGCAGGAGAACCGGACATTCCAGAAAATTCTCAATTCCGTACGCGGGTCGGTGGAGGGCGGCACCACTCTTTCGGCGGCAATGAGGCAGCATGAAAAAGTCTTTGATGCTCTCTACCACAATATGGTGGAGGCTGGCGAAACGGGCGGTATTCTGGACACCATTCTCCAGCGGTTGTCGACCTACATCGAGAAAAACGTAAAACTCAAAAGGGCAGTGAAATCCGCGCTGATCTATCCCTGTGCCGTGCTGGGTATCGCAGGCGCCGTCATCACGCTGCTGCTGTGGAAGGTGGTGCCCGTATTCGTGGATTTGTTCAATGGCATGGACGTTGACCTGCCGCTTCCAACGCGCATGGTGATTGCCCTGAGCCATTTCGTCGGCAGCATTTACGGGTTGATGGTGTTGGTGATTTTCCTCGCCACCGGCGTGGTGATCAAGCTGTGGTATGGAACGCCATCGGGACGGATGGCCATCGATACCGTTCTTTTGAAGTTGCCTGTCGTGGGCATCGTGTTGCGGAAGATCGCAGTGGCCCGGTTCACGCGCACGCTGGGAACGCTGATCTCAAGCGGCGTTCCGATCCTCGAGGGTCTGGACATCACAGCCCGGTCGTCGGGGAACGCGGTGGTCGAGAAGGCTCTCAAGGAAACTCGCAAGGCGGTAGAAGCGGGGCGCTCGTTGGTGGATCCGCTCAAGGAAACCGACGTGTTTCCCGGCATGGTCACGCAGATGATTGGTGTCGGAGAACAGACCGGTGCGATGGATGCGATGCTGCAGAAGATCGCGGACTTCTATGAAGACGAAGTGGATGCGGCCGTGAAAGACATGCTGACGGCGATCGAGCCGATCATGATCGTCTTCCTCGGCGTGGTGGTCGGCGGTGTTGTCATTTCGATGTATCTGCCCCTGTTCTCGCTGATCGCCAAACTGGCCGGGCACTAACACGGGTCCGACGAGGCCCGAGTGGCGGTCGTCTGAAAGGGGGCCCCTTGCGGATGCGTTTCGCAATAGGTGACCGAGGGCAGGCGCCTCAGGTGCGTAAAAGATGAAATCCGCGACCAGCATCCAGGAATGGCTGCCTTGGCTGGGCCGCGCCCGTTTCCTCATCATCACCATTTTAGTCGGTGTGGTCGTGGCCGTCCGGCAGTGGACCCCCATTCCGCTTCCCGTACGAACGCTCATTCTCCTGGCAGCTTGCTGGTACCTGCTCGCTGCGCTGGACGTGATCCTGTACCGCTGGGTTCCCCAGGCGCGCTGGCATGCGCCGCTTCAGCTCACCCTGGACCTCGTGATCATCACCGGAATCGTGTACGCGAGCGGGTCGCAGGATAGCTACTTTGTCTTCCTCTATCTGCTGGCGATTTTGATGGGCAGCATCCTGTTCTCGCGGCGCGGAGCGTTTCTTGTGGCGGGGCTAAGCTTCGTGCTGGTCGGCTGCGTCATGGAACTGACCTTCTACGGAGTGATCCCACGCACCACAAGCTCGCAGCCGGCGGCCCGAACGCTGGAATCCTGGCTGGCCGTCAATCTGTTCGCTTTTTTTGCGGTGTCTTACCTCGGAAGCTTGCTCACCCAGACGATTCAAAAGAAGGGTGCCGAGCTGCAGCAGAAGAGCGAAGCACTGCGCGATCTGCAGGCATTCAACCGAGACATCATCGAATCCATGCGCGGCGGTCTGCTTACCACCGATCTGCAGGGGCGCATCCTGCTCCTGAATCGTTCCGGTGCCGAGATCCTGGACCAAGGTTTTGGCTTGCTCAGAGGC
>JASHRC010000260.1 GCA_030037525.1 Candidatus Acidiferrales bacterium | reverse complement strand
CTATTAACCAGTTGCGGACCTCGCGCGAAATAATACTTCTCTTGCACGCTGTGCGGCTCGAGTCCAGCCGCCAGGTGTTCCGGGTAATCCTTGTCCATACCCGCCATCCAGCAGGCCGCCTCTACCACCTGAGCGGTCACGTAATGGTCGGGATTCTCTTCGTATGTACCCCAAGGGTCATAGCAGACAACGGTGTCGATCTTGAGCATACGGATCAGGAAGATCAGGCGCTCGCGCATTTCCTCGCGCGCGATGCCATCCATTTGGTGATTCCGGTAACCGAGATTGAACACCTTGCTGAGCCCCAGCGCCTTCGCCACCGAGTCGGTGTCCCTCTCGTTATTCAAGATGGTCTCGCCCATCGTGCCGCTGCCGGCCCGCTCATCGTTGGAAGTCCTGATCAGGTATCCCGTGTAGCCTTCGCTAACCAGCTTCGCGACTGTTCCAGCAGCAAAAAACGAGATGTCGTCGGCATGGGGTTGGATGGCGGCCAGGACTTTGCCTGAGTGCGGATTGCCGGCAAGCGGCCGTTCAATCACAACCTCAGGCTGAATCGCACCCGGCGGATTGGCGGCAGCGGCATGCTGTTGGCCGATGCCCTGTCCGCTGGACCTCCACAGCATTCCACCCACAAGAACTTTGGAAACAAAACCCCGTCGTCGCATAAGTTCCCCCTTCGGCGTGAAGATCGAATGATGTTACCGCGGAAAGCACTAGGCGCAGACGTTAGGCAGTTAGAAGTCCGCTACTGTTGATGCCTGGGAATAAATGGGCACTTGCCACTGTGACTTTAGTCTTTATCAGCAGGCAAACTACTGCCCGTGAGCCTGAGCAGGAAACTTCCAAGCCCAAACGTCCTGCCCCTTGACCTTTCCTTTCACTCAAATAATGATTCGCTGGTCACGCGGCGTTATACCGAAGTGCGGGGCTCCGGAGCGTCTGGCTTCTTCATGGGTATTGGTCTCAACGGATCCTGCTGAGGCTGCGATTGGTCCACGGCTGCACGACCGCCTTTGGTCCTACGCCAGCGGGAGAATTCCTGGCAGTATTTGGCCAGTTCCCGGGCAGCAAGTTTACGTGCGAAAGCTTGTTCGGGGGATGAATCAGGGGAAGAACCGGATGGCATGAAGACCTCCATAGGAAAGAGGCATTATACCACCGAATTCCGGATGGGCGATTTATTTACCTCCTCTCGTCGGCGAGAGTACAATTATTACCGGACGGATTATCGGAGGACGAAGCGAATTGGCCAAGTTCAGCGAGCATTTTGCCAGGGAGCAAGCGCGCCTGGAAGCATTGGCGGGAAAGTCGGAGCCCCTGCGGCAGCCGCAGGCGATCTTTCGAACAGCTGAGATGGGGAAGGGCCTCGAGGTCGAAGACGCAGCTTCGCTGATGGCCGCAGTCCGCGGGCCAGAATCGCGGCGTGAAGTGCAAAGCGTCGCAAACCAAGTTCGCGCGCGTTGGGCTGAGAGGACGGTTGAATTCATCATCCCCGTTTACTTGACGAGCTTCTGCCAGAACGAATGCCTGTACTGCGGCTACCGTCAGAGCAATCCCATCGCGGCGCGCGTGCGGCTCGGCTTGAACGACTTCGACAAGCAATTGGACCTCATTCTTTCCTGGGGCCACCGTCAAATCGAACTGGTGCTCTCGGATGATCCTGAATTCGGCCCCGAGAGGGTGGCCCGCTACGTTGTCGCCGCGCGCAGGAAACTCCAGGCCGTGGGGGGTGGAGTGGTTGCTCTCTGCTCCCCTGTCTACCAGCAAGAAGATTATGTCCGCCTGCGAGAGGCTGGTTTGGATTGGGTGGTCGAGTGGCAGGAGACTTACCATCAACCCCACTTCGACCGCTGGCACTTTGCGGGCTCTCCCAAGCGCCACTTCGAGTCCCGCCTGAACCTGTGGGACCGCGTCCTCGCGGCAGGTATCACGAAGATCGGCATGGGTGTGCTGCTCGGACTTTACGATTTCCGCTACGACGTTCTCGCCGTCATCGAGCACGGAAACTATCTGCGCCGCACTTACGGCATCGAGCCGCACGCGCTGGGCATCCCTCGCTTGAAGCCGGCGCGCGGCGTCTTGGCGTCGCAGAAGCCCAATCGCTTTAGCGTCTCCGACGATGACTTCCGCCTGGTCGTCAGTGTTTATCACTTGGCTTTCCCCACCTCTCGCCTCTTCTTCAACACTCGGGAGAATTACGACCTGAATATCTCTCTGGTGGCTCCCGGCGATCTATTCACCGTCGATTGCGAGACGCTGCCGGGCGCCTATTTGCGCCGCCATCTCCCGGGCCAGTTCTCCACCCACGACTACCCTCCGCGGCGAGAGGTGAAGGCGGCCCTCGCGCAGCGCGGGCTGGTCGCCCGGCATCTCGCGGAAGAGATGCCTTTCGAGGTCGCAGTATCCACGCAGGCCGCGCCCGCGGCAATGGATGAAAAGCGCTGGAGCGAGCAGCACCATCAACTGCGCGCCCGGCTGCAGGATTGGGAAACGGCCCTCGAGCGGCTCTCCACCAACGGCTACCCGGCGCCCGAGCGCCAGGTTACAGACGCCCGTCTGCGCGAGTCGATAGAGAGCTTCAAAAAGGCTCTGATCACCCACTGTCGCCAGGAGGAATCGGAGTTGTTCCCGGCCTTGCCCCAGGGTACCGAGTTGCACTCAAAACTGGCGGTCTTTCGCGCCGAGCACGAGCGTTTTAGCGTGGACTTGGATAAATTCGAGCGGCAGATGGTTTCTTACGGACTCTCCAAGGACCCGACTGTGCTCTTAGCACTGGGCGCCCGCATGATTCGTGAAGTGCGCAACCATCTCGAGGCGGAAGAACGGTGGTGCTTTGGAGATCGCAATAGGCGATCTTAGAGCCGCGGCGAACTCTGTCGCGCAAACATCTCCAGCAGCACATTCGAGACTGCGTCTGCGGTCTTGGGGGAAACGCGGCCCAACCTACGAAGCAGCCGTTGCCGGTCGACGGCCCGCAGTTGGTCAAGCGCCACTTGGCCCCGCTTGCCTTGGAAGGTGACCGCAACGCGCGTCGGATATGGCCGCTCAGCCGTCGTCAGCGGTGCGATGATGACGGTCCGCAAGTGCCGGTTGATTTCGTTGGGTGACACAATTAAGCACGGATGGGTCTTGTGGATCTGGGATCCCTGAGTAGGGTCGAGCGAGACCAACCAGATTTCGTCTAAGAGGGGCGGGGCATCTACCACCGCCATTCCTCTCGATCGAATTTGTTAGGCGGCAGCGTATCGAGAAGTAGCTCATCCTCGCCGGAGGGACCAGCGGCGCGAAACGCTTCCTCCCAGCCTTCGCGCGCCCGGCGAGCGGGCGCAATCACCAGAAAGCCCTTCTCGACCCGCAGCTCGACTGTGCCCTGGAGGCCGCATTGCTGGATCAACGGCTTGGGGATTGGTATGCCTCGCGAGTTACCTATCCGCACCAGCTCAGTCGTCATAGCACAAGCACCTCGTAGTTACATTGTACTCACGGACCCGGCGAGCAGGCAAGCCGAAGGTCGACGCATGAGGCGCGGGCGTCTCGCCCGCGCTCCTCCCAACCTCGTTGCTTTTTCAAGCGCCGCATGCTACATCTGAACGCGTGAAAAGCGCACGG
>JASHRC010000259.1 GCA_030037525.1 Candidatus Acidiferrales bacterium | reverse complement strand
CCTGCCGATCGGCTACATCCCGATCGACTCGGTCCACTCGCCGGTGCGGAAGGTCAACTATTCGGTCGAAGCGGCGCGTCTTGGCCAGATGACCGATTACGAAAAGCTGACCATCGAGGCTTGGACCAACGCTGCCATCACGCCACAGGATGCCATTGGTCTGGCCGCGAAGCTCATCAAGGACCACATGAGCATCTTTATCAACTTCGAGGAGCAGCCGGAGATTCCCGAGGAGGCAGTTGAGAATTACGCCGATCCGCGCCTGGAATACCTCGATCGCTCGGTCGAGGAACTGGAGCTCTCCGTTCGTTCCTACAATTGTCTGAAGAACGCCAACATCCAAAACCTCCGGGAACTGGTGCAGAAGACCGAGTCGGAGATGCTCAAGACCAAGAATTTCGGTCGCAAGTCGCTCAACGAGATCAAAGACATCCTGCAGAAAATGGGCTTAGGCCTGGGCATGAAGTTCGACGACCACGGCCGCATCATCTGGCCGCCCCTGCCGAGCCAGACCGCACCTCTGCCGCCGGAGGACAGCGCGGCCATATAGGGCCGGGAAAGAGAAGATGAGACATCTCAAAGCAGGATCGAAGCTGGGACGCCAGCCGGCGCATCGCCGGGCGACTCTTCGCAATCTGGTGACGAATCTGATTGAGCGGGAGCGCATCGAGACCACGCTGCTGCGCGCCAAGGCGGCACGTCCGTTAGCCGAACGCATGATCACGCTCGGCAAGCGCGACTCGCTCCACGCGCGGCGGCAAGCAGCTGGCTTTCTGACCACTCCCGCTGCGACCAAGAAGCTCTTCGCCGACCTGGCGCCGCGCTTCTCCGATCGCCCGGGAGGCTACACGCGCATCGTGCGAACCGGCTGGCGCATCGGCGACGGCGCCGAACTCGCGATCCTCGAGCTCATCGGTTCCGAGCTCAAGAAGAAAGAAAAGAAGTCGAAAAAGGCCGAGGCTTCCCGGGAGAACGAGGCCTCCTCGGAAAAGTAGTTTGTTTTCACGGGCTCGCTTCGGCCGATTCGTGTTTGCACGCGCCGTGGCGCGATCTCGCCAGCGCCGCCGCGATTTGCGCGACCGTCCCTCCGATCGTATCGAGCAGCACGTCTCGGACCGCGGGCGTTCGCCCGGGAACGAAGACTTGATGAAACTCATCAAGCGAGGCATAGGCTGCTACGATCAGAATCGCCCACAGCGCCCACCGCAAAGGCATCTCCTCCCTTCCAGCACGGATTCCGCGCAAGATCAGCAGGCTCAAGATGAAGTACTCGGTGAAATGCGCGCCTTTGCGGATGAGGTGGTGAAGCTCGACCAGCGTCGCCTTGGCCGCGTGCGGGAGGAGCCAGTGCAGCAGCGGGATCAGGATGCGGCTGGTATTCTCCGAGGTGAAAAGACGGGTGGAAAAGGTGAAAATGACCGCGGCCCAGAGGAGGCCAGGCCACCAGTGCCTGAGCCAGCCCACTTATTCCAGCCGGTAGTTCGGTGCTTCGCGGGTGATGATCACGTCGTGGACGTGGCTTTCGCGCAAGCCGGCTTGCGAGATGCGGATGAATTGGGCGCGTTCCTGCAAGTCTTTCAGATTCGGGGCGCCGCAGTAGCCCATGCCGCTGCGCAAGCCGCCGACCAGTTGTTCGACCAGACCCATGAGAGGACCCTTGTAGGGCACCTGTCCCTCGATTCCTTCCGGCACAGCCTTGCCGGGCTCGACGCCTTCCTGCGCGTAGCGGTCCGCGGTGCCCGCTTCCATCGCGCCGAGCGATCCCATGCCGCGATAGGACTTGAACGTGCGGCCTTGGTAGAGAATCGTTTCGCCCGGCGATTCCTCGGTTCCTGCGAAGAGGCTGCCGATCATTACTGAGGAAGCGCCCGCCGCAATGGCCTTGGTGATGTCGCCCGAGAATTTGATTCCGCCGTCGGCGATCAGCGGGATGCCGGAGCCTTCCGCGGCGCGCGCCGCCTCGGCGATTGCGGTGATCTGCGGCACGCCCGCGCCGGTCACGACACGCGTCGTGCAGATCGAGCCAGGGCCGATACCGACTTTGACCCCATCGATTCCGAGTGCGATCAGATCGCGCGTTGCTTCCGCCGTGCCAACGTTCCCCGCAACCAGCTCCATTTCTGGCAGGCGGTTTTTGACGGCGCGAATGGCGTCCATCACCCGCATGGTGTGGCCGTGCGCGGTATCAATGGCCAGCACGTCCACCTTCTTGTGGGCCAATTCGACAGCGCGCTCCAGAAAATCTCCCGTTGCGCCGATCGCGGCGCCCACGCGCAGGCGGCCCTGTTCGTCCTTGGTAGCCAGGGGAAACTCGATTCTTTTCTGAATGTCTTTCACCGTAATGAGGCCCTTGAGGTTGAAATCCCTGTCGACGACGAGAAGTTTTTCGATGCGGTGCTTTTGCAGAATGCGCTCGGCCTCTTCGAGCGTCGTACCGACCGGCACGGTGACGAGCTTTTCCTTGGTCATCACGTTGCTTACGGGCTGATCGAGATTGCGCTCGAAGCGCAGATCGCGGTTGGTGAGAATGCCCACCAGACGCTGGCCACGGGTCACCGGCAGGCCGGAAACCTTGTACTTGCTCATGAAATCGAGCGCCTGACGGACCGAGATTTCGGGCGAAATGGTCACCGGGTCGACGATCATGCCGCTTTCTGAGCGCTTCACGCGATCTACTTCTTCGGCCTGGCGATCGATGCTCATGTTGCGGTGAATGAATCCCAGGCCGCCCTGGCGCGCAATGGCAATGGCCAGGCGCGAATCGGTGACCGTGTCCATCGCGGCGGCAACGATCGGAATATTCAGCGCGATGCGGCGCGAGAGAAACGTGCGCGTGTCGGCCTGTGCCGGAATCACGGAAGATTTTCCGGGCAGCAGGAGCACATCGTCAAACGTCAGCCCTTCGGGGATCACGCGATCGGTCAGGCGGTCGCTCGCGACTTCTTCCCGCGTGGTAACGAACAGGGCTTCTCGGGCCATTAGCTGTTCCCCCTATGCACCCCTAAACACAAACGCCCAGCGCAGTGCGCCGGGCTTCGGAAATGGTCCTTGTCGAGCGCGAACTTCATGAACTGTTTTCAATTCTAGGCGCTCCAGCGGATGAAAGCAAGGCGCGCGGGCTAAAGAAAACCGCTGGCGGGTGGTGGCTTCGGGCCCTGCTGCGATCAGCGTTTCCTGTCAAAGTGCTATTCGGTTTCCGGCGTGCGGGCCGATTCGTGCCAGCGGTGCAGGAAATACCACTCGAGAAACATCACCACAAAGAAAAAGCTGAAACCGAGGGCCGTCGCTGCCAGGACGAGCGCAAACAGGTAATCGGTCTGCAATTGGGAGGAGGCGTAGAGAATCGAGTAGCCCAGGCCGCCGACCCCGACCTGGCTCGAGCCGGCGTACAGCTCTCCGGTGATCGCGCCAATCACCGAGATGCCGCTCGAGATGCGGATGCCCACAAAGAGCGAAGGGACGGCGTGCGGCAGCCGGAGCTTGAAGAGCTTTTGAGCGGGCGAGGCGTTGTGCATCAGGAAAAGGTGCACCAGGTTTTCGTCCACGCTGACCAAGCCCTGGGTCGTGTTGGCGATGATGGGCGCGAGCGAAATGATGAATGCGATCAGGGCCACAGCGCCGGTTCCGGCGCCCACCCACATGAGAATGAGCGGCGCGATCGCGACGATGGGAACGGTCTGAAGAAGAATCGTGTAGGGGTACAGCATTTTGCGAACCCAGCGGGACTGCGCGAAGACCAGAGCGACGATCACTCCGACCAGGATGCTGGCGACGAGACCGCCCAGGGACTCTTCGGCGGTGATCGCCGTCGAGGTGAGGAGCGACGGGAACCGTGCGTCCACAGCGCGAGCGACGGCCCAGGGCGATGGCAGCATGTAGCGCGGTACACGGAAGATCCAGAGAATCAGCTGCCAGAAGATCAGCAGAGCCAGGAAAACGGCAAGCGCGTTGGCGACGGTGATGAGGCGCTGCTTCATGGGGCTAGGGACTCCCACACGCTGGCGCGAGCGTTCCCCACTCGCGCAAAACCAGTCCTTTCCGCAAGAAGCGGGGCTCGCCTCAAGGGGGCGCGAAACTGCCAGGCATGCCTCGCCCATAGAAGAGCGGGCTCGGAGCCCATCGCGCCACTTGCGGCACCAAACAGATTGTTCGACCCTCTGGGCGGAGGCCCCCCAAGTACCCTGAACGCCCTTCGGCCGCTCCCGGTTCGATCACTGGACCAGCGCCTCGCGGAGGACATGGGAGGCGCGGGCGACCATCGCCTCGAATGCGGGGCACTCCCGCAGCTCAGCGGTGCGCGGAAAGGGAAGATCGATGGGGAGCACAGCGTGGATGCGTCCGGGGTCTGGTGCGAGAACGATGAGGCGGGTCGAGAGAAAGACGGCCTCGGCGACCGAGTGCGTGACGAAGACAGCGGTCCAGCGCTGCTCGGCGCGCAGGCGAAGCAGTTCTTCGTTGAGGCGGTCGCGCGTCATTTCATCGAGCGCGGCGAACGGCTCGTCCATCAGGAGCAGGCGCGGACTGGTGGCCAGCGCGCGCGCGATCGAGGCACGCATTTTCATGCCGCCGGAAAGCTCGCGCGGATAGGCATGGGCAACTTCGCTGAGCCCGACCAGTTCCAGCAGCGAGGCGACTTTTTTCCGGAGGCGCTGGCTCTCGACACGCTCAAGTTCAAGGCCCAGGCCGACATTTTCGGTGACCGTGCGCCAGGGCAGCAGGGTTGCGTCCTGAAAGATGAAGGACATGGTCTCCCGTGCGTTCTCGGGCGTCATGCCGTCGACGCGAATGGTCCCGGTGCTGGGCGGCGTGAGGCCGGAAATCAATTTGAGCACGGTCGACTTGCCGCAGCCGGAAGGGCCGATCAGACTCGCGAATTCACCCTTGAGAATCTTCAGATCGATCGATTCCAAAACCAGCCGTCCGACGCTGTAGCTCTTGGTGACTCGCTCGAACTCGATCTGGGCCACCTGGGAATCGGACCTCATCCTTCGTCCTCCGCCACGGGCAAGTGAAGCGCCGACGATTGAGCGGCTGTGTGCCAGAGGATTTGCGTCGAGCGTTGCCAATCCCACGATGTGGCGCGGCAGGATGGGACGCCGCTGCCGGGGTTGCGGTCGTAGAGAGGGAAGGCGCTGCTTGCGACTTCCAGCCGAACGCGGTCGCCGGCTCGAAACAGGCAGGAGGTGGGTTCGAGGTCGAATTGCCACTGGTGGATGTAGTCGGCGGCGTATTCCTTTTGGGGGAGAAGGCGGCTGGAGCGCGCGATGCCAATGCAGATGAATTCAGCTGTTCCCTGGGGGGGAACCCGCACGAGTTTCGCGACCAAATCGGTATGGGAAGCCGATGTGGCCAGGTAGAGTGAGACGCGCGGAATGCCGAAGACGCGGAGCGGCCGTTCGAGCGGTTCGGTTGTATAGACCAGGACATTGTTTCCGAGTTCGAGCGCCGCTTGATCGAACTGGCCCGCGGGGGCGGCGGGACCGCCGGGCGCCATCACTGGAACTTCGGGATCGTAGATGAAGATGTCAGTGGGTTCGTCCGCAGCAGGCGGCGCAGGGGAGAGAACGCCATCTCCTTTGCGGGAATTGGCGCGTCCGCCGCTGTGCAGGTAGAAAACGTGGCTGACCTCCAGGGGAAATCGGTCGGCGTGACGCCAGCAATTTTCGCCGAGAACAAAATGGCGGATGCGCGGCTCGCCTGAAAATTCGCCCGAGCCTTTCAGCCAGTGATTAAACCAGCGGAGGAGCAGCGCGTCGGTATCGAGCAGGGCTTCGGGGCCAAAATCGGCGGCGCCGATGAGGTTCCCCCAGGGAAGGTGCAGCCACGGTCCGGCGACCAGATACTGGTGCTGGCGCGCGAAGTCGCTGCCCGCGCGCTGCGAGAGGGCAAGGAAGCCGTCGATGCTGCCCTTGAGGTAGGTATCGTACCAGCCGGAAATGTGCAGCGCGGGGATGCGAACGCGACCGAGTGATTGGCTGATGTCGAGCGAGGACCAGTATTCGCCGGGCTCGGCGTGGTCGAACCAGTCAAGCACGTAGCTGGGCAGGCCTTCACCTGACAGGGCAGGATGGTCGCGAAAGGGCACAACGCTGCTCTGCGCGGCGAGATTCGCCCAGGCGTGTTCGAGACGGTCGCTGGCCTGGGCGAGCTCCAGGCGGTGGGCGTCGGCTTTTAGCATCTGCAAACCCCAGCCGAGCACCGACCCCAGGCGCAGGGCGCCGTGGTGATAGAACCAGCCGTGGTAGAGATCATGGGCGGTCATGCCGGGCGCGATGCAGACCAGGCTATCCGGCGCTTCGGCGGCGGCCAACAGTTGGGTCATGCCCTGATAGGAGAAACCGTACATGCCGATGCTGCCGTTCGATTCCGGGCGCACGGTCAGCCAGGCGATGGTTTCGGCTCCATCGCGGGCTTCGTGACGGAAGGGGTAGAATTCGCCGCCGGAATCGCCGCGTCCGCGGACGTCTTGAATGACGACGTTGTAGCCGTGGCGCGCAAACCATACAGGATGGGCGTAGGTGACCGTCGAAGCGATGTCGCGGCCATAGGGCTGGCGCATGAGCAGTGTGGGGTGCGGGCCTGGATCGGGCGGATAGTAGTGATCGGAAACCAGTGCGACGCCGTCGGACATGCGGCAACCGACGCCGCGTTCCAGGAAAACCCCGCTGCCGCAGTCGGTCAGGATTCCACTCATGGCACGGGCGGATTGGGGAAATGCAGCATGGCTTCCAGAGCGGCGGCGAGCCGCGTGGAAGCTTGATCGAGCCAGCGCGCGCCCTTCTCTGGGGTGGCCGAACCAGGGTCGCCCATCACCCCGCTTTCGGCGATGTCGCGCGTGAGCCAAGCAAAGGTCGCCGGTGCGTTCTCCGGCAGCAGCGGCTCGGGCCTGTTGACATCAGCGATGTAGTTGCTGGTGTAGGCGGAGCGATCGACGAGCTCTGGCATGGAGGCCAGCAGGAATGCCGTCTCTACTTCCCCGGCGTGGAAGCCGTAGGCGCGCTCCTGCGGACTGAGGCCTTCCAGTGGGGCGCCTGCCGAGCCGTGCAGGGCGAAGGTGCGCAGCTTGAATTCGGCCCGCAGGTCGCGAGCCATCACGTCGATGAGCGCGCTGTTGCCGCCGTGCGTGTTGTAGAGCACCAGGCGCTGGAAACCGGCTGCGGCGATGCTTCGACCGACATCGCGTAGAACGGCCATGAAGGTAGACGCGCTGACGGAAAGCGTGCCGGGAAAGCCGATGTGCTCGTTGCTCTTGCCGTAATAGACCGGTGGCAGCGCATAGATGTTGCGATCAGCCGGGAGTTTCGCGAGGGCGTGGCCGAGAAGAAGATTGTTGACCAGCGCGTCGGTGGCCAGGGGGAGATGATAGCCGTGCTGTTCGATGGCGGCGGTGGGAAGAATGAGCAGAGTGGATTCGCGCGGGAGTTTGTCGACCTGCTTCCAGTTCAAATAGGCGAAATTGCGTCGCTCCGCAATCCAGGTCTTCATCGGGCGAACTCGTGCGGCTTGAAAGTGATCATTTTGCCGGGATTCAGCAGACCCTTGGGATCATAACGCTGCTTGGCGAGCAGTTGGACGTTGTCGGCGCGATAGCGGCCGCCGCCTTCGACGTTGTTGACGTGCGGATTGGCGACGAACACACCGATCTCCCGGCAGAACGAAATCATCTCATTGAGACGCTCTTCGGTCCTGTAGTAGACGACGGGAATGGCGCCGGGAATCATTTGGCCATCGGCCGCTTTCCAGAATTCCATGTGGAAAAGAATGTCATCCGAGAAGCGCTGTTTCAAGCGGCGCATCTGATCGCGCACGGTCGCCGGATCGAAGGCGCATTGAAGATAGGTATAGGCTTCGTCGGAGCGGATGGCCCAAAGCGTGGTGTGGTTCCAGGTATAGTCGGAAAGAAGCGGCCGCGTACGCAAGCCCAGATATTTTCCGGAGTAGGTCACCTCGCCTCCCCGGGAGCAAGCGGCAGCTTCCAAATCGGCGCGCTGGGACTCGGCGATCATGAAGAAGACCAGCGCCTTGCCTTCGGGTGCATATTGGCGGACCGGCGTGAAGAACGACGGGATCGGCCATTCAAAGGGTGTGACCAGGCGCTTGGTCCAGGCCGAATCGGCGGCGATGCGCTCGCTGAAGTCGAAGGCCGCAGCAAAGCTGGTGAAGGCGATTGCGCACTGCGCCCATTCCACAGCGGGAGCGAGCGCCAGCCAAACGCGCGTAACGATGCCGTTCGTGCCCCAGGCGTGAAGAATATCGTGAACGCTCTCGCCTTGGTGGAGCACGATGCGCGGTTCGGGTTCCATGGTGACGACTTCCAGCGCGCGCACGGTTTCGAAATCGCGGAGATTACCGTGCGCAACCGAGCCGACGCCGCCCGAGCCCCCGCCCAGAAAGCCGCCTAGCGAGGCCTTGATGATTGTGGACGGATAGCACCGCAATTCCCAGCCGACTGTGCGCGCCTCATTTTCGAGCACTCCGAGGCGGACGCCGGGTTCAGAAATCGCAACCCCGCCCCGAGTGATCTGCTCGATCCGGTCCATGCGCGCCAGGTCGAGCACAATTCCGCCGTAAAGCGGCACGGCTTGGCCGTAGTTGCCCGTGCCCGCGCCGCGCGCGGTAACGGGAATGTCGTTCGAGTGGCAATAGCGGAGAATTCTCTGAACCTCCACGGCGGAGACAGGCTGGACGACGAGATCGCCGATCTTTCCGTCGAGTTGTTTGCGAAGGACCGGAGAGTACCAGTAGAAGTCGCGGGAAAGCTGTTCGACGGTTGGCCGATGAGTGACCACGCGTGCGGGATCGCCGAGGAGGGAAGCAAGCACGGCGGTGTGGCGCAATTCCATCCAGAAGCTCCGCTTGACGGCTAAGGGTGTTCCGGTTTCCGACGTTTCGAAGAGCTCCAAGTGCGAAAAGCCCTTCGCATGTTCGGGTGCGTGAGAAGCGTGACGCAAAGCTTGCGGAGCACCGGCCCATCGACCGCGCAGGTCATGTCGGAGCGGCGCTCGACTTCGCGCGCGGGAATGCGAATCTGAAAACAGAAGCGGTTGGCGTCGGCGATGGTCGCGCCGTAGACGACGCGATCCAGACGCGCCCACAGCGCGTTGGCCATGCACATCGGGCACGGTTCGCAGGTGGAATACATCGTGTAGCCTGCTAGCGAGGGGCGTTTGAGCCTTTTGCATGCCAGCCGGACGGCGCGCACCTCGGCGTGAGAGGAAGGATCATTTTCAACGATCACCGCGTTGGTGGTTTCGATGAGTGGCTTACCGGTCCTGGTTTCAACAATCAGGGCGCCGAACGGCACGGGGCGAGCGGTCCCCAGGGTGCGCCGGGTAAACTGGTAGAGACCGCGCATGC
>JASHRC010000258.1 GCA_030037525.1 Candidatus Acidiferrales bacterium | reverse complement strand
GATCCCTGTCCCGAGGTCGGCTTCGAGGCTGCGAACCCCGTTTCCGGGGAGTTTGCATGATTGCTGATGGGAAGGGCGTTTGAACGAAGCCGCTAGGGCGGCGGACGCTTCGCGTGCGTGGAAGTAGAGGTGGTAGTGCTGAGCTAGGTTATCGTCGGGTCATAAGGAGGTTCCCTATGACCCGTTTACGCAAAATGATGCTCGAAGAACTCGAGCGTCGTAATTACTCTCAGGCTACCACACGTTGTTACCTACGTGCGGTGGTGGATTTCGCCCGCTACTTCCAGCGCTCTCCCGACCAACTGCGCCCCGAACACGTTCGCGAATACCAAGCCCACTTATTCCGTGAGCGCAAGCTGGATGCGGGCACGGTGACGCAGCAGGTGGCTGCACTCCGCTTCTTCTTTCTCAAAACCCTCAAGAAACGTTGGACCCTCGACGAAACCCCCTACCCCAAGAAGGTGCGTCGACTGCCCACCGTTCTCAGCCAGGAAGAAGTCGCCCAACTGATTAACGCCGCTCCCACTCCCTTTTATCGCATCCTGTTGATGACCCTCTACGCGACCGGCGCGCGTTGCGCCGAGGTGGCGCAACTGCAAGTCGGGGACATCGACAGCCTGCGCATGGTCATCCACATTCGCGGCGGCAAGGGGCGAGTGGATCGCGACGTGATGCTCAGCCCCACTTTGCTCACGGCCTTACGCGAGCACTGGCGCCGGCTCAAGCCGAAAATCTGGCTTTTCCCCGGCAACCGTTGGCATTCCGCCCCGCAGCCCATCGGCTGCAAGGCCGTCTGGCACGCCTGCTATCAGGCGGCGCAACGTGCCGGTCTCAAGAAAAGTGTGCATCCCCACACGCTTCGCCACTGTTTTGCCACGCATCTCCTCGAAGCGGGTGCGGACCTGCGCACAATTCAGATTCTGTTAGGTCACCATGATCTGAAAGAGACCACCCAGTACTTGCACCTTTCTACCCGCCATCTCCACGCCACCGCCAGTCCTCTGGACGCGTTGGTGCGGGCGGACCCAGCGAAGAAAGACGAGCCGCCCGGAGACGCCTAGATGCATCGACCACCCCTGGAGGTGGCCGATCTCATCCGCGCCGCAGGACAAAAATTCATCGAGCGCAGCCGCCCCTGGGTCACCCGGCAGCATCTCAAAGTCCTGGCAGCCATCGAGCGCTGTCGCACCGCCGCCCTGGGTGGACATCTGGATGAGTGTTCCCGCTGCGGGCATCGCGTCATCTCTTATAACAGCTGTCGTGATCGGCACTGTCCCAAGTGCCAAGCCAACGCCCGCCAGCGTTGGATCGAGGCGCGTCGCCAGCAACTCTTGCCTACTCGCTACGTCCATGTCGTCTTCACTCTTCCTCATCGGCTCGCCCCTCTGGCCCTGCAGAACAAGAAGGTCATCTACGATCTCTTGTTCCGGACCTGCGCCGAAACCTTGCTCGAAGTCGCTCGGTCATCGAAACATCTCGCCGCGGAAATCGGCTTCTTCAGTGTGCTCCATACCTGGAGTCAGAAGTTGGAGCACCACCCCCATGTGCATTGCGTCGTTCCCGCGGGAGGACTCTCACCCGATCACCAGCGCTGGATCCCCTCGCGCTATCGCTTCTTTCTCCCCGTCAAAGTGCTGCGTCGACTCTTCCGCGGCAAGTTTGTCGACGCACTCAAACGGGCCTTCGCCGACGGCCAACTCGGCTTCTACGGGGACCTCAAGCCTCTGGCGGAAGCGAAGGCCTTCGCATCTTTCCTCCGCCCCCTCTTCCGGCAGGACTGGGTTGTTTACTGCAAGCCGCCCTTCGGGGGACCCGAGTATGTTCTTCACTACCTGGGCACCTACACTCATCGCGTTGCCATCTCCAACCATCGCCTCGTCTCTTTGGTGGGTGACCAAGTCACCTTTCGCTGGCGAGACTCCGCCCACGCTAACCAGCAACGCCTCCTGACCCTGTCGGTGGAGGAGTTCTTGCGGCGCTTTCTCCTGCACGTGCTTCCCCGAGGGTTCGTGCGGATCCGCCATTTTGGTTTTCTGGCGCACCGCTGTCGCGCCCGACTTCTACCCCTCTGTTTCTACCTCCTGAAATCAACGACCGGTTCGGCTCTCCCTCAAACCCCAACACCAGGGAACAGTGAGGTTCCATCCACCACCCCGGCTTCCACCTCTCCCTGGACCTGTCCTCAATGCGGCGGCCCCATGATCATCTTGCAGCGGCTGACCGCAGCTCAGATCGCACTGCGCTCTCCACCCCTTTCTATCCCGAGGGCCTCGTGAAACACTCGTTCTCATTCCGACCATGCTCGGCACCTTCAGTGCTCGTGCCCCACGTGTCTCTAATTGGCCCCACACTACACACCGATTCTCGCCCCTTCGTCTCCCACCCAGCTCGATCTACACTCAAACCACTCCTCCCACCCGACTTCACCGCCATCGCCGCACCCCTTCCGCCCGCACCCAGAAGGTTGAATCCTATTCAAATCCCATAGCGTAGGGGCCGCGGCTTCGTTCAAACGGCTTTATCGAAAGCGCGCCGGGCCGCCGTGTTCACGTACGCCTCCATCGTGTCCGCGCGCTTCCGATAAAGCACTAGCGTTTATCAGGCAGAATCTGCGCTTGGGTTTTGTAGGAGCTGGTTTCGCTTTCTACAAGCGCGGAATTGCTCGGCCCGCTAGACCACGCCCCTGGCAGCGCGGCCCAGCTTTTCCAGGATTCGTTAG
>JASHRC010000257.1 GCA_030037525.1 Candidatus Acidiferrales bacterium | reverse complement strand
CGGGTGGTGCGGGCTTCAACACAGCCGTTTTCACCTGGGAGATTAGCGGCTCAACCGCCTGTCTCAATTCGGGCTGTCTCCAACCGGCGTATGCTGCGCCGCCCACCACCACAATCAGCAAAACCCAAAGCAGCGGCGAGGAACTGCGTTTGGAGCGAGCACCGGAAAGCGCCGACGATCCGTAGAGCGGGTGCGAGGGCAAGAATGCGGGCGGGCGCGATGGCTCCACTCGGCTGACAGGCGCAGCAGCTGGCGCGCTCCGCGACGGCGTGGTCGAGGAGCCCTTCAGGGCACTGGCCAGCTCGGCGACGGACTGAAAGCGTCTTGCGGGTTCTTTCTCAAGGCATTTCACGACGATGCGCTCGATTGACGCTGGAATGCTCGGCTCGATTTCGTGCGGGGGAGTCGGCAATTCCCGCATCTGTTTGAGCGCCACGGCAACGGCGTTTTCCGCCTGGAATGCCGGAGTGCCCGTGAAAACTTCATAGAGAATCAGGCCCAACGAGTAGATGTCGGTGCGGTAATCCACCTGCTTTCCGGATACTTGTTCGGGGGCCATGTAGGCGGGGGTGCCGACCATCGAGCCGGTAAGCCGCGTTCCCGCCTCCATCGAGCGCGCGATGCCAAAATCCATGATCTTGATGTTGCCTTGCGCGTCGATCATCACGTTTTCAGGCTTGAGATCGCGATGCACGATTCCCTGGGCGTGCGCCTCCTCAAGGCCCGAACAAATCTGTTGCGCCAGGTCAATTGCCTTGCGAACCGGCAGCCCCCCAAAGCGGTCGAGAACACTCCGCAGGCTCTCGCCCTCAACAAACTCCATCGACGTGTAGGCAATACCGCCGATGCGATTGAACTCGTGAACCCGACAAACGTTCTTGTGCGTGATTTTTCGGGCAAAAAGCAGCTCGTTTTTGAAGCGATCCATCATCACTTGATCCGACGAGATTTCAGGCTTGAGGAGCTTCAGGGCCACAATTTCGCCGGTCTCCCGGTCGCGAGCCTTGTAGACGCTGCCCATGCTGCCGTGGCCGGCTTCGCCAAGGATGTCATAGCGCTTGGAAAGTACGGCCAGGGCTTGCGAGCCTGGCGGGTGCGTGATGCCGGGAGGCGGCTGTGTGGTCTCGCGAGACGGCTCGGGCGGCGCACTCAACAGCACCGTTTCCCGGAGATCAGTTTGGCCGTTCTCGGTAGGTGGCTTCGCCGGATTTTCGGGTCGTGACATAGTTTTAGTACTTATTCCCGGAGGGTATCCCAGAACCTGGCGGCGCGCTAGGGATCCTCCGCCAGGTGTGAAGAAAGAGTATCGACGGGGCCTGACAAATTCGCTTGGCGCTAGCAGGTGGTTATACGAAAATGGTGTAACCCGCTTTCATGCTCCGAGGAGACCTGCTTTGCGAATCTCAGTAATCGGCACCGGTTACGTGGGTTTGGTGACCGGCGCCTGTCTGGCAGAGATCGGGCACGAGGTAGTTTGCAGCGACAGCGACGCGGAGAAGATCAAGATACTCGAGTCAGGGGGGATCCCCATTTATGAACCCGGACTTGAGAATGTCATCCCCCAGGCCCGCAAGCTCGATCGCCTTCGGTTCCGCGCGAATCCGGCTGAGGCGGTACGCGCCGGGGATGCGATTTTCATCTGCGTGGGCACTCCGCCTTTGCCCAATGGAGATGCTGACCTCAGTGCCATCGATCACGTGGCCCGCGTGATCGCCACCGAAGCAACATCGCCGAAGCTGGTCGTGGAGAAGAGTACTGTGCCCGCTCGAACCGGTCAGGAACTCAAGCGCGCTTTATCGGTTTACGGAAGAAAGTCTTCTGTCACTTTTCACGTGGCTTCCAATCCCGAGTTTCTCCGCGAAGGCACCGCGGTCGGAGACTTTCTCCACCCCGATCGCATCGTGGTGGGCGTGGAGAGCGAAATTGCAGAGCGTCAGCTCAAGGAAATCTACCAACCTGTTCTGGATCGGAAATTCAATTGCCCGGTTCACTTGAACGCTTGTCCGGAGGGCCCGGCACCGCAATGGCTGGTGACCACCATCAACAGCGCCGAACTGATCAAGCACGCGTCGAATTCCTTCCTGGCGCTCAAGATTTCCTACGCCAACATGCTCGCCGATCTTGCGGAAAAGCTTGGAGCGGATATCCAGGAGGTTGTGCGTGCCATGGGCCTTGACCCGCGTATCGGAGCGAGCTTCCTTGCTGCCGGGCTGGGCTTCGGCGGATTCTGTCTACCCAAGGACCTGCAGGCCTTTGTGCATCTGGCCGAGCGTTCCGGGGTGGATTTCAGCATGCTGCGGGAGGTCGAGAAGATCAACAAACAGCGCATCGACCGCGCGATTGAAAAGCTGCGCAGCGCCCTGTGGGTAGTCCGCGGCAAGCAGATTGCGGTGCTGGGGCTGGCCTTCAAGCCGAATACCGACGATATTCGTTTTGCCCCGGCCATCGACCTGGTGAATCGGCTGCTTTCCGAGGGTGCCCGGGTCCGTGCCTATGATCCGCAGGCGACCGAAAGGGCACGGGCTACTTTGCCCCAAATCGAATATGCGACCTCAGCTTACGACGCAGCGACCGATGCGGAAGCCCTATTTATCGCCACCGAGTGGGGCGAGTTCGCAAAGCTCGACTGGGGTCGGATTCGCGACCTCATGGCGCGCCCCCTCGTTATCGATGGCCGCAACTTGTTGTCGCCCCGCGAAATCAGGAACCTCGGCTTCGAGTATCGCGCTTTCGGGCGTCCGGACTGACGGTGGTTTCGGTTTAGGCCATTCGAGAGGTCGACCGAACCTGCTCGCGGAAAAAATCGTATGTAATCCGCAGCCCCTGTTCGAGACCCACTTTGGGCTCCCAGTTGAGCAGACGACGCGCCTTGCTAATGTCTGGACATCGTTGTTTGGGGTCATCTTGGGGCAAGGGACGAAAAACGATCGGGACGCTCGCCCCCACCAAGGCGCGCACTCGGTTGGCAAACTCCAGAATCGAGATTTCCTCAGGGTTCCCGATGTTCACAGGCCCATGCTCGTTTGATTCCAGCAGTTTGTAGATCCCGGAGATCAGATCGGAAACGTAGCAGAAGCTGCGGGTCTGTTTGCCGTCGCCGAACACGGTGATCGGCTCGCCGACGAGCGCCTGGTAGAGAAAATTCGGCAGCGCCCGACCGTCATTTAAGCGCATGCGCGGCCCGTAAGTATTAAAAATCCGCACAATACGCGTGTCCAGATTGTGATAGCGGTGATAAGCCATGGTGATTGCTTCGGCGAATCGCTTTGCCTCGTCATAGACGCCCCGCGGCCCAATCGGATTCACTCGTCCCCAATAGGTCTCCGGCTGGGGACTTACCTCCGGATCCCCGTAGCACTCCGATGTCGATGCGAGCAGGAACTTTGAGCCTTTGGCCTTGGCTAATCCCAGCGCGTTGTGAGTTCCCAGTGCCCCCACCTTTAAGGTTTGGATGGGGAACTTCAGATAGTCGGGCGGACTAGCCGGCGAAGCAAAGTGCAGCACCGCATCAACCGACCCTGCGATGTCGATGTATTGAGAAACATCCTGCTTCACAAAGCTGAACCGCGGGTGCGACAGCAAATGAGAGATGTTCGAATCGGCACCAGTGACGAGGTTGTCCAGGCAAACGACCTCCCATCCTTTTTCGATGAACAGATCGCACAAGTGAGAACCCAGGAACCCTGCCCCGCCGGTTATGATCGCGCGCAAGACGGCCCTCCCAGACGAGCACTCCATTATCTATGAGATGAACGTTTGCATCTACCTCAGTATTCGGGATTTAGATCCGTCGAAGCAACTCGAGGCGCTTTTTCTTGGTCCCAAACGGCCAAGCTCCAACCTTCAGGATCACTGGAGTCGTTTGGTTGCCTGATACGCCATTGCGCGTAGGATTGCGCCACATCGCCGCCCCGTTTCATGCTCTAAATAACTACGACAGCTTCATTCGCACGGGAGTTTGTAATGGGAAAGCGTGCCGGCTGGTGGTTCGTCCTGTTGCTTGCCGTGGCTGCCTGCCTTCAAGATGCAGCCTGCACGGGCACGCCACCGTCCTTTCACGCGGTTACGCTCACTCCCAAGGGACCCATCGTTATCGGCAGCGGCGGCAGCCTAGCCATTACGGCCAGCGTGCTCAATGACACTTCCGGCGACGGCGTCACCTGGACATCCCCAGTACACGGAACGCTCACAGCGATAACGCCAACATCGGCCACCTACAACGCACCCTCGATCGCTGCGAACACGTCGGTTTCTGATACCGTGAAGGCCACATCGGTCCTCTTTCCCAGTAACTCCGCGACGCTCTCCATCACGGTTGAGGGAGCGCCGGTAATCTCTACGACCTCCTTGCCTGACGGCAACCAAGGCACTCCCTATAGCGCAGCCGTCAGCGCGTCGGGTGGAGCCGCCCCCTTTAGTTGGTCAATTTCCTCCGGTTCGTTGCCCACCGACCTCTCCTTGGGCGCAAGCAACACAAATTCGGTCACCATCTCGGGCACTCCCGGTGCGCAGGGCACCTTCAATTTCACCGTCAAGATCACCGATTCGAGCGGCGCCTCAGGCACTCAGGCTCTGAGCATTACCATCAATGCGCCCCTGCCGCTGCACGTGTCGACCACGTCTCTGCCGAATGGCGTACTGAACGCTGCGTATCCGGCCACCACCTTGCAGGCCACCGGAGGCGTCCCCCCGTTCACCTGGGCGATCACGGTAGGCGCATTGCCGACCGGACTCAGCCTGGCGGCCAACGGGGCCATCACCGGCACGCCCACCGTCACCGGAACATTCAACTTCACCGTGCAGGTGACCGATTCCGAGGCACCGGCAAAAATGTCCAGCGCCAGTCTCAGCATCACGGTCAACAATCTGGGACCGCTCAAGGGTAACTACGCGTTCCTGTTCAAAGGCTTCAATGCGAGCGGTTCGGTTGCGGCGGCTGGCAGCTTCACCGCCGACGGTCTCGGCAACCTCACTAGCGGAGTGGAAGACTTCGTTTCAACTTCCGGCCCGAAGAATCAGACTTTTACCGGCACCTACACACTCGGAGATGACAACCGCGGCATCCTGACCTTCTCGAGCCTGGCAGGATCGCCGGCGTTCGCATTCGCAATCGATGCAAACGGATCCCACGGGGACATGATCGAGTTTGATTCGAGCGGCATTCGCGGATCCGGTCTGATCATGCGGCGAACCGTGAGCACCTGCGCTTCGACAACGCTCAACGGACAGTATGCCTTCGGGGTGTGGGGCCAGGTGATTGCGAGCGCATCGTCCTCAGCTGGTCCGGCCGTGATTGTGGGCAGCTTCCTGGCCACCCCTCCGAACGGATCGGGCGCGGGCAGCATCTCCAACTCGGAGAACGATGCAAACACTCCCGGCGGCGTGACGATCCAGGATCAGGGATGGGGAGGTTCGTTTGAAACCACTTCGCAAAGCACGCGCTGCAGCATGAATCTGTTGCCTAGCGTTGCTCCCAGTGGACTGACCTATAGCGTCTATCCCGTATCGGGGGTTGAGGCATTCGTCGTCGAGATCGATCCCGTAAATTCAAGCCAGCCGTTCATTACCTCCGGCAGGCTCCTGCTGCAAGCTGGATATCCGTTCACCGGTGGCGTGGGCAGCCAATTCACGGCTGTTTCCGTCGGCGGCTTGACCGGACAGTTTTTCAATGGAACGACCTACGTTCCGGATTTGGCTCTGGTGGCGTTGACAGGTTCGTCGGCGGTCAGCTTCTCCATGTCGCTAACCGAAAACGTCGCGGGCAAGGTCACGAACAATTCGTTGAGCGGAACCTTCGCCAGTTCCGATCAGTTCGGCCGAGTCGATTCAGGCATCAATTCGCCCGTTCATCCCGTCTTTTTCCTCGTTGACACGAACCTAGCCTTCTGCCTGGGCGAAATTGCGAACGATCCGTTCTTTGGAATCTTCGAGCCACAATCGGCGGGGCCCTTCACGGCGTCGGCGCTCAATGGCGATTTCGCGATGCGCACTACCGCCCCCGCTACCTCTCCGGTCCCTGATGTGTCCGGTGCGGTCACTCTGGCCAACACTTCGGACTCGGGAGGTACGATCAGCGGAACCGAGGATCTAAGCACCTCGAGCGCGAACACCGCAGGACAGGCTGTTACAGGGACTTATTCGGGCCTCAACCCATCAACGGGAGCCGGGACGGTGGCGTTGACAGCGCCCGCCACCTTCAGCGGCGATTTCTTCGTCGTCTCGCCGAGCGAAATCATTGTTCTATCGACCACCGCAAACGACACGGATCCGTTTCTGCTCTATCTGGGATTTTGCGGAACTTGCGGAGACTAGTGGGATTTTTTCAGGTCCGAGCGAGGCTCGCGTTTGCGCCGGGGGGAGAGGATACACCGAGCGCCGAGTTCGATTTTAGACAGCCGAGATAGCCACCGAGTGCTGGGCACGCCGGTCAATAGGCCCAGCGCATGAGAATCGATCCCGCCGTATAGCCTGCGCCGACCGCTACGATCAGCACTAAATCGCCCTTCCGCAGTCGTTTCTGCTCGACCGCATCGACCAACCCCAGAGGGATCGTCGCCCCCGTGGTGTTTCCGTATCGGTCGATATTGACGATCACCTTCGAGTCGTCGATTCCGAGCCGCTCCTGCATAGCCCGAATGATGCGCAAATTGGCCTGATGGGGAACAACCAGCGCCAGATCACGGCTGGTCAATCCATTCCGTTCGAGCATTTGGCAGGCCAGTTCCGCCTGCCGCCGCACCGCGTACTTGAAAACCTGCTGGCCCTCCTGGTGAACGTAATGCATGCGCTTGGAGACTGTCTCCTGGGATGCGGGATGCAACGAGCCGCCAGCCGGCATGTAGAGGTTCGGACCTCCCGAGCCATCGATATCGTGCGCGAAATCGAGTATCCCTTCCGAATCCGACGTGCTGCGCTCGAGTAACACCGCACCGGCACCATCGCCAAAAAGAACGCATGTGGCGCGGTCCTTAAAATCGATGATCGATGTCATCACATCGCTACCGATTACCAGAACCTTGTTGTGCGAACCGGCAGCCACGAACTGCGCCCCGACCGTCATCGCATAGGCGAAGCCCGCGCAGGCCGCCGAAAGGTCGAATCCCCAGGCCTTCTTGGCTCCGAGCTTGTCCTGTATGAGACAGGCGGTGGCCGGGAAGAGCATGTCAGGGGTTACCGTAGCGACAATGATCATGTCGATACCGTCCGCCGACAGATTCTTCATGGCCAGCAACTTTCTTGCGGCCTCCGTTCCCAGATCGGACGAGGCGACGCCGGGCTCCGCATACCGCCGTTCACGAATGCCACTGCGCGTCCGAATCCATTCGTCGGTAGTGTCTACGATCTTTTCCAGATCCGCATTGGTGACAACGCGAGATGGGACATAGCCAGCGGCTCCGGTGACTTTGGCGGCGATCGGCTTGCTCATCTTTCTCCTTGTGGCGACAACAGGTCGGGATTGTATGTAATTCCCCGTCAGCGTGACAAGCAAAACGCCTCTCTTTCTCCTCTCCAACTGCTTCCACCGGATCGATTGCTGGGGCATGATGAAGGCATGGCCGAGAATACATCCTGGATCTGCGAACGTGCGCGCTCGCTCGGTTTCGATCTGTGTGGCGTCGTCACCCTCACGGCCAGCGACGAAATTCTGAAGGAGCTCGCCCGGCTTCCTGACTGGTTGGCTCGCGGCTACGGGGGCGAAATGAACTATCTCGCCGATCCGCGACGCGCCGATCCCCGACGCATTCTCCAGGGTGCCCGAGGCCTGATTGTGGTAGCCATGAATTACTACTCGGCTCCGCGCGATGCCACCCAAGCCTCCGCCGCCGGGAGGGAACAGCCTCGGGGATGGATTTCGCGTTATGCCTGGGGCGACGACTACCACGAGGTGCTCGGGAAGAAATTGGCCACACTCACCAGAGAAATGCGCGCTCAATTCTCCGAGCCGTTCGAGGCGCGCGCCTATGTGGACACCGGCCCCATCCTGGAACGCGTGGCCGCGAAATATGCGGGTCTTGGCTGGCTGGGAAAGAACACCTGCCTGATCAATTCCCAGCTTGGTTCCTGGCTCTTCCTGGGTGTGATTCTCACGACGCTCGACTTGGAACCCACACTTGCGCCGGGCCAGGGACCCGCCGCGGACCTCTGCGGAACGTGCAGGCGCTGTCTCGATGCCTGCCCCACCGATGCGTTCCCGGAGCCCTACGTGCTTGATGCGCGCCGCTGCATCTCGTATCTCACGATCGAACTGCGCGGCTCGATTCCCGCCGAACTCCGTTCCCACATGGGCAATGCCGCCATTGGCTGCGATATCTGCCAGGACGTCTGTCCCTGGAACCGCAAAGCTCCTCTGACAACGCTCGCGGCATTCGAGCCACGCCAGTCCCTTCTCGCGCCGGAGCTGGAGAAGCTTGTGGCGCTCGCTCAGCAGGAGTTCAGCACGCTGGTTCGCGGCAGCGCGGCCAAACGGGCCAAGTGGCGGGGACTGGTGCGCAATGCCTCGGTGGCTCTCGGCAATTCCGCAATTGAGCCCAGCTCGCCGGCTTACCCGCGAATCGTGACTTTGCTAGAAACTCTGGCTGCCTCCGGCGACAGCCTCCTCGCCGAACATGCGAACTGGGCACTATCCCGTCTTCGCCCCGCGGCAGCTTCCCCCGATTTCCGAACCGCTGCTCAGCCGAGAAAAACGGAATAGACATCGCGGCGCCCTCTTTGCCATACTTCCCGCTCCAACGGCTGGTTTCCTTCCGGAAGCGGGCCGCAATTCATCACACAGGAAATCAAATCGATGAACGCAATCTACCGGTGGCTTCTCTGCGCGGTCATTTTCCTTGCGGCGGGTCTGGGCGCCTCGCGTCTGCTGTCGCGTGAGAACCAGACAAAATCTCCCAACGCTTCGGCACAGCAGGCGGTCGTCGACCGCGGGAAGTATCTGGTCGAAGATGTCGCCATGTGTGAGGAGTGTCACACGCCCCGGGACGACAACGGAAACCTCGATGAGTCCCGGCGGCTTCAGGGGGCGGCCATCTGGATCGTCCCGGTCCATCGCACTTTCAATTGGGCCAATCGCGCGCCGGCTCTGGCCGGCTTTGAGGAATTCACCGAAGAGCAGGGCGAGCAGATTCTGGAAAAGGGCATCGGCCCGAACGGGCTCGAGATCCAGCCGCCCATGCATATCTATCACATGAGTCATGCCGACGCGCAAGCGGTGATCGCCTATCTTCGCTCGCTCCCCGGCGCCTATCCCCAGCAGTAGCACTTCTCGCGCCGGGCCCGCGGGCCGGCTCGTAACATGGCCGTAACATTTCGAGGATATTGTCGCCGGCCAAGGCGAGTCATGGCAAAGCGCGCCCTGGCGGATTCCGAAAGGTTCTTCAATCGCCACTTTTCGTGGATGCAGTTCAACGAACGCGTCCTCGAAGAAGCCTGTGATCCGGCCAATCCCCTACTCGAACGAGTCAAGTTCCTGGCCATCACCGCAGGCAACCTGGATGAGTTCGTAGAAGTGCGCCTGGCTGGCTTGATGCAGCAGGCCGAACACGGAAATCGAGAACTGAGCCCCGACGGGCGCACGTCCGCCGAAGTCCTGGTCGAACTGACCAGGCGAATTCACGCTTTTGTCGAGGCCCAATACCAGTGCTGGCGCGAAGAACTGGTTCCCGCGCTCGAAGAGGAATCGATCCGCGTCCTCGGTCTCGGCGAGTTGCGGCCCAAGGAGCGCGAGCACATCGAGAATTTCTACAGCCAGACGGTCGAGCCGCTGCTTACGCCCATTACCGTGGATCCCGCGCATCCCTTTCCACACGTATTAAACAAGGCCCTCTGCCTCGCTTTTCTCGTTCGCAGGATCCGCCGCGGTGGGCAAACATATCTCGGCGTCGTGACCGTGCCGCGCGCCCTGCCTCGCCTGGTGCGTCTCTCGTCTGCTGAAGGCGAAGCCGAATACATTTTCCTTCACGATGTTGTCCATGCCTTCGCCGAACGCCTCTATCACGGTTACGAAGTCCTCTCAGCCGCCGCCTTCCGAGTGACGCGCAATAGCAATCTCTATCTGGAGGAAGAAGAGTCGCGCAGCCTCCTGGAATCAGTCGACCGGCAGCTTCATCGCCGGCGCAAAGGTTCGGCGGTGCGATTGGAAATCGAATCGACCGCCAATCCGGAAATCATCGACCGACTTCAGGCCAATTTCCATCTCTCCCCAGGGCAGGTGTTTCGCATCAATGGCCCCATCAATCTCTCGCGAGTCTCCCATCTTTACGATGAAACAGCTCGGCCGGACCTGAAGTACCGGCCGTTTGTCCCGCGCGAGGTTGTGGCCAAGCCCGGCTCCGCTTCGATTTTCGATCAGATCCGCGAGCGCAGCATTCTCCTGCACCATCCCTACGATTCCTATTCGACCGTGGTGCGGTTCATCGAGAGCGCCGCCGCGGATCCCGACGTGCTTTCCATCAAACAGACGCTTTATCGCACCAGTGAGAATTCCCCCATCGTCCGCGCGCTGATGGAGGCCGCGGCCAAGAAGGAAGTCGCGGTTGTCGTGGAACTCAAGGCGCGCTTCGATGAAGCCTCGAACATTCGCTGGGCGCGAAATCTACAGGAAGCAGGCGTGCAGGTGTTTCACGGTGTCGTCGGCCTGAAGACGCACTGCAAGCTGGTTCTGGTCGCGCGTCGCGAGCCGGACGGCCAGATTGGCCGCTATGCTCACCTGGGCACGGGAAATTACAACCCCTCGACAGCGCGCTTCTACACCGATCTCAGTTTGCTCACCTGCGATCCCCATCTGACATCGGCCGTGCATCATGTGTTCAACTATTTGACCGCGCATTCCGAGCGCAGGCACTACACCCCGCTGTTCGTCGCACCTTTAAACCTGGGCAGGAGCTTCCTCGGCCTGATCAACCGCGAGGCCGGTCATGCCCAGGCAGGCCGCCCGGCTTTCATCTTTGCGAAATTTAATTCCCTCCTTGACGAAAAGATCATCGGGGCGCTCTATCGCGCTTCGCAGGCCGGCGTGCGAATCGAGCTGCTGGTCCGTGGCGCGTGCGCGTTGCGGCCCGGTGTTCGCGGACTGAGCAGCCGCATCCGTGTGCGCAGCCTGGTTGGACGCTTTCTGGAGCACAGCCGCATCTTCGTGTTCGGCAACGGCGGCCAGACCGATGTGTACCTCGGGAGTGCGGACTGGATGCAGCGCAATATCTACGAGCGAGTCGAAGTCATCTTCCACGTCAAGGATGCTGCTCTGCGCAGCCGGATCTTCTCCGAAGTGGTCGCACCCTATCTCGCCGATACGCTCAAGACCCGCATTCTGATGCCCACCGGCGAATACGTCCGACTTCGCGCCGCGCGCCAGCTTGTCCACTTGCGCAACAGCCACCATTTCAATGCGCAGGAATTTCTCATCGATTTTGCCGAAGGCCGCCGAAACGCGGAGTCTCTTCCCGCGCTGCCGGCCTTCCTGAGAGTCCGCCCGCGGCACGCAACGAGCACCCCCTGATTCGGCAGTTTATTGCGATTCCGAAGCGCGCCGGCCATCCCTCGGTATAATCGCCTCTTATGGAAGCGCTCCTGCGCAGCATCCGGTGGTTGCTCGGGCCGGAAATCGCGGATGAAAAACATCCCGGGCACCTTTGGCCACGCTGGATTTTCCTTCGTGCGCTCGGAGTGATCTACTTCTCGGCGTTTTATTCTCTCCTGTTTCAAATCCGCGGCATGATCGGCCCTCACGGGATTTTGCCGGCGGCGGACTACTTGGAGGCTGCCCACCGAGCACTCCAGGGGTACGGCTTCTTTTATGTCCCGTCCCTGTTCTGGTTCGGCTCGAGCGATCGAGCCCTCCTGCTGGTTACCTGGGTGGGCCTGATTGCCTCCGTCCTGGTCACCTTCAATATTTGGCCGCGTGCGAACCTGCTGGTCTGCCTGCTCTCGTTTCTCTCCTTTGTGAGCGTGGCGCGCGATTTTGCTTCCTACCAATCCGACTACATGCTGCCCGAAGCCGGTTTCATAGCGCTGTTTTTCGCGCCGCCGGGATTGGTTCCGGGACTCGGCCGTCGGCACCCCCCTTCGCGCGCCAGCCTGTATCTGCTGCGATGGGAGTGGTTCCGCATCTATTTCGAATCGGGAGTGGCGAAAATGGCCAGCGGAGATTATTCCTGGCGCCATTTCACCGCCATGGACGACTATTACCAGAACGCTCCCCTGCCCACCTGGATCGGTTGGTATGTGGGACATTTCCCGCACTGGTTTCATGCTTCCGCCGTTTTCTATACACTGGCCATCGAGCTGGGGCTGATTTTTTTCCTGTTCTTGCCCCGCCCGTTCCGGATCGCCATTTTCTGGATTGTCGCGCCGTTTGAAATCAGCATTATCCTCACCGGAAACTACGCGTTTCTGAATTACATCGTCTTCTTCCTTGGTTTCCTTCTGCTCGATGATCGCTTCGCGAGCTCGGTCGTCCCTCGGCGAATCCTCGAGTCGATCGAAGGCAGCCGCGGCCGGGCGATCACCGAGGCGGAAAGCCGCCGGCCTCCTCTGCTGGCCGCGGCCCGCATGGTGATTGCCGGCGCCTGTTTCGCTTGGGTCTTCTACGCGAGCACCACTTGGCTCATCTGGAGACTCTGGCCGGACGTAGCTCTCTGGGGGCGTCCGGCGCGAGTGGCAGAAATCTTTCACATTTCGAGCGTGTATGGGCTGTTCGCCAACATGACGCACGAACGACGCGAAATCGAGTTCCAGGGGTCGATGGACGGAACGACCTGGATTCCTTATCCCTTTCGCTACAAGCCCCAGGATCCGTCGAAAGCGCCGGGAATTTACGCACCCTATCAGCCGCGGTTTGAATGGAACTTGTGGTTTGCATCCCTGGGTGACTGGACCGAGTATCAGTTCGTGGTTTTAACCGAGGAAGGTCTGTTGCAAAACCAGCCCGACGTGCTGGAGCTGTTCGCCCGCAACCCCTTTTCCCATGCGCCTCCCCAGCGCGTGCGTGCAGTCATCTACCAGTACTGGTTTACCGACCTCAAGACCCAGCGCGAAACCGGCATGTGGTGGCGGCGCCAGCTGCTCGGCGACTATGCGCCGGCGCTCGAGCGCGAACTCGACGGGCGAATCCTCATGATCGAAACTCCCACGGTTCCGCCGCCTCTCGACTAGACGAGGAAACCGATTTTGCCAGACGAGCCGATTTCCGATAGCCTGTTCCAGCCGACCCGGATTCGCTGATGAGGCGCCGTCACACGATCGAACCGCGCCAACCGCGCCCGCCCGAAGTCGATAGCGGGCAGGTGCTGACGCATCTCTCGACGCTTTCCGCCCCGGCCAGCATTCGTGAAATTGCGCAGGGCATGGAACTCAAGAATCGCGGTCGGCGATTTCTCCCCCGTCTCATCGAGCAGCTGCGGAAAGGAGGCGAGATTGAGGAAATCGCCGGTGGTCGCTATCGACTGCCCGGCGGGAAGGCCGCGGGGCCGAAGGAAGCCGAAGCCTCCAGCGCTTCCCCAAAGCGCGGGCGCGATCCGAATCTCGTTTCGGGCCGGATCGTCGCTCACCGTGACGGCTATGGCTTTGTTGTCCCCGACGAACCAATGCCCCGTGTCGAGGGGGATCTGTTCATCGGCCCCGACCACCTCGGTGACGCCATGCATGGAGACCGCGTGCTGGCCCGGATCGAACGCCGGCGCGCCGACGGGCGAGCCGAGGGCCGCGTCATCCAGATTCTCGAGCGCCAGCATCCGACCGTGGTGGGTCTGTTCCGCTACGGCCCCCACGGGAATTTCGTCCTTCCCTACGACATGCGCATCCTGCATGAAATTCTGATTCTGCCCGGTGACGAACTGACCGGCGGGCTCCGGCAGAAACTCGCACTGGGGGCCCGGCTCGACCCTGCCATGCTCAGGCGTATGCGCCTGGCAGAACTGGACGGCGCGGTAGTGGACGTCGAAATCACGCGATTCCCCAAGGCCGGTCTCGCGCCGACCGGACGCGTCCAGGAAATTCTTGGTCGTCCCGGTGAAATCGGCGTCGATACTGAGATCATCATCCGCAAGCATCATCTCCCGCATACCTTCCCGGAAGAGGTATTGGCCCAGGCGCGCGCTCTTCCCCAGCAGGTGGATCCCGCGGCGCTCAGTGGCCGCCGTGATTTCCGCCCGTTGCCGATCGTCACCATCGACGGCGAAACGGCACGCGATTTCGATGACGCGGTCTATGTGGGTCGCTTGCCCGATGGCGGCTACCAGCTGCAGGTTCACATCGCTGACGTGGCCCACTACGTTCGCCGAGATTCAGGACTTGATCACGAGGCGCGCCTGCGCGGCACCTCTGTGTATTTCCCCAATCGCGCGGTGCCCATGCTCCCCGAAGAGCTCTCGAGCGGCATCTGCTCGCTCAATCCGCATGTGGACCGGCTGGTCATGAGCGTGGTCATGGAAATGGACGCAAGCGGCAAGATGACCCACGCTGATTTCACGCCGGGGGTCATTCGTTCCCGAGAACGGATGACCTACACGAACGTCAACAAGGTGCTCGAGGGCGACCCGGAAATGAACCAGCGCTATCAAGTCCTGGCCGAGGACTTCCGGCGCATGAAGGAGCTGGCGTTGTTGCTCAATGCGCGCCGCCACGCGCGCGGCTCGATCGATTTCGACCTGCCCGAGCCGGTCATCGAATTCGACGCTGAAGGCCGGATGCAGAGTATCCTCCGCAGCGAACGCAATATCGCTCACCGCATCATCGAGGAATTCATGCTCGCGGCCAACGAAGCCGTGGCGCAATACCTTGAACGGCGCGCCATCGCTTCCCTCCATCGCGTCCACGAGAAACCCGACCCGAGGAAGGTGCTCGAATTCGAGGAACTCGCGCAGGCGTTCGGCTATTCGCTGGGCGTCCGAGATCTCACCGAGCGCCGCGTCCGGGTGCGGCATGGCCACCTCCAAGCTCCCGCCAAACGAAAGGGCGGTCGGGTGCGGCCCATGACCATCGCCCTACCGGCCGCCGAAGAGATCGATATCCGTCCGCAACATTACCAACGCCTCAGCGAGAAGATTGCGGGCAAACCGGAAGAGCGTATTCTTTCCTACTTGATGCTCCGATCCCTCAAGCAAGCGCGCTACGGGGCGGAATCGCTGGGCCATTTCGCGCTGGCCACCACCGAATACACGCACTTCACTTCGCCCATCCGCCGCTACCCGGATCTGGTCGTGCATCGCTGCCTGAAATTGGCACTGGAGAACCCCGCCCCGGCTCACGCGTCCAGCCGGCAGACTCTGGGTCCCTATCGCCCTGTGGAACTCGAGGAGATCGCAGCGGAAAGCTCGGAAGCCGAGCGCCGCGCCGATCTGGCCGAGCGTGATCTGATGGACTGGAAGACGGCGCAGTTCATGGAGCAGCACCTGGGCGAGGAATACGACGCGCTGATTATTTCGGTGCAAAAGTTCGGCTTCTTCGTCGAGCTGACGGATGTCTTCGTGGAGGGTCTGGTGGGGATCGACCGTCTGGAGGAGACGACGGGACAGCGCTGCCTTTACCGCGAACGCGATCACACCATCGTCAGCGAACCCTATCGCGGCACACGCGGCACGGCACCCAAGCGAATCTTCCGGCTGGGCGATCGCGTTCGGGTGCGCGCCGAACGCATCGACCCGTTGCGCCATCGCGTGGAATTTGCGCTCATCTGATGGAGAAATCATCTTCCCTGGAGGAGGTCATGAAGCCGACGATCGGATTCATCGGACTGGGCCTGATGGGCAAGCCCATGGCGCACAACGTGCTGCGCGCCGGCTATCGACTGATCGTCTGGAACCGCACTCCCTCAAGAGCCGACGACCTGGTTCGAGCCGGCGCCCTGCGGGCCGCTAGTCCGCAAGAGACTGCGGCGCAGTCGGATCTGCTCGTCACAGTGGTGAGCGATCCCCCAGCGCTTGAGCAGGTGCTTTGGGGACCCAGCGGCGCGATGAACGGCCTGCGAGCGGGCAGTGTGTTGATCGATTCCAGCACGGTTTCTCCGGAACTGGCCCAGCGTGTGGCCCAAGCGTGCTTGACGCGCGGCGTGGACTTTTTGGATGCGCCGGTCACAGGCGGCACTTGGGGCGCTGCCAAAGGCGAGTTGGTGTTTATGGTGGGCGGCCCACCGGAAACTCTCGACCGCGCCAGGGGGCTGCTAGAAACCATGGGTCAGAAAATATTTCTGCTGGGGCCCCATGGAGCGGGGCAAACCGTAAAACTCGGGATGAACCTGCTGCTCGCACTGGAAGTCGACGCGTTTGCCGAAGCCCTGGCCCTGGTCACCGCGGCCGGGGTAGAGGCCGAGCGGTTGGTCGAAGTGATGCAATCGAGCATGGGCCGCGCTCCGTTGCTCGATGTGAAAGCGCCGCTCATGCTGAAGGGCGAATTTCCGGCCAGCTTTCCCCTGCGGCTGATGCACAAAGACTTACGGCTGGCGCTTGATCTCGCGCGGGAACACGGCGTGGAGCTTCCGGCGGGCCAAGCCGCCTACGCCACCTACAGCAAAGTCAAGGATTCTGCAAGCGATGACCCGGACTATTCAGCCGTCCTGCGCTTTTGGAAAATGAAGCACGACTGACGCGTCCTACCGAAGGCTTCTCGCTGCTGATTGAGTGCCCGCGACGGCCGCCCGTTGCACCCCCGCTTTCTCCATAACCAGCTCGACGCGGTAGACGCCACGCACGCTGTTCGATAGGTAGATTTCGTCGGCCTGGAGAAGATCGTCGATGGTGAGGATCGCTTCCTGGGTATCCGGCCGTTCGCGAAGGACCTGGGCGCGGCACGTGCCGGCGAGTGAGCCACAGGCGACCGGCGGCGTTCGCCAGCGTCGGTCTTTCACCACGAAAACATTGTGTATCGCGCCTTCGGTGAGCTCGCCGCGTTCGTTGAAGAACAGGACATCATCGAACCCGGCAGTTCGCGCGGCGACCAGTTCGTCATCGAAGAGTCGGCGGTGGGTAGTCTTGTGAAACAGAAAGCGATCGCGGCTGGAAACCGGGTGATGGGAGAGTCGTACTCGGCCTCGCCGCTCGTCCACGTACTCGCGGTGTTCTAGTTCGAGTCTTCCGTCTTGCGCCAGTGTCATTCGCACCCTTTGAGGCCTGCTCAGCAACCGCTGCGCCAGATCCTCGAGCCTGCCCCGAATTCTCAATTCATCGAAGGGGAAGTCGAAATACTCCGCGGACTGTTTCATTCGCGCAATGTGATCTTCCAGGTGCCGGTAGGCGCCGCCCCAATACATGGTTTCCAAAAGCTGGAACTCCGGCTCGCGGTGGGTGAGAAACGCCGCCTTCCAGTGGCATTCCTCCCACTCCGCCGCAGCCGATGAGCAATAGGTGATTCCCCCACCCACGCCCATCGTGCCGACCGAGCCGCGCAGCGTAACGGTCCGAATGGCAACGTTGAAGCAGGCGCGCTCGGGCGCGAAGAATCCGATCGCTCCGGTATAGGCGCCGCGGGGGGAGGTTTCCAGCTGGGCGATGTGCTCGGTCGCGCGAATCTTCGGCGCGCCGGTTACTGAGCCAGAGGGGAAAAGCGCGCCTATGACCGACTCGATGTTGCGTCCTGGCTCGAGCTCGCCTTCGATGGTCGACGTCATTTGCCAGACAGAAGGGTAGCGCTCCACCTCGAAGAGCTTGGGAGTTTTGATTGATCCGGTGCGGCAGAACCGGCCCAGATCGTTTCGCATCAAGTCGACGATCATCACGTTTTCGGCGCGGTTTTT
>JASHRC010000001.1 GCA_030037525.1 Candidatus Acidiferrales bacterium | reverse complement strand
AAGGGGCGCATTGGTTACGTCTCTCGCATCAAGGGTGATGAGGATTGCGCAGCGGCCACCGCGTCGTAGAGCGCGACGCGGACGCTATTTCGAATCGCGGGCGCGCTTCGGATTGCAGAATCGCGCTTACTGTTTCACGCGTTTTGCGACCAAGTCCTCTTTCGCAAAGCCGGCGACGTCACGGGTGAACTTGATCTCGTCTCCAGAAACTTTGCCCGTGTAGGCGATCTTCAGCTCTTGGCCCTGATAGTTCAGATTTTCGACGAATGAAACGTCGTCGCCCTTGACCGTGCCGTCTTGGATCTCCGACGTTCCGTTGTCCGATTTCGCGGTTCCGGTCAGCTTTTCGCCGTCGACCTTAAACGTAAAGACGTAGTGTTGCTCACCGACCTGCGTGTTGAAGGTTGCAGTCCACTGCCCGCTGATGTCCGCCGCCAGCGCGGGCACCGCAAGGGCCCCTAGCAAAACCGCAAGTGCAACAACCGTGCGAAGTTTCATTGATCCGACCTCCGATCATTCGAAGCGGTCACACCCTTGGATGGCCTGTGAAACGCGCGACAGTCATCAACAATCTGGCCCGAGAATCAGTCGTCGAAGCTTCCTGTGACGCCCTGGAATCCGCGCTTGGCTTCAGCTCGGCGAAAAAAAGCCGCTGCTATCGGCCCGACTCGCTGCGGAAAAGGCAGCAAAATCATGGCGATCGCACACCGCCATGGTCTTCCTGTCGCCTGCCGCATCGCCAGCGCGTCGCCGCAGGAGAGCCAGCTCGTCGAAGCGACCGTCGCGCAACGCTTCACAAAAGTCAAGCCCGAACGAATGCGCCTTCACTTGCTTGGTCTGCTCACTTAACTGAAACGGGAGCTGGCAGCTCAGGCACATCTCGGGAGTGCAGCATCCTCGCAGCGAGCACCTTTTCGAGGTCAGATTTAGCTGCGCGCAAGTTCGCCAGACGCTCGTCAAGGTCGTTGACTTCAGGAACCGCCGCACGAATGGCATTTCTTACGCTGGTATAGACCGTCCGCAACGCCGGCTTCAATTCCTCAGAAAGACTGGCCTCGATTCCCCAGTTTGCGCGGTCGCCAATGGCCCGCGCGATTCGATGTGCTTGGAGGGGAATAATTTCTCGGTCAAGCCCGCGGTTAATCTGTTCCTGAAAACGGCCAAGATGATCGATGGCCGAATCCTTTTCCGGTTCACTCAGTGCGGCGTCACTGATGATTTCGAGCACGGCCTGTTCAAATGGCCTGCCGATGACATCACTTACGTTGATTGTCGCCTTCGACTCCGAAAGAACAGCTTCCAGCTTGAGTGTGTATTCGTCGATCTTGCGATGGACAATGGCAAGCTGCCCGCCCGCAGATTGCGCTGCCTCTGTGGCGGATTTCCCCTGTTCGAGCCCACTTCTATACATTTCGTAGTCGCCAGTTGGCATATTCCAAATCGTTTCGTCTACCAAAGCCTTTGCGGAATTTCCGTAGGTCAGATCGGAAACAGGGCGCTTTGGGGACGGAGCTCTTTCTAGTCCAGCTCTTGCGCCAGCAACGCTGCCCATCGGTCCGACGGGGACGTCGGCATTCTGCTTTGCGGCAGCAGATTCCGTGGGCTTGGCTCGTTGATCGTTTTCAGGTGTATTCTTGCCCTCAAATGAGGGAGTTTCTATCAGACGGACATCCGCTATGCAATTATCCTGCAGCCGTCCGATTGCGGTCGCATGAGATGCGCATAGGAAGACAGGATCGCCGTCTTTGTAGATGGTGATGAGCCGGGTTCCGTAATCGCAGTCGAGCTGATAATGCGCCGAAAGCCGCTTCGCAGACTGTCCACGCAACAGTCGCCATTCGGCTCGTTGCGTGCAATGCCGTTTTTGCATGAAGTGATTCTAACGAAGCTCGAGAGTATGGGAGCTTCGCGTTGTTTATGTGTCGCGGAAATAGAACCTTCGCCCGTTTCGCCTCTTTCGCCGCGAAACCAGCTTGGACAGTTCGACGCGGCGGTTGGTCCTAGTTCTATCGTCATGTCGCCACGATAGCGGCCGTCGTTCGTCGTCGATGTTGTAGGCCAGCACAGTGACCTGACGTAGCCTGAGGAAACCCGCCAAATTTGGAACGAAGTGACCCGCTTATGCGGAATTCAAGGCAATGACCCTGCTACAATATCTTCACCATCAGGAGCGAGCCGATTCAATTCGGCTGCGGCAACCGGGCCAGAAGAGGCCGCGGTGCCTTGTGCGATCGCCGCTCGATGCGCGGAACAGACCGTTCCGAAGCAAAGTCTCTAGAATTGAGAGCCGCCTGATTTGTTGGGGCGGCTTTTCTGTTTACGGCTCCTGCTGCACATCAAAAAAGGGATCGCGCCAACGAGCAAGAAAAAGAAACCTGATACTTCTTTGGTCGGAAGGCGTAAGACAGCTGGGTCACACTGAATATTCCTTGTTCGCGAACTGACGCTTTCACTTCCTTTCCGTAACAATCCCCGAATCGGTTTGCGATCAAGACCCCTGCGTTGATTGCTCTTCGCAATCCTCGCGCGCTGGCCAATCTGGCCACGATTATGATGACGCCGATCACATATGCACTGGCCGGGTTGGAGGCCGCGATGCGGGAAGTAATTCTCCATCTGGTCGGAAACGATGAGGGTTCCATCGCCAAACGCCGCGGCTGCAAGGGCCACAGGCCAAAGCCCAAACACAGCTTCTTAGATCGATTCAGCAAATCCAGCTAGTGCTATGTCCCATAAATAAGTGGCAATAGTATTGCTGGGAATATGGGCATCTCCTGTGCACA
>JASHRC010000256.1 GCA_030037525.1 Candidatus Acidiferrales bacterium | reverse complement strand
AATCAACATCCTGCCCAATGCAGCACACCTGCGTGTACTCCTCTGCGACGGCAAAAGCGGCAAAGTCGGCGCGGTTACCGTCCCTTTGGCGAAGTATCTGCCGCCGACATCGACTGGCCACTAGCATTTATCCCAATTTACCCACAAACATTGCTACAGAGCCGAAACAGGAGCAATCGACGGCCAAAAACGCCGCTCGAGGACCTACTGCGCTCAGCGCAGCAGTGATCGCACCCAGCGTTGACCTTCCTAACGGACGAAAGGCTCGCCGGCGGGGTTGGTTTGAACTGGAAACTAGTTGGGATTGCTACAACAGAGGTCGGCGATGGAAGTATGGTCGAGGAGGATACCGGCCGTAGCGTTGCGCACCTCGAGAAGAATGCGAAACAGGGGACGGTGCCTCGGGTCGGTCTTCACTCGGTGGCGCATCGATTCGGCATCTTCGAGGGAGCGAGCGGGCCATCGATCCTGCGAATGACTTCTCCCAGAGAGATTCTTCGCGGAGGCCGCTTCAGCTGTTTGTGGACCGTTTTGGGCCGCGGGGGGAGGCGCCAGCAGCCCAAAACGGCAGAAAGGTACCGGGCGATACCGGCTGAGGGACCCGAACCGCCCGGCGCTTCTCACCCATCTCCGCAGGGTCTGGGTAAGAACTCGCTCGCGCCTAGACGACCGGCTCGCCCTGGCGCAGAAACTCGTAACGTTCGATCGCCGCCGCAACTCCGACATCGCCGGCGCCCTCTGGGCTGGTGCGCAACACGCGCCCGAGGCACCTGACGCGCACCGGGCCAGCCTGGGTTAGCTCATGCGGCAACGTCATCACAATCTCGACCGGTGAGCCGCTCCTAAGCCCTTTGGGCAGATGGAAGTAGAGACCCCGGGAGCTTACCTCGCGCGATTCGGTGGCGGCTTCGCCCACCACGTCTTCGTCGGTCCAGCGAACGGTCAGCGGCAGGCGCATCAAGAAGCGCCTGGAAATTCGTCGCTCTTTGAGTGCCACGTTCAACGCCCCTCCAATATCCTCGACAGCGTAGAGGCAGAGGCTGGCTCGACCAATAGCGCAGAAGGGTCAATTTGGAAGGCCTATTATGGTACAGGCGTACTAGAGCCGCTTGGCGGCTCGGTTTCGCTCGACGAGAGACTGAAAAAATCAATCAGCTCTGTTCGATGAGCCGGTGGTGAATGGCGTAGAGGGCCAGTTCCAGGCGGTCGGAGACGCCCAGCTTGTCGAAGATGTTGTGGAGGTGGTTCTTTACGGTCTGCTCGCTGATGAACAATTTCTCGCCGATTTCGCGGTTGCGAAAACCCTGCGCGACAAGCTGCACGATCTCCTTCTCGCGATCGCTGAGCAGAGGCTTTTCGCGGCGCTGGCCCGACTCTGAGGATTTCTTGAAAGCGTCGATCACCTCGGCGGTCATCCGGTTATCCAGCCAGATTTCACCCTCGTGAACCTTGCGAATGCTCTTGTGCAGCAAATCGCTGGCCGACTGTTTCAAAACCACGCCGCGCGCGCCCAGACGCATGGCGCGAACCACGTCGCGATCATCCTCCGCCGCGGTCAGAACAATGACGCGCGTCGCCAGATTGTCGAAGTTGATTTCTTCGAGCACCCCCAAGCCGTCCTTTTCCGGCATCCGCAAATCGAGCAACAGGATGTCGGGCTTCAGCTTGGGCAGCATTTTGCTGCATTCCACGCCGTTGGAAGCCTCGCCAACGATCTGCATGTCGTCGGCGCCTTCGAGTAACCTGCGAAGCCCGTCGCGAAAAATAGCGTGGTCGTCTGCCACAAGGATACGAATGGCCTGCTTTGTTTTGGTCATCTTAATTCAATGGGATTTCGACCGTCAGACGAGCGCCGTGCCCAGGATTCGACTCCACCGTGAGCGTGCCGCCCACACCCCGCGCCCGTTCCTTGATCGAGATTGGTCCCAAACGCAGTCGGTCCAGCTCGTCGCTCGCGTATCGCCCCGAAAAGCTGAATCCGCGTCCGTTATCATCTACAACCAGAGAGACTTTCGCCTCGTCTTGTTCTAGTTTTACCACGACGTGCGTGGCGTCCGCATGCTTTTTTATGTTGTGGAGTGACTCACGATATATCTGGAAGAGCTCCCGGCAAACACGGTCCGGAATGCGCAAATCGCGGTCTTTGATGAATAAATCCACGGCTAAATGATGCTCGGTTCGGAAGCGCTCGGCAAACCCCATCATCAATTCGCGCATGTCCGCGCTTTCCAGGCGCACCGGGCGAAGATCGGTGACCATGCGGCGCAACTCCTCACTCTCCTGCTGGACGGTCTTTTGAAGAGAGGCCAGATCGGCACAAGCCTGCTCCGGCTTCTGGCGCATCTTTTGGCCCAGGATGTTCAGCTGGATTTTCAAGCTGAGCAGCGTCTGCAGGATCCCGTCGTGCAGATCGCGCGAGATGCGGCTGCGTTCCGCTTCGATCGCGCGGGCCCGCAGACTGCGTAGAAGGAAGATATTCTCAAGGGGAGGGCCAATGTGCCGAACGATCTGTTCAAACCAGCGCAAATCGCCAACCGAGAACTTCCGCCGCAGGGGCCCGGAATGGATCACCAGGACGCGTCCGGTGGGGCGCCCGCCAGACTCGATGGTGACTCCCATGAGCGACTGCGCCGCGAATTCCTGACGCGCGGACTCCGGGGCGGGAGGAATGCGAAGGCGTTCGCCCGAGCGGCGGTCCCATCCAAAGCCCTCGCCACCGCCGTTCCTGTATTCCCAGGCCATCGAGACTTCGCAAGAGTCCAACAGAAAGGTCTCCGCGCGGGTGAGAGGAACAGTTTCCGGACCCCGCGAATCGCGATCGGCGGGATTCACTTTCCAGACAAACAGTCGTTCCAGTTCGTCATCGCGAAATGCGAGACAGGCCTGTTCGCAGCTGAAGGCCCCAGCGATGTCTCCGAGAGCCTGGCGAATCGATTCCGTCAGCCCGTGATCGAATTGCAGCCGGCTGGTAACTCGTTCCAAAAACTGCTGCCTGGCAAGATGCTCGCGTTCGCGCGCGCCCAAAAACCCCATTCCCAAGCCGGAGACAAGGGTGCCCGCACCGATGGCCACCCAGCGCCAGACCAGTCCCCAGGCAAATGGCGTCCCGATGGCGACACGCAAAACGATCCCCACGGCGGCGATGCCTGCCAGCCCCAGCATCGCCCGGGTGTTCCCGCGCATCGACAGCGCGAACACAGTGAAGGGAAAAAGGAACCAGAAGGCCGGCACCGAAGGCGTCAGATATACGAAAGCGACCAGCACGGCCAGGTCCAGCAGCAGCGGAATCCGGAAACGGATGTGCGGGGCAAAACGGTCGCTGAGCGCCTCCCCCAGGGCTAGAGCCAGGTAAGCCGCGAGAAACGTCAGCGAGACGCGCCGGACCTGCACACCGGAACTCTCGACCAGCGCAACCAGCGACAGGGTGGCGATGACGGCACGCGCCACACTAACCTGCGGTTCGAGATAGAGGCGTTCGGTATGGTCGACAGACATGGGGAGGGGTAAAGAAAAGTCTAACAAGGGGGGCGCGCGGCGCAATTGGAGGCCAAAGGCGGTGTCGTCTTTTGGTAATCGCCATGGCCAAGCGGGCGATCCAAAGGCGCCGCAACCCGGACCCAGGCTTGACATCTAACCTTCAGAGAGAGTATCGGTTCGATCTGAAATCCGAGGGCAAAAGATGCTGGAAACAACGACAGTGGTCACGCCGGCACGGTTCGAGCTAGGACTCCGCTATGATCAGTTCTTGGAACAAGCCAAGGTCAACCGGGACAAATTCGACCTTTACTACAACGACTCGGCACTCTCCGCCGAGGACATTTCGTTTTTCAAGAAGGCCGCCGCGCTGCCGAACGGTCCGGCGAAGATACTTGCGCTGGCGGAGGCCTGGTGCGGCGACGTGTTCCGAGAGCTGCCTACCATTGTCCGCATCGCCCGAGCGACAGGCATGGACCTGCGAATTTTCCTGCGGGATGAGAATCCCGACATCATGGACGAGTTTCTGAGCAATGGCGGAAAAGCGCGCGCCATACCGGTGTTTGTGTTCTATACGAACGAGACTCGCTACATCACGCATTTCACCGAACGCTCGGCGGGAGCCCACGCGGAGCTGGCCGCGGTCATGGACCAGGTTCGATCCGAATTGAATTTGCCTCAAGGAACTACCTTTGCGACTGCGCCAGAGGGCAGCAAGCAGGCGTTTCTCCGAGAAGTCATCGCCAGAATCACGCCGCGGTTTAACGATTGGCGCAAGGAGTCGATCAAAGAGATGCGCGCGCTCTTATCGACGGCGCTCCATATTCCCAACCAGCCGTAAGGCGGCGCACATGGAGAAACCAGTTCCCATTGTCTACACGATCCGCGGATGCGATGCCTGCATGAAGCTGCTCCGGAAGTGGGATGCCGAGGGCGTTCGATACGAGGAACGCCGGGTGGAGCTGAGCCAGGAGGTGCTCGATCAAGCACGCAGCTACGGCAGCCTGGTTCCTATCGTCGTGTGGCCGGACGGGAGGGTCGAACAGGGCTTCGAGGGCTCTTTCGGGTGTTTTATCTAGGGCGGTCTGCGCGGGCAGACGGGCGGGTGCTTCGAAGGGTTGGGACGGGCCGGTTGAGCGCGGCCGACTAGACCCATTCACCAGAGCGCATTACCGGTTCCGATGCCCCCGTCCCGGTGAGGCCATCCACGTCAATGCGACTGGATCCGATCATCCAGTCGACGTGGATCAGGCTGTGGTTTGCGCCTTGTGCCGTCAGTTGCTCGGGCGAGAGGCTTTCACCATTTTCAAAGCATGAGCTGTAAGCCTGTCCGAGTGCGATGTGGGAGGCGGCATTCTCGTCAAAAAGTGTATTCATGAAAAGCAGTCCGCTCGAAGCGATCGGCGATGACTGCGGCACCAGAGACACCTCGCCGAGCCGTCGCGCCCCTTCGTCGCTCTCGATCATCCTCCGCAGCACCTGCTCGCCGCGCGCGGCCGTTGCCTCGACAATCTTGCCCGCCTCGAATCGCACAGAAATTTCTTCGATCAGTGTCCCTTGATACGACAGAGGCTTCGTGCTGGTCACGCGCCCTTCCACGCGATCCTTGTGGGGCGTGGTGAAGACCTCTTCGGTCGGCAGGTTGGGGATGCAGTAGCGCCCGTTGCGCGCTTTTGTGCCGCCGCCGAGCCACAGATGACCCTCCGCGAGGCCGACGCGAAGATCGGTGCCCGGTCCCCGGAAGTGCAGGGCCGCATAGCGCTTCTGGTTCAGCCGACCGGCGCGAGCGTGCAGGGCGGCGTCATGCTCTTTCCATGCGACCACCGGGTCGGGCCGGTCCACCCGCGAAGCGCTGAAGATCACTTTCCAGAGCCTGGCCAGCGCTTTGTCCTGGGGCAGATCGGGAAACACCGCCGTCGCCCAGGCGGGGGTGGCGGTCGACACGATCGTCCAATTGATTTCGTGCCGGGCAATCAATTCGAGCGCCGGCCGGTAGGCCTTCGAGGTAGCCTGATTCACGCGGCTCACCTTTTCGGGATCCTCTTTCGAGAGCAGCGAAGGATCGTTGCCGGCAATCGCCAGCCGCGCAGCACCACTTCGGTATGCCTGAGCCATTGCTTCGTAGAGCCATGAGGGAGCGGTATCGAAGCTCGCGTCCGAGCCGTGCTGCACACGAAGAAGCGCTGCCTGCTCATCAGAAAACAAAGTCGTAACCAGGGACGCTCCTGCTTTGTAGGCGTGCTCGGTGATCCGTCGCGCCAGCGGCACCGCATCCAGCGTTGCCGTCATCAGGAGTTCCTGTCCGGGCGCGAGTCCCAGTCCGCAGCGGACGGCCACTTGGGCGAGACGGTCGAGATTCTCCTCGAACTCAGGGGATTGGAGAAACGGTTCTTTTGCAAATGCTGTGGTCGAGGTCATGACCATCATTATCACGCGAGCGCGACGTATCCACAATGCGCGGAAGAAGCTCGTGTCACCGTGTTTTCACAAGCAGGGAAACGCCCGGCGTTTTTCCGGTATCATCAGTCATCTGGAAGGAAGGGATCACGAGATGGCTCGGGCAAAAGAGTTCACGGTAACGATCGAAGACAAGCCGGGGGCTTTGGGGAAGTGCTTCCGGGCGCTAGCCGATCGCGGGGTCAATATCCTGGCGTTCCAGTCCTATGTAGAGGAGGGCGAGAGCCTGACTCGGTTCGTGGCGGACGACGTGAATATCGCCAGAGAGGTGCTCGGCGGGATGCGCATGATTTTTGAGGTGACCGACGTGGCCACCGTCAGGGTTGCACACAAACCCGGTGAGTTGGCCCGTGCAGCCGGGCGTTTGGGCGAAAATCACATCAATATCGATTACTCGTACTGCGGAATGGAACCGGGATCGACCGAGGGTCTGTTGGTTTTCGGCGTTGACAATGTGCCAAAAGCGGCAACCGTGCTCGATGAGCTCGCGGCGAAAAGCTAGCCCAGAATATCTGGAATTTTGAAACCTCCTCAGGCGGTTCCTCAGCCGCGTCTGGGTGCAACCCAGGTAACCGGTTTCCCCTCGCTCGATTGCTGGCCTGGAGCCTCTCACTGCCCGACCAGACTGAAATCTTTCAGACGCTCGCCGGCAAACTAGGTGGAGCCGGCTCCGGCAGGGGCATTGGTTTTTAGGTGGATGGCGGATGTTTCGAGTTTGGAGTCGCAGGTCTCTCGGGAACCCGCAGCGGAGGCCGCAGGAGTCTGCTCGAACATGGCACCCAACTGAGCGCGGGCAAAGTCGAAAGCCAGGCGCACGGACTCACTGGCAAGCTGGCCTTCTCGAGTCTTCCATTTTGCGATTCCGTTTCGTGCCGGCCGGATCAGGGCTGGGTCTCCCTGACGAATTCAACTGTGGCCGAGCCGAACGCCACTGCGCACGGCGGGTTGGGGTCACGAACTATTCTATCTGAAATTTGGCTAACGCACATCGCGTTGATTTCGAGCCGCGAACGAGAGAGCTTCGGGGTTGGCTTCCTCGAACGAGCAGATGTGCAACCATGCACTTGGTTCGATAAGACGCTCGCGGGAATCCGTCGGTGGGTTGGGCGCTGCGGACCTGTGATGAGCGCGAGGCCATTTGCTTCGACTGAACCGCACGGATCCGCAGAGTGCGGTCAGTAGCGGGTAAAAGAGCAAAGTTTACGCGAAGCGTTTTGCACATGCCGTTGACAGCGGGTGCATAATCATCCGAGAGCAGTCGGGGGCCGTTTCCGTTTGGCGCAGAGATACACGCGAAAAGAAGTCGGACGCATTTTAGGAGTGGAACCGAGCCGTCTGCGTTATTGGGAGAGGCTACGCCTGGTCCGTCCTCGGGCGAAATGGGGCGAAAGATTTTACAGTTTCGGCGATCTGGTTGCCCTCCGGACAATGCAACGCCTCACCGACCATCAGGTACCTGCCTGGCGCGTGCGAAGAGTCGTAGAGTTGATGGAACAACAATTCGGCACGCCGGGCTCTTCGCTACAGGAGCTGCATTTCGTCCAGCAGGGCCGCGATGTTCTCGTCTTTCCTCCGGGAGCGAGCCGACCGTTCGATCCGCTAAGGCGACAGTGGGCGCTTCCCTTTGAGACAAGGACGGAAGTCGCCAAAGTGCGCGTGCTCACTGGGCCGGCCCCGGAGGAGCTGTTCGAGCACGCTCTCGACTGCGAGGCCGACCCGGATCTTCTGCCCCAAACCGTAGAGATCTACCGGCAGGTCCTTGAGCTGGAGCCCGATTGGATCGAGGCACACATCAACCTAGGCGTCGCACTCTATCAGCTGGGCCGCGTCGAGGAAGCGCGCAAGGAATTTGCGGCCGCCGTGGAGCTCGATCCCCTGAGCGGAATCTCCCGCTACAACCTCGGTTGCGTGCTCGAAGAGCAGGGACGCATCGACGAGGCGATCGAGCATTTGTGCCGCGCCGCCCGCGCCATGCCCGCGCACGCGGACGTCCACTTCAATCTGGCCCTGGCGTATGAAAAGCGCGGGGACCGCGAACTCGCACGCAGGGAGTGGCTCGCCTACCTGCGGTACGCTCCCAAAGGGCTATGGGCCGACCAGGCGCGCGCACACTTGAAAGAACTCTCGCCTCGCTCGAAAAGTGCGGCGCCGATTCCCTTCCCTCGGAAGGTCTAGATCAACCCTTGCACACGAGGAATGAATCCCGAAAGGCAGGGACATTCAACGGAAAATGGCATGATAAACAAGTCGCAAAAGGATGACGGCTCCCAATAGAAAGACGCCGATGATTCCTGCATTTTCAAGATCGGCATAGCTCCGACTCATTACCCAGCGACCCCCGAACTTCTTCGTCCAAAACGACAGCATCTCTAATCCTATTTCACGGCTCTTGCGCGCATGGATGCAATACAGGAGAGACCGTATTGAAAAAGCGGGTGCGAGGGCTCGCGGCAAACGACAAATGCTCGCAAACCCCGAAGCTGGCGGGGCACCCAAAGCCCCAGGCAATTTCCATCCGAGCCGCATTACCAGTTGTGTCTGCCGAAGAGAAGCCCAATCCAGAAGATTGGGGAACCGAACATCGTGCGCTTACGAGCGAAAATTCTTGAACACTCAGACGAGGCTTGAGTGTCTCGCGACGGCGTGCTCGTTTCGGCCTAGCGTCGTTTGGGCTGGTTCACGCCGGCTTCCTGCCATCTCGCCCATCTCTTCCAGACGCCCGCCGTCAAAATGAACGCCCTCGCTCCCTACTTCAGAGCCATTTTTTCGCGCCCATGACATTTTTGTCCTTCCGGAGAACGGTTCACTCAAGTGCTCTTCTGTCGCATCCGGCGAGAAGAGCCATCGTGAACCTAAAGCTGGCGCCTGCCGAACAGTGCGCCTGCGTGTCCAGCACCATAAACGTTTGAGTGAAGTCGGGTCAGGCAGCGACGAATGCCGGCATTTCTAGCTGGTCTTGAAAACCTCGGATGTGTGACGCGGGTCACACCATTTCCCTTCGCGATTTAGTCACAATTGCTTTGGTCGAAACCGCTCGGGGGTTTATGCTGGCAAATCTTCCATGCCGGAACCGCGTGCACTTGCAATGTTGTCCGGTTCCACGGGCCGGCTTCCCCTCAGGAAATGATTCGGCCGCGAGATCTCTTAGCAAACTGGACGGTTTTAGCAACCGCCAATCAAAACTAAAGGTCCGGTCCTAAAGAATGGGTGCCGAGAAATGAACCTCACCGCCCGGCGCCGACCTCGATTTGCCGTTTGTAGGTTCGCTTCGGTGGCGTGGTGGGTCTGCCTGGCAGCGACGGGAGCGCCGATCGCAAACGCCCAGGTCGCTGGCGCGATTTCCGGAACCGTCGAGGACACCTCAGGTGCTGTGGTCGGCGACGCCACAGTCGCCGTGAAGAATCTCGAGACGCAAGCCACCCGCACCGTGAGTACCGACCAAGCAGGGGACTTCAGAGTTCTTGGCCTTTCCCCAGGGCTGTATGAGATCAAAGCGGCAAAGGAGGGCTTCGAGGCAACCGTACGTACAGGCATCGACCTGCAGGTTGCGCAGGAAGCGGTTGTGAACCTCACGCTCCAAGTCGGCGCGCTGGTCACGCAAGTGGTTGTCTCCGGACAAACGCCGTTAGTTAACACGACAACCGCACCAGTTTCCGGGATGGTGGGAGAGCAGGAGGTCAAGGATCTGCCGCTTAACGGACGGAGCTTTGACCAGCTCATCACCCTGAACCCGGGGGCGATCAACTTCAGCGCGATGAAAAGCGCTCAAACCAGCACCAGCAACGGCAACACGTTTACAGTCGCGGGTCGCCGCACGGCGGAGAACCTGTTTTTGCTGAACGGAATTGAATACACCGGATCGAGCCAACTCGCCATTACTCCGGGCGGTGTCAGCGGTGAACTTCTAGGCATCGACGCCATCCGAGAATTCAACGTTCTCACTGATACCTACCCGGCCGAATACGGAAAGCGAGCGGGCGCTCAGGTGAGCATTGTGACGCAGTCTGGCAGCGATGTTCTGCATGGCGCTCTGTTTGAGTTTCTTCGAAATAGCGTTCTCGACGCCAGGAGCTTTTTCGCTACCGAGCCGGCTCCTCCATTCGAGCAGAACCAATTCGGAGGCGCGCTGGGAGGGCCGCTCAGACGGGACCGGTGGTTTTTGTTTGGCAATTACGAGGGTTTCCGGCAAGCCCTGACGCTGAGCAGTGTAGCGGTCGTGCCCGACCAGGAGGCGCGCCAGGGATTCTTGCCCAATAGCTCGGGTGTCGAGACCGCAGTTCCGAATCTAGATCCGGAGATGCTGCAGTACATGTCGTACTGGCCGCAACCGAATGGCGCCGAGCTGCTGGTGAAGGGGCTGCCGAGCGGGACCGCGTTCTCTTACAACAGCCCCAAGCAGCATATTCGCGAAGATTTTGGCACTCTACGATCCGATTACATCTTGTCGAATGGCGATACGCTGTCGGCTGCTTACACGGTCGACAACGGCACGAGCTTGGTGCCCTTGTCCGATCCTTTGTTCGCCTCTTACACCACTCTCCAAATGCAAGTGGCTAGCTTGCAGGAAACCCATGTGTTCTCGCCCAATGCTCTAAACACTTTCAGAGCCGGTTTCTCCCGCGCTGGATTGGGGCTCCAATCATCCCTGCTCACATCGCTTCCGGCGAGCCTCGACTTCGTGACCGGAGCCGGGCCGGGCGGAATCGTCATCGGGGGCGCGCTGACGACCACGGGCAGCGCTGCTCTAACCTCGGCCGGACCGAATAACGCAGCGGGCGTTTCGAATCATAGAAATCTGTTCACTTCCGCTGATGATTTGCTGACCAGCAAAGGCATTCATCAGATCAGTGTCGGTGCCTGGTTCCAACGACTCCAGGACAACGAAGACAGCGCGTCACGCCAGCTCGGGCAAGCCACGTTCAGTACTCTGACGACCTTTCTGCAGGGGACGGTGAGCACGTTCCAAGTGGTGCCGGACCCCCATGAGCTCAGTTGGAGGAGCCTTTTCGGAGCCTGGTATGCCCAGGACACGATCACGATACGCCGCAACCTCACGGTTCGCGCCGGTATCCGCCACGAATTCACGACCGGCTGGAATGAGGCTGAGGGAAGGGCTGCGAATTATCTGCTCGGCGCATCCGGCGTGCTCGAAACCAACCCGCGAGTGGGCAGTTCCGTCTTCACCGAGAACAACGCGAAGCTGCTCTTCAGCCCCCGCATTGGACTGGCGTGGGATCCAACGGGAAAAGGAAAAACTGCTGTGCGAGCCGCATTCGGAACGTATTATTCGTTGATTGACGATCTCGCTTTTCTGCTGAACTCCCTTCCCCCTTATAACGGCGCGCTCACGTTTTCGGGCCCCATCTCCTCCATCGTGCCGATTGTCCGCGGTGTGCCACCGCCTCCTTCGTGCGGACCCAATGTGCCCGCGCCCTGCGCCATTTATGCGCCGCAGGGAGTCGAGGCCAATGCTAAGACTCCGACGGTTGAGGAGTGGAATCTCACGATCGAGCAGCAGTTGAGCCGGAATACCCTGTTCCGCGTCGCTTATGTGGGTTCGCACGGGTACCACGAATTCGTCAGCATCGACCCCAACACGATTCCGGCCGAGATTTGCGCAGACCCGAGCGGATGCCAAGCTGGCGGCGTGGCCCCGAGCGGAGCTCCGGCTTCGCCTTCCAATCAAAGCCACGTGCCCGAAGGCACCGAGTACATACCGGTGGGAACGCGTCCCAACCCGTTTTTGGGGGCGGGATTCTTTTGGTTCACCGAGGGGAACACCAGCTACAACGCGCTCCAGACCGAAGTTGTCCGACGTCTCGGTGAAGGATTGCGGTTTCGCGCCAACTACACTTGGTCGAAAAACCTGGATGTGAACTCGGCGCTCACGGGCGCCCAAGCAGTGAATGAAGCGCAAATGGTCCTCGACCGGAACGATTTGCGGCGAGACCGGGGACCCTCGGCCTTGAACATCACCAGCCAGGCCAGTATCTCGGCGCATTACGAACTGCCGTTTGGCCGCGGCAAGCATTGGCTTGGCGCAACCGGTGGCGGCGAAGGCAAACTGATCGACGGATGGCAGCTGAACGGAATCGCGACATTCTTAACCGGCTTTCCTTTCACCCCGCTGGTGGGTTCGAACCGGTCCGGGGACGGTGATACGCGGAATCCGGATCGGCCGTCGTTGAACCCCAGCTTTTCTGGTCCCATTGTGCTTGGGAAGCAAGACGAATGGTTCAATCCCAATGCCTTTGTTCTGCCTGCAGCGGGCACCTATGGAGATTTGCGCAGAGGAACGCTTACCGGGCCCGGATTGGCGGATGTCGACCTGTCACTATTGAAGAACACGCCGGTGACCGAAAAGATCACCTTGCAGTTTCGGGCCGAATTCTTCAACGTGCTGAACCGAGTGAATTTCGGGCCTCCCAACACGACGGTGTTTGCAAACGGAGCGATCAATGCCTCGGCCGGACTAATTACCACCCTGGCCAACAACCCAAGGCAGATACAATTCGGGCTGAAACTCATCTTTTGAACGAAAGCCGGCGCTTATCCCTGTCTCGCTAATCGCGATTTCCGACATTCGTCACCACACCGCAGGACGTTCCATGGCGATTTTGTGGCGGACGCACAAGCCGGAGCGTTGCCACCCCCCCGTTCCGCGACACGAGCACCTACGATCTTCCAGCAGAGCTTCCCCACTGCGAGTGCGGCGGTCGCATTCGCCCGCACATCTGCTGGCTCGGCGAGGTGCCGTTCGAACTGGATCGCATCCTTGGCGCACGGGACGAATGCAAGGTCTTCATGGCTGTGGGCACGTCCGGCGTGGTGGAGCCAGCAGCGAGCTTCATCGCCCACGTTCGCGGGCGTGCGCGAACCATCTACTTGGAGCCGGAGGAACCCGCAAATGCGTCCGCGTTCACGGAATGCCACTTGGGGACGGGTGAGGTATTGCCCGACTTGCTCAGGGGATTCTGGATGTCGTAAAGGGCTATCGCAACTTCATGTACTCCGCCTTGGCTTGCTTCAGGGTGGGAATGTCGGGGTCGGCGTCTTTCCACGGCGCGAGGAAAGCTCGGATGGCCTCGCTACTGCGGCAGCCCCACTTTCCGCACCAACTCGGCAAACCGTGGGTCGGAATGCAGGCTATCGAGTCGGAAGTTAGACTTCAAACTCACCAGCAGCCAATCGTGCTCCTGATAAGCGGTGTTTAACCACCGGAAAGCCTGCTCTTTGTCTCCCAAATCGGCATAGAGCTCGGCAATCCGGTACGCGGACGAGTAGCCAATCTTTCGTTGCGCTTGCCGGGCTTCAATGCCTTTGGTTAGAGCGCCCTTCCAGCCCGCGGAACGAAATCCTTGCTCCATAGCAGAAGCGAATTCAGATTCGTTTCGGTCGCCGGAAAGCTCGCCAAAGGCCTTCCATTGTTCAATGACCTGCGGGTACATACGTTTCCCCCAAAAAGCTTGGGCTAAATAATAGTGCGCCACGGCGAATGTCGGGTCGTCATTTGCCAGCTTCTCACAGGCGGCAATGGCCTCGTCGTACTGTCGAGCCTTGATGTGAACGTCTCCGGCATCCGCGCTGATGATCGCTGACAGCGGATCGAGCTGTTGGGCACGATTGACTTCAGCAAGGGCTTCTTGCTCACTGCCCCCGATCAAGGCAAGATCGTCCGCGTACCACTGGTGTGTCGTGGCATCGTTGGGATCGAGTTCTAAAGCCTTCTTGAACTCAGCCTCTCCTCCGGCAAAATCCCAGTCTTGCTCCATCTCGTTGGCGCCCAGAATTGCATGGGTATGGGCCAAGGTCGCATCCAACTCCAGTGCCCTGCGGGCGGCGGCATTCGACTTCGGATAGTCTTCGCTGGGAGTGCCACCATAGTAAGGCAATGTGCTATAGGCTTCGGCCAGACCCGAATACGCCAAAGCGTAGCCGGGGTCTTTGGCAATCGCTTCTCTGAAAGAGGAGATTGCGGTGGCAATGTCCGAAGGCGTCCGCTTGTTCCACGAGTAACGCCCCTTCAGATACAGCTCATAGGCTTCTGGATTTTGTGTGCCTTGCTTGGTGACCTGTTGCTTTTCTGAAGTGCTGAGCTTGGAACGCAGCGTTTCCGCGATGTCCCCCGCAATCTGCTGCTCCAGCGAGATGATCTCTGCACTCTTGCCGCTGTAGTGCTGCCCCCAGATTTCGGAGTTGTCCCGAACCTCGGTAAGCTCGGCAGTCACTTCGATGCTGTCACCCCGTGGCACCACTCGCCCGCTCACCAGTGCCGACACGCCCAATTCGTTGCCTACCTTTTGCACGTCAACATCTTTACCTTTGTAGTGGAAGACAGAATGCCGAGACTTTACCTTGAGCTGGGGCACATGGGCGAGGCTGTCGATCAAGGATTCGGTGATGCCATCGCTGAGATAGTCCGTATTGGCGTCTCCACCCCCATTTGTGAAGGGCAGCACGGCAATAGAATCAATTTGGGCTGCCCTGCCGGATCGCAAGTACCAAGTGCCAACCGCCATCAGCCCAATGGAAACGATGCAGGCGGCTAGGACGACCCAAAGTTTGCGACGCTTGAGCATCTGGTCAGGCGATGAGGTCGTGGCAGTGATCTTGGTGGTTTCGATATCGCGCTTCAGCCGTTGCAAATCGGTGCGAATCTCAGAGGCGTGCTGATATCGAAGGTTTCGGTCTTTGTCCAGGCACTTGTTGATGATTTCTTCCAGCTTGGAAGGCAGATCGGGATTCAGGCGCACCGCTAACGTTGGCGTCGCATCGAGAATGGCTTTGAAGATCAGCCCCGATGTATCGCCCCGAAACGGAAGCTGTCCGGTAGCCATCTCGTACAGGACTGCGCCGAACGAGAACAAATCGGTGCGGGCATCGAGTTCCTTCCCCCGAACCTGCTCCGGCGACATATAGGCGACCGTACCCAACATGCTGCTGGGACTCGTGAGATGCTCCGCCACGTCGAGGGTCGCAGCGGTTGCATCTGCACCTGCTCCCGTTCTCACCGACAGCTTGGCCAGCCCGAAGTCGAGAATCTTCGCGTGCCCCCCTTCCGTGACGAAAATGTTCGCTGCTTTGATGTCGCGATGGACAATGCCTTTCGCGTGCGCAGCGTTCAGCCCCTCGGCCACTCCAATCGCCACGTCCAGCAGAGTCTCCACTTCCATCGGCCGGCCCCCAATGGTGTCCTTCAGGGTCTTCCCTTGCAGAAATTCCATCGCGATGAAGGCTTTGCCATTTTCCTCACCGATATCGTAAATGGTGCAGATGTTTGGATGGTTCAGCGCCGAAGCGGCTTTAGCTTCCCGACGGAATCGTTCAAGGGCTTGGCTGTCATGGGCTAGGTCATCTGGCAGGAATTTGAGAGCGACGAAGCGGTCGAGCCGCGTGTCTTCGGCTTTGTGCACCACTCCCATGCCGCCGCCGCCGATTCTTTCAAGGATGCGATAGTGGGAGAACGTTTTGCCGAGGAACGACTCAGAGTCCGGCATGGTGCGATCATATTAGGTTGCTCGTTTGAGGCAAGTCAACGAATCGACCCGCCGAATCGGCCGAATCAGCGTCGCTGTACTAACTCATTTCTCGCACACTAATCCTCCATTCTCACCCGCGGGGATGTCGGCCGCCCGTCTCCATGGCGTTCAAGCCCGCGTGAAAATTGAAGACGGCCGGCATCGGAAAGTTTACAGAGGAAGGCCCAGATGGGCGTATGGCCTCGTAACGAGTCTTGAGCCGAATTGCCATCGACTCCTAGAACAAAAACTTCACAGCGAACTGAATACTCCGCGGCCCGCCGCCGCCGAGAATCGGGTTTCCCAAACCAACGTCTGAAGTCGCCGTGAGCGGATAGAAGCCGGCGCTGGTGCCATTTGCGTTGAACCCTTTCGGGGCGGCATCGGCAAAGAAGGCGGGCAACAACGGACTGGCAAAGTTGGGATGATTCAGAATGTTGTAAAAATCCGCCCGAAACTGCGCTTTCCAGTGCTCGTTGATCGACGTCATCTTGTTGATGGCAAGATCCACGTCCCGGTCATTGGGCCCCAAGAGCGAATTCCGGCGTTCATTGCCGAAATGGCGGGTTCCCGGCACGCAATCAAGGTCCTCGGTCCCCAACCCATTCAGGGTGCAAGGAATCGCAAAGGAGGAAAGATTAAGAAACTCCGCGGGATTGCCGTAGTTATATTGGATCGGGGCCACAACATCGGGCCGGCCGAATCCTTCGCCGCTTCCGTCGTAGTCACCTTCATAGTAGTAGTTCAACGAGAAGGGGTGGCCGCTCATAATCGTTAGGACGCCGCTCAGTGACCAGCCTTCTCCGAACTTCCCGAGAGCCTGCGGCTTCGCAACATCGTACGTCGATGTCATCACGAAGCGATTGCGGGTGTCGAAGTTCGAGTTGCCTTTGTTGCCGCCCGGGTTGGTACTGTCGTTCGGTTGCGATGCGTTCGGAACATAGTCCTGGCCGTCGCTCGCCGTATCAATTGAATGGGACCAGGTGTACGCAATCTGATTGTAGAAGCGATGCCAATTGCGTTGTGTCAGTGAAACCTGGAGTGAGTTGTAGTTAGAATTCGCACTGGTCTGAATCTGGTTAACGTAGAAGGGCTGGTTCGGTGCCAGGGCGCTCAGCGGGGCGGCCGTATCAAATGGCCGGGGCACGGGTGTAGAGTTGAAGACGGAGTTGATGCAGTCGCAGGCAAGGTCCGCAGCCGTAATCTCCGCATGAGAGGGTTGATTGATATCGACGAAGCGGAAGAGCTTTCGACCCGCCGATCCCACATAGCGCACTTCCAAAACGGTGTTGCGGACGATCTCTTGCTGGATGTTCAAATTGTAGTTGTAGATGTACGGCGTGCGAAGGTTCTGAGAGACGGTGAACGCGTCGGTGCTCGTCGCGGTTCCGGGCATCACCGAAGCGGGATCGAAGACGGGTACATTAGCTTGAATGATGGAATTACCGCTCGCATCCATGGGTAGCGCTGGATTCAAATTGTAGGTGATGAAAATAGGATTTGGGCCGATGGGATTGTACGCAGGGCCCGTGTTGTCGGTGTTGTACGCCAGTTGGCCGGTAAAGAAATCCTGCGAAAAGGCGTCGTAGAAAATGCCAACCCCCGCTCGGACGACGGTCTTGCCCTTACCGAACAGGTCATAGGCGACGCTCAAACGCGGACTGAAGTTGTTGAAATCCTTCGGATAAATCTGGCCCGGCCGGACCAGGCCGACAGTCGGCTCGTAAATGCTGATCTGATTGCCATCCGTGCCGATCACACCGAAATAATCCCACCGCAGGCCAAGGTTCAAAGTCAGCTGGCTCGTCATGTGATAGCCATCTTGAATATAGAAAGCCAGGAAGTTCTGGTGGGCGAAACGCGCCGTATTTCCAAAGTTGGTCGTCCCCCCATCGAGCCCGCCTTCGAGGAAGTCGGCGAGGCTGCCGAAATCGAGCTTGCTCCGCGCTAGGAGATCGTTGAACGAGTTCACCGTGGTCCGGCGGAATTCGCCGCCAAACTTCACATCATGCCGATTCAGCTTCCACGAAAAGTTGTCGAAAAGTTGATAGTTGGAGTCTACGCGGTTGCGCGGGTTTGAAAACCCTGAAGAGCCTAGAGATGCAAGACCGGTCACCGCGATCGTTGGCAGGCCGTAATCGCGAGGATTCGCCGTGTCTGGACCTAGAATGTCAAGCGTATTGAGTCCCAGCGATACGTTCGGATCTCCGAAGATACTTGCATCTTGAGGGAAAAAGCCGTTGCGATAGCGGTTCCACCCGAAACGCGCCTCGTTCACTTTTTCCGGAGAAACGGTTCTCACCCAGCTCAAGGACACCAGCTGGGTACGGATAGGCGCGTTCGTGTTTGTATTGGGAAGGTTGTTGCCTCCGCCGACGCCGAGCGGAAAGCTCTGAAAACTGTTTCCGAAAAAGTAGTGGCCGTAAATCTGATTGTTGGTGTTCATGTCGTAATCAATCTTCGCGATCACGCTGTCCAAATTGTTCGTCGCGGGTCCACCGATGGCCGTAGTTGTAGGCCAGACATTGTGGAAGCCGGAGCATTGGCCCGAGCTGTTGCATAGATCATAGAGATTCTTGATTACGGGATTGACGACAGCCGCATTGTTATCGATGCACGCAATGACCGTCGTCGTGCATTGCGAAGGATCGCCACCCAGGATAATGATAGCTTGCTGATAATCGGTCGGATCGCCGGGGACCCCGTCATCGAGCGTCGGCACTTGGTTGAGCGAAGTGATGGCCATCCCTTCACGCTGGCCTTCATAGGAGCCGAAAAAGAAGACTTTATCCTTGGCGATTGGACCGCCAATCGTTCCGCCAAATTGGTTGTTCCGAAAAGCGTCTTTTGGCGTGCCGACGTCGTTGAAGTAATTCCGCGCGTTCAGTACCGCGTTCCTGAAATCTTCGAATATGCTGCCGTGGAAGTCATTGGTTCCGCTCTTGGTGATGATGTTCACCACCGAGCCAGAGTTCCGTCCGTACTCAGCCTCCGTATTCGACAGGATGCTCAGTTCCTGAATGGAGTCCTCCGGGAGAATCGTTCCCGGCGTGCCGAACACACCGCCCTGGTTGATCGAGGGCAGGTTGCGGTAACCGTCGTTCATGTCCGTGCCATCGAGAAGGTAATTGTTGGCGCGGCCGCGGCTACCATTGACGCTGAACTGGCCGTACGAACCCGGAGAATCGCCGCCGCCATTCGGCTCGCCGGTCGCGCCGGGAACCAAGATGAGCATCTTGGTGTAGTCGCGGCCATTGATCGGGAGATCCTCGACCGCACGACTCTCGAACGTGCCGCCGAGTGTATCGCTTGAAGTGTCCACCACCGGTATGGATTCGGCCGAGACCACCACTTGCTGAATGATCTCACCGGGCTTCAGGACGATGTCCACGCGACGCCCGGCCGCAGCGAAAACCGTCACACCGGTGATCCTGGCTTTTTGAAAGCCCTTTATTTCGGCCGTGATGTCATACGTTCCGACCGGCAGCTCTGGTATCAGGTAGCCGCCATCGGTGGTCGTGTCCGTTACGCGGTCCGCTCCCGTGTCGACGTTGTGCACGGTTACCTTCGCGCCCGCAACAGCGCCTCCGCTCGTATCTGTAACTGTTCCTAGGACTGACCCACGAAAAGTTTGAGCCTGGCTCGACCCTGCGCCCACGAATGTTATGAACAGCGTAGCGGCCACCAGCGCGGCGCGTATACTCCACGGACCGGAAGCCCTCATGGTGCTCTCCTCAGGACTACGAGAATACGATTTAGAAATCCAATGAGGGGATAAAACCTTCGCATTGGCAGGTCTCAAATCGCGATGCACGATCCCGCGCTCGTGCGCGTATTCAAGTGCTTCGGTGATTTGCTTCCGATAGGTAACGCTTCGGCAATTGGAATCGGACCAGAGCGGACGCGATCAGCCAGTGTCGGTCCTTCGACCAGTTCCATGACAAGAGCGCGGGTGCTGCCGGAATCCTCAAGTCCGTGAATGGTTGCTATGTTGGGATGATTCAGCAATGCAAGGACTTTGGCTTCTCGCTGGAACCGCGCCATGCGGTCGGCGTCACGGGCGAACGCCTCGGGCAGCACTTTGATGGCTACATCACGGCCAAGCTTTGAGTCCCGGGCACGGTAGACCTCGCCCATCCCGCCCGCACCAATCGCCGCGAGGATCTCATAGCGGCCCAGCGGAGACGCTATTGCTACAGGCATACGGTGGCGGTGATTCTACAACAGAAAGACTGACTCCCACGCCCTGCCGCAATCGCCGTACGCGAATCGAAGAGACAGCGCTTTCCGGGGATGCCCAAGAAGGGTCAGTCCGGCGGAGCCTCTGGCGCCAGTTGCCCGGCGAATAGGCGGCGCGACGCAGGAAACGACTGCTACGCGGTGGACGGCGACCAAGCCAGCGAGAAAATCGAGGAAACGATTGAATCGCAGCACTGGTCAAGACCCAAGCGTTACGTTTTATCTCACGAAAGACGGGCGGCGTATGGGACGGATAATCTACTGGACGGATGTGGCAGGACAAGCAGAGCGCGTCCAGCGTTCCAAGTCGCTCGGTGATTTAACGGACCTCAGCGCTGAACAGATCGAGAAGAAGCGGAAGAAGGCTATCGCGGAACTGGGAATCTACAAGCCAGCCGTCGATAACATTCCTTCGCCGGATTCATTCGCGCAGAAAGCGGCAGATTGGACGGAAACCGAGATGCTGAAAAACCGCGACTCGCACAATCAGCGCTACCATGTCACGAGTTTTCTTCTTCCGGCGTTCGGCAAACTTCCGCTCGAATGCGTTACGGCGGACGTTGTCAACGCATGGCTGGGAAAGGTCAAGCGGAGCAATGGCGAGCGGTACGGAAAGAACACGCTGAAGCACGCCGTATCGACGTTGAAGCAGATCGTGTCACCCGGACTCGACAATGCGAACATCAAGTACTCAGCCGACGCTAAGCCCGAAGAGGAAACGTATTGCCCGACTGATGACGAAGTGAAAGCCATGGTGAGCAATTCCATGGGGTGGTTCCATACCTTCACCCGCGTGCTCGCGGAAACGGGTATGCGCCCCTCCGAGGCGTTGGCGCTGCGGGCCGAGGATATCGACCCGGTGTACAACGTAATCTATGTCTGCCGTGGCACCCGTTACGGAAGGATAGGTCGCACGAAGACCACAAATTCGCGCCGGGTCATTTCCGTTCACGAGTCACTCATCCAAGAAATTCTAGCTCTCCTCGACGGTCGCACGGCAGGATTGATATTCCACACCGAGAACAACACGCCATACGCGTTGTCGAACATCCACGACGACGAGTGGCAACCCATGCTGGAACGTGCGAAACTATCGGAGAAGGCGAAGCAGCACGTCGGCCACTTCGGATTCTATTCGCTGCGCCACTACAGCGTGAGCTATTGCATCCGATCTGGCATGTCATTTGACGACTGCAAACTGCGACACGGACATGGATGCGAGAGGATCATGAAGGGGTATATGCATCTCGCGCCGGGATACGACAAGCGAACCCTCGCTCACGTTCCCAACTTGTCTGGCGTTATATCGGTTGTTACAATGGCAAGCGAGGAAAACGCTGCATAGCCTTTGTTTTCTTCTCTTTGGTGAGCGTAGCTCAGCCGGTAGAGCATCGGTCTGTGGAACCGAGGGTCGTGGGTTCAAATCCCATCGCTCACCCCACTTTTTTCAGCGACTTTCGCCAGTTTCAACTCTGGTCGTTGCACAAATCGTTGCACAGAATCGAATAGAACCCGTCCCTACCCTAGGGGCCAATAGCGGGCAGCCTTCTCCTCGCCGTTTACTTAAAGTTTACTAATGATGTATCTTTGTTACCAACACGCCGAAACCCCCGATTGCCCCACCCAAAAACACACCGATCAGTGAAGCACCCACGATAAGGTTCTCGCAGTCGAGCGCCCTGAAGCCGAGCGACCGCGTTGCGGCTTATCTCCCGAACCCTACTTGAGGATGGGGGCCTCCCATCGGAAGTGGTGTCGGAGCAAGAAAGCGGCGACAGCCACCGCAATGACGGTCAAGAAACGGATGATCCAGTGTCGTTTGGTTTCCATTGTTGCTCGCCCGCCAATCGTAGCACCGAATCAATTTCTGGCGGCTGCCTGGGGCGGGGCATTCCTGTTATCAGCCATAGCGGAGGAGTTTCTCTTTCGCGGGTATGCGCAGTTCACACGGACGACTGGCATAGGTTTTTGGCCCGCAGCAGCGGTGCTTTCAGCTCTCTTCGGGTTGAGTCACCTGAGCAATAAAGGAGAAACCATATTCGGTGCGCTGTCGGTCGTGTCGTTTGGACTGTTGTTGTGTTTGTTTCTGCGGCGAACCGGAACTCTATGGTGCGCGGTGGGCTTTCACCTCGGCTATGACTGGAGCCAGACATTCTTTTATGGGGTGCCCAACAGCGGGTTTACCCCGTCGCACAATCTCTTCAATGTGACTTTGAACGGGTCACAGTGGCTGACGGGAGGAACGGTGGGTCCCGAATCGAGCGTGATCTGTCCGCTCGTCTTGGCCGTTGTGGCGATATTGTTCAGCCTGAAATATCGAGAAGCGCGATATCAGGAATGAGCTCTTCAGTTGATCCTTGTAGTAAAACAGAGGGAAATCAACAAAACATCAGGTGCAACAAAATTGACGGTCTGACAGCTTAAGATTGTCCTTACCGGTCGTTGCAATCGCTGCGCGGTGTCATCACCTCCCGGCGGGCTGACTTAACGGCTGTGAAATAGGGACAGGGGGATGGCGTTGCTTTGCGCGACGTTGCCTGCATTGTTGACGTGCAAATGGTCGCCGCTGTCGAAGGCAGGCAGCAGTTGCGTGGAATGATTCGGGTCGCGGATGGCTTGGTCGAAATCGATTACGCCGTCGAACTCGCCGCCAGTACGGATCCAGGCGTTGACCTCCCGGCGGATCTTCTCTTTCTCGGGACTGTAGAAACGGTCATAGAAAGGGTTGCGGAAGAGGGCATGCTCGAAAGCAGGAATCGTCGTGCCGATGACACGGATTCCCTTTATGTGAGCGCGCGCGATGAGCTGACGATTGCCGTTGATCAGGTCCTGGGCCGTCACACTTGCGGTTCGCGGTATGAACGAGCCCGGAAAGAGTATGTCATTAACGCCGAGAGCGAGGATGACGTATTTCACGCGAGCTTGAGCGAGCACGTCGCGGTCGAAACGGGCGAGGCCCGATTGACCCAAGGCAGGCCCTAATTGTTTGTAAACGGCTCCCAACGGGGGCGGGCCGCCTGCTTGCTGTGGGCTTTGGGTGTCGCTCAACAGGCGATTGCCGATAATGCCTTCGTTCAGGACGGCGAGTTCGGCATCTTCCCGACCAGCTTTTTGGAGCCGCTCGGCAAGCACGTCGGGCCAACGGCGGTTGGCATCCATTGAGGAGCCATCGCCGTCCGTGAGCGAAGAACCAAGCGCCACGATAGCGGCTGCCTGAGGGGCAGATTCGACATCTACACCAGTGAGGAAAGGCCAGGAGATGATGGTCTCGGCGACAGGGAACTTCATTTGCTCAGTCGCGTCCCCAGTTTCGGCGGAGACGTAGTTCGTTTGGAGCGCCAGAATGTGCACGGTGGTCAGGGCCGCTGTTTCTGGAAAAAAGAGGCTGATCGCCAAATCCGAGAGCGCGGGCGCTTCGAGGTTGACCGGATCGCTCACCGCCATGGAATGGGGAGGAATTGTGGTGGACGCGTTTCCGTGAAATTTCAGAGCGCGGTCGGAGGTGGGATCGATGTCCGCCTCGGAAGCACGGCGGGCAATCCGTGCGGCGCCTATGCGCAGAGGCTGGTCGCCGAAAGTGTTCGAGATTTTGATGCGGACCTTCTTCCCGCCAGCGCTGGTGTGCACGATTAGGCGGAGGGTCTGGTTGTGCAAGGTGTCCACACGCCCTTGGGCGGCGGCCTGTGGGGCCGCAGCCCAAGTTCCGATCCAGTTGTTTTGCGCGACATTTCGTGGCACGAAAACAAACAAAAGGCAAAAAGCGACGGTGCAGTCCGGTAATGGAGCCATGAGGTCCACCTCCCCATTTCGGCCTCGTTGCTGTTGACGCCTGAACGGCTAATCTTATGTGCTGGCGTGTCAGTCAACTGACATTAGACGGGATGATGTTGAAAACGAAAGCAGACAACCGGCCGCGGCTTTTCAGGCGGCTGAGAAGACCACTTATCGCGATACAGATTCGGGAACACGGCAATTGCAGACATTGCGAAGGAGGCTCGGATTTCGCTGGGCAACGTCAGTGAGATAGCGTCCGGTAGTAGTCCATATCACCTTGTTTCCTTTCCTTTGAGCGCCTTATTGAGCGCGAAAGATTGTAGGCTGTGAGTTTCGAAAAAAAAATGAACGCTCTCAACTAGGCCGTCGTTAAGCTCGATGATTCTGAGGACCGACGTGACTACAGGGGGAGGACGCTTTTTCATCATTTCGTCCAGGACAAGACAGTATTCATCCAGAATGCGGGGCGATATCACAAGGCGAAACCGTTGTTCCTGTTTGATTCCCACGGCTTGACCCGCGAAGAAGTGCTTAGATCGATTTTCTTTTTGAAAATGCAAATTCTGCCGCAGTAGCCTCTGAAAACAAGCACCTTAGAAACTTCGAATTTTGTATCTCATGTTTACCGTAAAACGGGAACAAGTAGAGAAAAGGTGGCACTGTTAACCATGATGCGAAACCGAAAGGTGAAACCGCACAATGAGAGCCGCAAGAAAATGCGGCCCTACTGTGGGATGCATGTAAGCAGAGGGCATCTTCGCGAAAACGAGCGGCGCGGACTCTGCAAACTTGCGATCACCTTTCCTACGAGGACGAATCCTTCTGGCATCGTCCAGAACCGCTAAGGTTCCAGGAAGGTGCCCTCTGAAGTTACAAGGCTCACTTTCCCTCTGGCAGGCGGGGATCAAGAAATTCCGAGATTCGCTGCGCCGCCGGAGGATCCTCGTTCGCCAAGACCGCGACAACGTATCCGGATTTCGGGTAAATCTTCAAATCGCCATTCATGCCAGGCGCGCCGCCTCCATGGCCCACCCATCCGTTTCCGTCCTTGTCGCGGTGATCCTCAAACCCATAGGCATATTTGCCGCCCGGCCCTGCCTCCACTTTTCCAGTAATCAGTAATTCCGTGGAGACGGCGTTCAGCAATTTGTGGGTCATCAGGGCATTGGCAAACTTTAGAAGATCTCCTACCGTTGAGTAACCACCGCCCGCCGAGGTCCCGCGATAGGGCAGCGTATCGGTGTTGGGGACCCAGCTACCGCTTTCCGACCTCATGTATCCGATGGAACGCCCAGCGACTGCTTGATCTTCAGGCAATGATCCGGTCAGGGTCATCCCGGCGGGTTTGTAGATGTGCTCCTGGACGTAATCGTAATAACTTTGGCCAGTCACCCTCTCGATCACAACTCCGAGCAGCACCATGCCGTAATTGCTATACCGCCACTGGCTACCGGGTTCAAACTGAGGACCCCGCTTGCCATACAGCGCCACATAGTCGTTGAGAGTTCGGAGCTCCTGGCGATGCTTGTTGAATTCCGGGCCGAAGATGTCACCCGTGCCGCCTGTATGCGTCAACAACTGATCGATCGTCACCTTGGTGGCGATCTCCTGATTGGGATAATCGGTGATGTACTTCCCGAGCGGGTCCGTCAGTTTGAGCCTGCCGGCTTCGACCAGTTGCAGAACCACCACAGCTGTAAACATCTTATTCATCGACCCAATCCGGAAACGGGTGTCGAGGGTGTTGGGAATCTTCTTCTCGCGGTCCGCCAATCCGTATGCGCCGCTGAACAGCAACTTACCATTCTTCCCTACCAGCACCGCCCCGGCGAAACGGTCGGCGCCAACATTCTTCTCGACCTGTGCCTTAACGGCTGCGATGGCTTCGATCTCGGTCAAGCGCGAAATAGGGAACGCTGCCGGACGTGGAATAGCCACGAGGCTCATCGAGAGAATATGGTGCGGTTCGGTCGGCTCCACCATCAATGTGAAGCGAGCGAACTGATCGGAATCGCGCTCCTGGACCAGTCCGCTAACCCGCGTGGCTGAGCCCTGCTCCAGCTTGCGGAACTCGAATCCACCCGTGCCCTCGCGAAGTTCCATATCTCGGTCCAGGCTCGATACTCGAGTTGGAAAGTTGTTCTCCAGGAACTCCCGGTACTGATTCTTATCACCGCTGTTGAAGGCCCCCAGCCAGGCGGAGAATTGGTGAAAGGAAGGCTGCGTCCGGGCCGTCTGAACCTCAGCTTCCGTCATGTCTGGGGGAGGCGGAGTGTTCCCAGGCGGCGATGCCGGCTGGAGAAAAATCGAGGTAATCCGGTGCGGTTCAGCGGAATCCACCTCCACAGTCAGCCGGATGCGTTCTCCGCCCAAACGCGTCTGCGCGATCGCGACAAATCGGAGATCCGTCGACTCCTCAATTTTCTGGAAATCGAGGCCGCCAAGCTGATCCCGCATCTGCACTGTACGCTCGACAAAGCCCGGGCCAGTGCCCTCGGGCATGGACTTTGCTACGAAGGCTTGGATGGTAGCCCGGTCGCCGCTGTCGAACGCAGCCAGCCATGCTTGAAGTTGCTTGGCTGCAGGTGTATCGGGAAATGTAAAATGGGCCTGCGATGCGGGTGTCTGGGCCCTGAGCCGAGGCGCGCTCAGCACCTCGAAGGACAGGGATGACGCTATCTGAACAACTAAGGCAATCACCGAAAGAAACCCTGTCAACCCTTGGAGTTTGATTGCTAAATCGCTTCTCACGCGGGGCTCCCTTTTCCTAGCCACCAACCCGATGGTGTTGTGCTGTGGACAACGCAGCAGTCCGCGGGCTGGATTATCTCGCGGATGGACCCAGAATCGGGCGAATAGAACTTTGCTAAGGATATGCCCGTGTTCACATGACATGCAGATGTGTACATGGCATGTGCTATACTTAATTAGGAGCCAATGAAAATGCCGACCCCTAGGACGCGATCCCATAAGCACTTTCGGTTGGACGCCGTGAAGATCAAACGCGCGCAGAAGGTCTTACAGGTCGGCACCGAAACAGAGGCCATCGACCGCGCGTTGGATTTGGTGATTTCCGAACATGAGAGGAACCGATTAGCAGCCGAAGCCAATGAGCGCTTTCTGAAAAGTGGCATCGCTGTTAAGGATGCATACGGCACGCTGGAGCCGTAGATGCAGCCGGTGTTGTTCGATACATCCATTTACATCACGGCCTTGCGGTCGGGGGATGAGGCAGTCGCCGATCTGAGACGAATTGCGGCGGGTGCCCCTATTTGACTGAGTTCGGTCGTGCTGGAAGAGCTTTATGCTGGGGTGAGCGCGCACAATCGCCACGTTGTTGAGCACCTTGAGCGTGACTTCCACCGAGCCCGCCGCATTTTGGTCCCCAGCCTGACGGACTGGACACAAACCGGGAAAGTGCTCGCTCTCGTTGCGGCCAAGTACGATTACGAGCAGATCGGGAAGGGACGCCTGACCAACGATGCGCTGATCGCAATGAGCGCGGGACGCTCGGGTATCGAGGTGATAACGGGCAATGTACGCGATTTCAAGAAGCTTGCCGAGTTCCGGCCCTTTCAGTGGCGAGTAGAAAAACCACAATCCAGCTGATACTCTTCGCTCGCCTTCCGCTTGGAACAATTGGAGCAGTTGAAGCGAGGGTCTGTTTGTAAGCGACGGCAAAGACACGGCTTAGATTCAGTCCCCGGCTCCTGTGGAACCGAGGGTCGTGGGTTCAAATCCCATCGCTCACCCCAATTTTTTCAATCGGTTAGCCCTTCACATTTCGCTTGGTTGCACAAATCATTGCACAGAACGATCCATTCCAGCGCGGTAATCTAGCAGGCGCAAAGCAAACTGAACAATGAGAACTTGCAGGAATTTCTCCACCCAAGTCCGAATGAAGTCCACGAAGATTATCTAGGCACGAAATCAACTGTCCGCTTTTGGTTCTCGACTATCTGTATGCCGGCAGGCATGAGGAGGCAAGAAAAGTCTTGGGGGAACTGTGGCCTCCGGAGTCCCAACAGCGGACTTGGAAAGAAATGCTCACTGGATACTGTTCCGGCCTCAGAGCACGGTTGGGTTTAGAGTCAAGTTCGCCTTGCAGTGAAATTGATAAGTGAATTCCTTCGCCCCGCGCTCGCCGCAGACTTGAATTTTGGCGCGGGTCCCATCTGCCGAGTCTAGAAATTTGAATTTGAAGAAGAGATTGGATTTGTAGGGTAAGGCCGTCAACCAGCCCGTTAAATCAGGCGATTTGGGACCGGGCAGCGTCTAGGTGGCTGGTTCCGAGTGTTGTTTGCGTGCTCTGATTGCAGCGCGTATCGCCTCACGGCGGCGTGTCAGAGTCGTCTCGGCGTCTGGAGCCGCCATTACAACGGCCTCTATGTGTTTGCAAAATTGTGGCTCTCCGCTGGAGGATCGCATTTCTGCGATAACGGTTGAATCTTACTGAATGTGGCGAAGATCTCCCCGTGCGCCGCGCGGAACGCATCGCCGTCAATCGCGCCCATGGTAACCATAGAGGCAGCCATGTCCCAGTAGCCGAGAACCATGCGGAACCAGGCGTCGCGGTCCCCGCTAACTGCCGAAACAAGGTCGGCGAAACTCTCGGGGTTGAACTCGAACAGGAACCAAGAGCGCGCCTCTCGCAAAACGGGTTCGCGGCGAAGGTCGTACAACTGAAGATTCAATTGAGCACTCTCGAACGGTGTTGGCATGATGATCTGATTCTAGCGCCATCTCATTCATGAATTCGCTACAAGCCGGTACCTTCACGGAAGGTCTTGAAGCGGAGCTGACTGCTAACTCCCCGGTCGCCAAATCGGAAATGTTCCTTCTGGTACCACTTCGGCGGTAAGGTCGTTAACCAGGAGCTTGCTCGTGCCTGTTGAAGCAACGAACTATTGATGGTTTACATCGACGTGCCTGTCAGGTGGAGACCGACAGTGAACCTACGCGTGCATCGCGTCACAATGATAGCGCTTACGCTCGGCATGTTTTTGGAAACATTGACCCTAGGGACGCCGAACCTCGCTGCGCAAAAGGCGACTCCCTTTCCAGAACGACAGATCGACCTGACCGCGCTGAATTTCAAGCAGCCCCAAGCTCCAAACTATAAGAATGGGGAAGTCTTTTCCAACCTTTCGTTGCTCTTCCAGGATGTTCATGCGCATGTCGAATTCATCGTCGCCAAAGAATTGGTGGTGTACTTCAGCGATTTGGTAGATGAACGGGTAACTGCTCAGAAGGGGCAACCGCCGACTCCCCCACCGCCACATACAATGGAAGCCCTGTTTCTGGATGTAGAGAATGGCAATTTGATTTCGCATCAGGTTTGGCAGACGCGAGAAAGGCGCTTCTTCAACACGCGGTACGACACTCAAGCCCGCATCATGCCGGTGCGGGACGGCTTCTTGGTTCATGCGAATAACACTCTGAGTCTGTACACCCCCGACCTGCAGAAAAAGCGGGAGATTCAGTTGGACCCATCTTTGGAATACGCTGCGATGGTCGCTCCACGTGGCGAAGTCTTTTTCCTGGAACAGAGTAATCCTGGAGTCGTCAGTAGTTCGGGTGGCGTGTCTATGGTTGTGAACGGTGACTCCGAGCACTGGCCGGTCGCCCACGGGGAATGGCGGTCATCCGAAACGTTCGAGAAAGTCCGCAGTATCGACCTATTCCCAGGTTCTGCGGAGTCTGTTAGCACTGATGCCTTCGCAGGAGAGTGGTACAAGTGCATCGATGTCGAGCGGGCGGATGCGACAAGGACCCACCTTTGTTGCGGGGATCCTTGCAGGTACGGCCTACCTATGTTCCTGACCAGCGATCAAATTCTCGCAGAGATTCGAAGTGGGTTCCAGGTGCTCTCTAGCGGCGGCGAGCTTCTGTGGGAGAGACAGAACGCAGACTGGAGTAGTTACGATATTTACGACTATATGCGGTCTTTGGAGGGCAGTCGATTTGCGATGTTGATTCTTGCGTATCGCAAACTGACGCTCGATGATACCCTGATCCCCAAGCGGTGGTTCGCTGTGCTTGTGTACGATCGCTCCCGAAGAAGCAAGGTCTTCAGTGTTGTGCTCAAGTCGGAAAATGCGCCTGCAATCGCGTTGTCCCCATCGGGAGATCGTCTCGCGATTCTGAGTGGCACAACTGTTCTCTCGTACAGAATCCCTCCTGATTAGTCGCGTCACCGGAGATGTTCCTAGGGGGGACCGCAACATGGACGATTACGGCGTTTTACCAGCACCTTGGGATTGGGCCTTTGAGATACTTATGTACGGGGTTCCGGCCGCCCCGCGGAGCCATGCGGCTAGTGACGTGTATCACAGTATTTTTCGCGCATCCTAAACATTGTAAGATGCGAAGGAGTCCCGATAGTTTCGCTCCCGTGCATTTGTGTGCTGAGGCCTCGTTGTTTCTTGACTTGGCTCCGGACGGAGCAGCTTGAAAGAGGTTTTGCCGGTACGAAGGGGGTGGATCATGACTGATACCTCCGACGCCAAAAAGCTCGCGGCATCCAGTGTCGAGCGCGTCCACACGGTCAATTGCCCGCACAAGAAGCTGCCAGCCGATGTCACGGCCTCGAAATGGCAGAAGGGTGATGGCCAATGGACTTCATGGAGAATCGTGGATTGTCCGTTGCTGCTTGCTGGCCTGATCGACTGCGACATGAGTTGCTTGTCACAACTCGAAGAAATCCGTAAAACGAACGGACTTCTATGAATCCGCTGAGCGCAGTGGCTCAAGTACGGTTTGGGGGTGGCTCCTCGGGGAAGGGGGCCACCCCTAAAGCCTTGGAACACGGGGCTGAGCAATAGGGTGAACGCGGATCAGAAACTCGACGAGGAACATGGGTCGAGCAACAGGACGTTGCGTGAGCGGCACAGGGGTATGAAGTGCTCCCCAAAATTTAGACAGGTCCCTTAGGTGTAAAATCCGCTGCCTCTGTGAGGAGGCAGATGAGACGACACCGACGACAGTTCAGTGCAGATTGGAAAGCCAAGATTGCGTTGGAGGCGATCAAGGGACAGCGCACGATCCAAGAGATTGCCTCTCACTACGAAGTTCACCCCAACCTGGTGACGCACTGGAAGAAGCAACTTCTGGAGCGAGCGGTGGAGGTTTTCTCGAGCGGGAAGACGGCAGAAGCCAAGGCCGACGAGGAACTGAAAGCCGAACTCTACCAGCAGATTGGGAAATTGCAGGTGGAAGTGGACTGGCTTAAAAAAAAGTCTGGACTTTCCCGTTAGCGGAGCGACGCGGATGGATCGAAGCGAATCGAGGAGATCTCAGCATCGTACGGCAATGCCAGCTGACGGGGATCTCGCGGGCGGGCCTGTACTACACGCCGGTTTCCGAGAGCGAGGAAAACCTGAAGCTGATGCGCTTGCTGGACGAGCAGTACACGCGCACGCCGTTTTATGGAGTGCGTCGGATGACCTACTGGCTGAGCGAGCAGGGTTACCGGGTGAATGGGAAGCGGGTGCGACGGCTGCTGCGGCAGATGGGACTGGAAGCGATTTATCCGAAGCCGCGGCTGTCCCAGCCCGCTGCCGGACATCGCCTCTATCCCTATCGCCTGCGGGGGCTGAAGATCGAGCGACCGAACCAGGTGTGGGCCAGCGATATCACCTATGTACGTCTGCGCCAAGGGTTTATCTACCTAGTGGTGATCTTGGACTGGTTCAGCCGATATGTTTTGGGCTGGGAAGTGTCGGGTTCGTTGGAGAGCGCTTTTTGCTTGGCGGCGCTGGAATGGGCCTTGCAGACGGGCTGCCCGGAAATTTTCAATACGGACCAAGGGGCCCAATTCACGAGCGAGGATTTCACCGGGCGGCTGGAGAGGAGCGGCATCACCATCAGCATGGATGGGCGAGGACGAGCGCTGGACAACATTTTTGTGGAGCGGCTGTGGCGCACGGTGAAGTACGAAGAGGTGTATCTGCACGACTACGAGCAGGTCGAGGATGCGGTGCAGAATCTGGGAAATTACTTTCGGTTTTACAATCACGAGCGTCCGCATCAGGCTTTGGGCTACCGGACGCCGGAGGCGATGTACTTCGGAAGAGTGAAATGCGCTTGAGCGGAGCGAAAACGGGGGATGCTATGGGTCGACCGAGCGAATCGTCGCTCCTAGCCGTCCCTGACGCGACATTTTTCTGCGAAAAACCGCCGGCGTCAAAAAATTCGTTCTCGGCGCCGAGAGCCGAGTGCATTTCGCAAACGCTGGCTTTTCTAGGAGTGGGTGCAGGGGAAGGGACTCAAGCGCCGTCCCTTCCCCTACGACCCCATCCCGGCTTCAATTGCAGAACGAGAAAACACGAATTCAAGGGGTCAAATTTCAAGGCAGCGATCCACCTAAGGAAGGCCCAATTTCTGTCTGAAGGATGGGGAGCACCTCAGTATTCGCCGAAGGCTTCGATATTTCCTCCGGCAAGAATTTCCACCATCCAGCGATGGAAGTAATCCACCGGGTGATCCTGGATCGCGCGAAAGCGGCGGTCGTATTCTTTGCGCGCTTTATCGATTTCACTGCGCAACCGATCGCAAATGTCGTTGTGCTCACGACCCAATTGGACCACAGAAGTAGACGCACGGCTCCTCCTTTGCGCCCGTCCTGTCGCTGTAGCGACGTACGATAACGCGGACGCTACGCCGTACACGATGGGTCCCAGGTGACCTTGCGCACAAGGGAGTCCCATCTGAGCGGCGTCTCTCCAAGACCATCCTTTTGTCGGCCCGCATTGTTGTTCAAATCGTGTTGTCTCGGAAAAAGGCAGTGGGCTACTTTGCACGAATCAACAGAAATACCAATCCGCCCCATGCTGACCAGCAAACAATCCCTCGCCACCAAGGATGAAACGGGACCGGAATCAAGAATAGCAGGATCAGCACGGCCAAGCGCCACCCCGACGGCCAGAGGGTAGATTTTGGGGGCATCGTCACGTTCTCGCAGTCGAACGCCCGGACGCCGACCGACCGCGTTGCGGCTTATCTCCCGAACGCTACTTGAGGATGGGCGTTTCCCACCGGAAGTGGTGTCGGAGCAAGAAGGCGGCAACAGCCACCGCAATGACGGTCAAGAGTCGGACTATCCAGCGTCGTTTGGTTTCCATCGGCTGCGCTCCGCTCGCCAATCGTAGCACCGAATCAATCCACCTATTATTCCACCAACTCCACCTCTAATGGGTCCTTGCAAACCCACACACAGACAGTTGGCGGCGACCCTTGTGAACCTGCTATAAACTCTTGGGGAATGATTTACCTGTCTTTTGCGCTTGTAGTGCTCCCCTTTGCAGTGACCTTAGGATTTCGGCACGCTGCAACGCTACGCACAGGTACGGCCAGTGCAGTGGCTGAAATACCGCAGACTGACTCGTCTTGCAATGCTCCTGACGGTGGCGGGATGGTCAGCCATCTGGGACCTGAATCGGGGCGCGACGAGGGCATCCCTTGCCTTTTGGCTTCCGCTCGTATTGGGACTCGGCCTCCATTTGGTCTTGTGCTATTCGACAGACGAAACAATCCTTGGTCTCCGATGGTCGCCCGTGGACATCGCCTCGCAGGCATGGTGGAGGACGGTGAGCTTTCCTGTCCCGTTGCTAATGATTGCGACGGGGTATGAGGCCGTGTTGCTTGGGCGCAGTAGGGGTTTGGTCTGGATTGTTTGCGCTGCATTAGTCGCTCGGATCGGAACGATTTTCTTGCGTCGAGCCGAGGGTGTGAAATTCAACGAGACGAAGGCGGGCGAACTCCGAAATCGGGCTTTTGCCGTCGCAAGAAGAATGCGAACGATGATCCGAGGCGTTTACATCGTGCCATCCGGCAAGGGACACCTGACCAATGCTTATGGAGGGTCGCGCGTCGTTGCGGTGACCGACAATTGGGGTAAGTATTTCACGAAACCACAGCTGGATTACGTCCTGGCCCACGAAGTGGCACATGTGAAACGAAGACACGGCCTAAAGCAGTTTCTGCTCGCGATTGCGCTTTATTCGGTCCTGACACTGGTTCTCTTCCGGCTTTCGACTACCATCGAGAAATCACGACCGCTACTCGAATTTCTGGTTATCGTTGCCCCGATAATGGCTCTTGACCTGCTATCTCGTCACTTCGAGTATGACGCTGATCGTGAGGCGGTGAGTTTTACGGGTGACCCCGAAACGGCGATTCGTGCGCTTGTCACCTTGTACAAAGTGAGCAGCGTTCCAATTCGATGTAGCAATTTCGCGGAGCTGTTTATGACGCATCCATCTCTAACGCACAGGGCGGCGGCTATCGCCAGGGTTGGAGAGTTTTCTGCCGAAAGGGTGGCCGAAATGCTACTGGGTGTGGACGCGCCGCAGGTTGCCACATCCCAACGGTAAAATCTTAAGAGCGACGTTTCATTTCCCAATCGGACACGCCGCAAGTCCTGATCGGTTTGAATAGATGGGTCGGTGCAGGAATGCTTCCGCTGATCGAGGAACGGCTGCGGCCGAGGGGGTGGCTTTCGGCTACATGCGCTGCAGGATAATGCTGACGGCCCGCCATATCGCCGTTTCACAAGTTCCATCATTGACAGAGCGAACAAACGGCGCTGCCTGGTAACAACACCCGAAACTGAAATTCTTGATGTACCATTTTGCCTGGTCAGGCACACGACGCATGGCTGTCACACTGTTTTTCGTAATCTCCACCGTATTCCTTTTTCTTCTCTACGTAAAAACTGTAGGACCGGAGACCCTTTCACCGAGGTTGCGTAAGTTTGCTATCCCTGCCGCGAAGTACATTGCCGCTACATTCATCGGCACATACGGGTCATTGGCCATAGGCGCTGTAATTGTGCCACCTCTGCTGCTGTATTCACGGGTGACGCACACGCGGTCTGGCGTAGATTTGTTTACGGCATTGCTGGACAGGCCGTATTTTCCCTTTCAAATCGCAGTTGCTTTCGTCTTGGGCTATTTCCTGAGTGAATGGCTCAAGGAAGGCTGGCCAGCTTACGTGTGGGTGTGGCCAGTCGCGCAGGTCAGCATTGCGGTGCTTCTGTTCCATCCGTCTGCGATGCAGAGTTTTACGGCTGGCGTGTGGCGCAGCTATTTTGACTGGGGTTGCGGCTGTTCGGTGACCCCGTTGCAATGGAGAATCACGTCGCCGCTCTATCCCTCGCTCTCCTTTTCTGCTGCTGCATTTTTGCGTGGCACCAAGGGATTTGAGCCGAAGGCCCAGCCCGGTAACGCCGCACTGAGGTAGTTGATGCTGTTGGCGTAACATTGGGATTACGCTCAAAACCGTCCCTTTGAAGTGCCAGTTCAATCATTCGAATAAGCCCGCTTGAATCACCAGTACTTTTAGTGCCGATGCAACGAGAGACTCAGCGCGGACAGCGGCAGATAAAGGGATGATTTAATCAACCTGCCACTTTTGTCCGGCCGGCTCCTGCCATCTGTCGATCACGTCAACTATGCAGTACGTTGGCACCAGCGAGGGCCAAGCCGCTGAAGCTGCTCAAGCCGCATTGATGAGGCCGTTTTGATGAAGATGGGTCGCAATGAGACGCAGTTCTCAAGCTGAGTTTTGCGTTATGCAATTGCGCCTGGTTGGGCGCAAGCTAGGCCCTAGGACAGAGCAGAAGTTCGATCCAGGCATGGGTCAAGTCCCCGGCTAACGGGACATATTCCTTCGGTGTATCATCCGCTCTAGCAGCTAATGTTAGACCGACGAAAGAGAATTATCGCACGCAACTTTGTGTTTTTTGGAGTCGCCTGGGCCGTGCTTGGCTGCGGCACCAATCGGCCTTCCGAATTCAAGATTCCGAGGGAGGCAGCAGGACAGAGGAACCCTTTCCCTGCTAATGCAGAATCGATTGCTAAAGGAAAGGAGCTGTACGTCGGCGGTGGTTGTGTGATTTGTCACGGCAAAGATGGCAGTGGGAAGGGCGTCTTGGCTAAAGACATCACTATGAACTTGCACGATTGGCGCGATCCCTCCGTTCAAGGCGCCTTCAGCGACGGTGAGTTGTTCTACATCATGCAAAATGGAAAGGGTACAAATCGAGGCAAGATGCCTGCCTACCGGGACCAGGAAACACCTGAGGAAATCTGGGACACAGTCAGCTATATCAGATCGCTCGCAGCCATATCGAAGTAGGCTCGCCACCATCCGCGAACAGTGTGCCAATGTAGAGTTTCACGTTAACCCCTACTGAAATCCCCACCGCACCGCTGCTTCGCTAGAGTCGATTCGTAACCCAGGATAAATCATCTTTGTACGTAACACTGGTCCGGCACGGGAGCGAGACTCGAATTTTCGAATGCTGGGCTCAGAGTGCGGGCGACGAGAGCCAAATTGCATGTGGCAAAGGACCCGAGTCCAAAGCCGAGACAATAGGAGATGCAGCTGATCCGGGATCACACACAGCTATAGCTACGGGAGGAGAGGACGCTCCGGTCAATCCAAAAGAAGCCAACGTCCTTGTGTGCCCCATCGTCGAGGGGCCCCCTGAAGATGTAGAGCGTCCGAGCGAGGCTCCGCAGGAAGGCGGCCCGACCAACTGAGTGGAACACTGAGGTCGTCTGACCTGACGTTCCGGAGGCCTCTCAAACGTCGGGATTATCTCGACGACTCGGGTTGGCTTAGGTTCGGTTGCCTGACGGTGTGGCGAACGGGCGCCGCAATGGCGGCGCCATAAATTCCGGGCCCACTGGATCGGGAACTGCCTCGCGCAGGATTCCATCAATTGCCGTCAATGCATTCTCATCCAAACGCCACCCGTCGACGCCGTCCACCGGGACCAACTGTTCGGGACGGCGGGCGCCCCACAAAGCGGCTGTGACACCGGGTTGATCGAGTACCCAGCGCACGGCCAGGTCCAACACACTCTTGCCGTAATTTTCCTGGGCGAACCGATTGAGCCGCTCCACAGCATTCAGGTACTGGGCGTAGCGAGGCTGCCGAAATTTTGGGTCCGTCTTCCGCAAATCATCGCCTTGAAACTGCGAGTCCGCTTTCATTTTTCCGGTAAGTAAGCCGCGACACAGCGATCCGTATGTGAGCGCACTGATCTTGTGGTCTCGAACGTAGGGAAGCACGTCGATATCGATCTGACGCTCGAAGAGGTTGTAGGGCGGCTGATCGGTGTGCAGTGGCGCCACCCCGCGAAAACGATCCATGTCCGAAGGCGAGTAGTTGCTCACGCCGATAGCGCGAATCTTGCCTTGCCGATAGAGGGAATCCATGACCTCGGCGGTCTCCTCAGTCGGAGTCGTGGGGTCGGGCCAATGGACTTGGTAAATGTCGATGTAACTGGTTTGGAGGCGGCGCAGAGAGTCTTCGATTTCTTGGAGAATTCGCGCGCGGGAAGAATCGCGAAACACGTTGCCTTGGGACCAGCCGAGGCCGACTTTCGTGGCAATGATAACGGCGTCCCGGTGACCGTATTGCGCCACGGCTTGCCCAACAACCTCTTCGGAGTGGCCGAAGCCGTAGGCAGGAGCGGTGTCGATCAAATTGATCCCCTTGTCGAGGGCGGCATGAATCGTGCGGATCGATTCGCGATCATCGGTGCCGCCCCACATCCATCCCCCGATCGCCCAGGTGCCTAGCCCGATGCGCGAGGGGTTCAGATTTGTTCCTTTAATCAATGCTTTCTCCATAGCCTCGCTCCGCTATTGCACTTCTTATGTGCCAGCCGATTTGTTGTCTGCCCCGGTAGTCCCGCCAGGACACACCGGAATAGTCTGCAAGTTGAGCTCAATCTTCACTTCGTTGCCGCAAAGTCTCGCCAAACGAACTTCTCCATCTGACGAATGACGGAGGAGAAATCAGCGGCAGGGTCCTCCTTCAATGCTGCCGAGTTCACTTCGAATGCGGCGGCCGTCGCAGGCAGGGCAAGCTTCAATAAATCAGCGACTTCGAGGATCAGGGCGGCGCGGCAGGCGCCACGCCTGCCAAGATCAAACTCGTCGCGAGCAGCAATCCTGCTCTCGGGTTTTTCACACTTCTGCCCTTCTCATGCGCTTGGGCCAGATGCCGCATTTCCCCGGCGAAAGGATGCCATTCGGATCGACCGCATCCTTGATCGTTTCGTGGAAGCGGCGCAGCGCAGAGTGGTTGAACGAATACGTATTCGATATATCCCGCATGAACGTTGTGTGAGTGCGATACTCGCCCCAGCCGCGAGCCGCCGCCTCCTTGATTAGCCGCCGGTAGAGCTCGCGCATCCTACGGTTTTTCCCCACATCTCGCTCGACGGGAAAAAGGTCGATGATCACAAACGCCCGCGGGAACGAGGAGAGGATGGTAAGCACCGCTCGCCCCCAACCCAACTCGCGGTGGACTCCTTCGAAAAGCGTTAGCGCCTCCAATAGCGCTTCGCCGTCCATGGGAATGATGGGAGAAAACCCAATGTGACCTTGGCTCCGCGACGGAAGTAACGAGAAGATCTGCAAGCTCGGAACTCCCAGTGGAACGGTGTCCTGGATTTTTGCGAGGTCCGCGGTGCTCAAAGGAAAACGATAGGAAGGACCGTCCTGAAACTCGACGCCGGGAATCGAGGAAAACTTCTCCTTGGCGTACTCCCATTGTGCGGCCACCACCTTCGGCGGTCCGTAGAAAAACAGAGGAAGACTCCAGTACGGTACCTTCCTCCGGGCGCTGTAGTCCTCCAGGTCTTTGATCGATCCACTGGCCCGCAATGGATCCAGCTCCGCGTCGGGCGGCCCGAACCACACCGGGCTTGCCAGCGTTGAGGTCCCACGGAAGACTCCCGAGCTCACGAGATGCGCGAAAATCTCGACCAGAGGCATCACGTCGCTACGCTTCCAGACCATCACCCTCCCCGACAAATAGGCTTCGGGTTCCGGGAAAAGCCAGATTCCCATTTTCGTGACGATGCCGAGGTTTGACTGAGAGAAGATTCCTTGGACGTAAGGGCCAAACCCGTACTTGTATTGCTGCCAGGTCTTTGCTCCCGGCAGCGCTCCCATCCCCGTCCGCATCACCTCGCCGTTTGGCAACACAACTTCCATTCCGCACACCGCGTCGAAATGGTCGTGCATGGGGGTGTATCCCCCGCCCCTTTCCAGCGAGTTGCCCACCGGACTGCCCCACCCGGGGTCGGGTGGATCGATCCAAACTTTGAGCTTGTGATCCTGGATGTAGCCGTAGAGGTCGAAATAGCTGACGCCCGGTTCGAGCAGCGCGTAATGATTCTTGTCGCTTACCTCTAGCACACGGTTCATGCGCTTGAGGTCGAGCACCACGCTTCCGCCAAGCAGCGGCGCCGAACCACCATAGCCAAGATTCTTCCCTGTTGAGATCGTCCACAGCGGAATTGTGTATCGGTTCGCAATCCGGACGACGGCCTGCACCTGCTCCACGCCATCGGGTGCAACCGCGGCGGATGGGATGGGCTCTTCCTCCTCACTCCATACAGGCGAATAGGAGTCGCGGTACAACTCCACATCCTCGTTGGATGTGAACACCCACTCCTTGCCCACGGCATCTTGGAATTGTTTGATCGCGAGGCTGAAATCCTCGGCTTTCACTCCCGGTGGCAGCTTAATCGGCTTACCCCTTGGCTTGAGTGCGATTGAGACTGCGATCTGTATCTTGAGTCTCGGCTGTTGTCAAGACATGGTTGTTCAACGTCCGATTCGATCTCATGCACCGTCGGCGCACCACCAAGCACGAAAATAGGGTTCCGCGGACTTGTCCGTCGAGGCGGCCAGTCTGTGTTACAAGCAACGTTAGATGGCGGTTGCTTGAAGTCGGGAATTCGCTGTGTGGACATCGACTCCGTCGATTAGACTGACCCGCGCTGGTCGTTGCTCTTGGCATGCTTCTTATGGGTTTGGCAGGATCACCACCGGCGCATTTGTTTTTCGCAGCCTCCCTCCCGATGGTATCTGGGGACTGTTCCTGTGGCTTCGCAGGATAAGACTCCGTTGCACGCTGCGGTGGAATCGAGCCAACAGACTGACGACTGGGAAGAAGTGGTGATGGTCGTCGAGTTCGTGTTGCGTTCTCGCTTCCTGACACAGGCTTGCTTCCGAACGAGCAGTCAATAAGTCACCTCCATACTTTCCCTTCAAACGCGCGTGCAGCTATGCTGAGAGCATCCTGTTAGGGGCTTGCCGAACTGTCGCGTCGGAGCCTACGATGTCGCCCGTGACCCCTGAACTGCAACGCGCCCTGAAACGACACACCCAGTGGTTCGGGTCCTATAAGGCGTCCGGCGAACTGAAGAAACTGCAGGTGTGGCTGATTGTGAACGGCGGTCAGATCGAATTCCTCACTCCGGAAAGTTCTTACAAGGTGAAGCGCATAAGAAGGAATCCACGAGTTATTTGTTATGTGGGGAGCAAGGATGGGCCTGCCATTTCTGGAACGGCCAAGATCATTACGGACCCAAGCGAAGTGGCGCGCGTCTACCGAAAGTATTGGAAGGCCCACCCGCTGCAGATGGCGATTTTGATTGGACTTAGGCTTTGGATCGAGCAGCTGCTGAACAAACGAGTGGTCATCCGAGTCCAGCCTGACGAACCGAATCCCTTAGAGGGACTTACCGATCCTGCGAACTGAGTCCCAGATGTGAAAAAGTCTGACTACCAAAACGAGTACGATTCCACCTAAGGAATCACTCACAAACGGCCTACTGGAGACTCACGCATGGTTTATGCTCTCGGTGCCCTCATCTTAATCGCGCTAATTTACGCGATCGCGAAAGCGGCAAGCGGCAACCGGTACTCGGAAATGACCGAGGAGGAGTTTGAAGCTGAAGCGCAGCGGTCGTCTCGGCTGAGCGGCGCTGTCGCAGAACTTCAGAAGATCCTCGATCCATCCCATCACGTGGAGCACGTCCAAGAGCAGCGAGAGCGCGTTGAGGCCGATGGCGCCGAATCCGGCGGCCGCCCGAAAGCCGCGCCGGGGTCGACGTCCGCTAAACAGCGATGATTCATGAAAGCGAAAGTCTCGTCGCGCGATCGTGTGTTTCCCATGATTTCATTTGGGCAAAAAGTGCCACTGAACTGTCTCAGAGCCTCCCCCCGAAGTGATTGCACTCAGCGACATATGACACAGGCGGGGCACCTTAGGGCGAACATGGGATTCAACCACCCCAGGCCCCTTGGAATTGGCCCGTGTCTTTCGGGGCTGGTACCGGTCGTTTCGTTGCTCAGGCCGCCGCGCGGGCCAGGGATTCCAGTTTTTTCAGGTGAGTATCCGCGCCGATCACGATGAGCGTGTCAGCTGCCCGAATCACTGTCTCCGGTGCCGGATTAAAAAGCAGAGCCCCGTCAGCCGGTTTCACCCCGAGGATGATGACGTCCGCTTCTTGGCGAATCGCAGAGTCGCCCAAGGTTTTTCCTATCAGCGGAGATTTTCCTTCGATGCGCACCTCACCGATCTCCACGTCCAGGCGGTCGGTGCCGAACGCTGCGTCAATGAAATCGAGAACGTTCGGGCGAAGCAGCAGCTGTGCGATGCGGGTCCCCACGAAGAAGTACGGCGAAAGCACCTGTGATGCACCTGCACGCAGCAGTTTGGAAGTGGCCTCTTCTTCGCTGGCACGCGCGATGATTTTCAGGTCCGAGCGGAGCCCGCGAGCGGTAAGGACGATGTAGAGATTCTCTGCGTCGGAGCTGACCACGGCCACGAATCCCTTCGCCGTGTCGATGCGCGCTCGCTTCAGGCTTTCTTCGCTGGATGCGTTGCCAAGCACGACCGGAATTTTCGCATTGGCGGCCCATTCGGCGCGCTGTGGGTCTTTCTCGATGAAGACGACGGTTTGGTTGCGAGCGCGCAACTCCCGCGCCACTGTGCGCCCCACGCGCCCGGCGCCGCAAATGATGTAGTGTCCTGAAAGTTTGGCAAGTTCGCGTTCCATGCGCCGGCGGCCGAAGGCCTTTCCGAACTCGAACTGTAGCAAAGCCTGGCTGAACGTAGCAATTGTGAAGCCAACCGAAGAGACCGCAAAAACGATTAGAAAACTATTGAAGATGCGTCCCGCGTGCGACAACGGGTGAATCTCGCCATAACCAATCGTGGTCATGGTCGTCAGCGTCATGTAGAAGGCGTCGAACCAAGTCCACCCTTCGATGAAGTGAAAACCCGCCGAGCCGCTAAACACCACGCTGCCCAGCAGGATCAAGCAAATGTACAGGCGGTGGCGAATACTCATCGTTCTCTCGTTAGTTCCTGCGCGCGCCTGAAGTCTAGATGGGGGGCCCTTTCCGGACACGGTCGAAGCATTTCTGAACCGTGTCCGCGGCCGTGTCCCCCTCGATCCACCATGTCGCGCCCGCATCCACATATGGCCGTACGATATCTGCAGGACGTTGGGTTTTCTTGGCAGCAGACGATCCGCCGGTGATGATGTCGAAGGCACCATGCCCGGTGCGATGCTCGGCCACATAAGCGCGGAGCTGCCGTATCTCGTCCGGGGATAGGGGATCATAGCTCTTGTATTTCTGGGGAATGACACCGTCCCATGACAGCATCCGCCGCATGGACTTCGGCTTTTGCCAAACCGCGACGACCCATATGGGAATTCTTGGCTTCTGTATCGGCGACGGAATCATCGTCATACCCTCCAGTCGAAAGTGCTTACCGGCAAACGTCTGTGCTGTTCCTTTCCACAGGCCGTCAATAATGGCGAGACCTTCGTCGAGCCGTTCGGCGCGTACTTTCAAATCCATCGCCTCCGCCACTTTGTAGAATCCCGCATCATCTCTCGCTGCACCTAAGCCCACCGAAAGAATCATGCGGCCTTTGGACAGGTGATCTGCCGTGACGCACTCGCGGGCAAGTTTCCACGGACGCCGGCGCGGGACTGGAGTGATCATAGTGCCGATACGAATACGGGACGTACGCGCCGCAATGGCACCGAGAACAACCCATGGATCAAAGAGCGGCAACGGGCCCAGGTTGGGAACGTCAATGGCAATTCCATCCGGAACAAAAAACCCGTCCCATCCCGCTTGCTCTGCCTCACAAGCCAGATCGATGACTGCGTTGAACTCGTCGGCTGCGTTGATGCCGTAGGCGTAGTGCACAGTAGAATGTCATGATGCCGCAATCGTGATATATGTGAAATAGTTTAGTCGTGAGCTGCTTACCTCTTCATACCAGCATGCATTCCCTGTTTTATCGCCCCCCCCGCAGGAGAATCGCTGCACGCCTCGGGTCAAACGCGAACAAAACGCAATTTGTTGCATTTCCTGGAGCGAAGGGCCGACAGCTCCGAGATTTGGTTGCAATCTAATGGAGTTGAGTCCATCATCCTGCAAGTGTCCGAAAGAGAAATCTGATGGCATTCCAGTTTGAATTCGATTCGACTAATCGGATTCTTCGATGCAGGTTCTCTGGACAGGTTGCGGACGAGGAGTTGATAGCTTTCTACCGGATGGCCGTGCTATTAGTCGGGTCCCTTGACCCTCTCGCTGGCATCATTGATTTTTCGGCCGTTGCGGTGTTCGAGGCTACTCCTCAGAAAATCCAAGAGCTAGCAGCCTTCCCACCAGCGATGCCGAAGCCGGACCGCCCTCGCGTCATTGTTGCGCCCTCTGATTCCGTTTTCGGCATGATGCGAATGTTTGGAATCGAAGCAGAGGCCACGCGCCCCAATTTGCACGTTGTTCGCTCGGCAAAAGAAGGATGGGCCATCCTCGGTCTCAAGGAACCCGAATTCAACTCGATAGCGGAAGCTCACGAACTCCGTAACTCTGATTAGTTTGAATGTATAGGTCGATGTCACTCCGAAGAGTGAGTTTGTTCGTTTCGTGTTCGCAATCGTTCAGTCTGACCGACACATCTCTTCGATCGCTACCCGACCATGATTACTGCTTCAAACTCCCTTTGCAGGGAGCGGGATGCCCAATCATTTAGACGGCGTTCTACTCATGCCATGTCCGATTCCGGCGGTCCCACGTACGAACCGAACTCCATCGACGGCGAATACTCACATTGGTTCCGCTACATCCAATACAAGCGAATTGTCTCACCCATACTCTGGAAGGAGCATTGCATACGCACGGGGCGGGGTGTACCTTACGTTGTTTAGTCTCCGGGAAGTCAAATGGAATCCAAGAGCAGGCAGTTGCCTAGTGACTCTACCGCATCGACAAAGAAGCAAACAGCGCTCTTGGCCGGACGCAGCAGAATGGTACGTTTGGCGGGCATTGGCGTTGTCATTCTGGCTGTCATAGGAGCATTTCTCTATTTGGGTGGCTGGTTCAGCCCGCACAAGCTGACGCCTGTGCGGTTCGTCGATGAGTTCGAGAGGGTCAACGGCAGGTACTCGGGTTTCCGCCGCAATCACGCGAAAGGCGTGTGCGTCAGAGGATTTTTCGATAGCAACGGCCGCGGCACACGCCTCTCGAAGGCCGTTGTGTTCCGAATCGGCCGCGTGCCCGTGATTGGCCGCTTTTCTTTGGGTGGCGGCGATCCCCATGCCAGCGATGAGTTAAGCGCGGTCCGTGGCTTGGGACTTCAGTTTTCTCTATCCGACGGCGAACAGTGGCGGACCGCGATGATCAATCTGCCGGCATTTCCGTTCAAGGATCCTCAGGCGTTTTACGACAACGTGGTTGCGTCGGAACCTGACCGCAACACACATCAACCTGATCCGGCAAAAATGGCGGCGTTCCTCGCGAACAACCCGGAAACTGTGCGGGCGCTTGAAATCATCAAGAGCCACGCGCCGTCGTCCGGTTTCGACAACAGCACCTTTTACGGTCTCAACGCGTTCCGTTTCGTCGATGCGCAGGGCACGTGGACGCCTGTGCGCTGGACGCTGGTGCCTGTGCAGCCGTATGAAGCTGTGGGCGCGACCGGGGCAAGCCAAGACAAGAATTTCCTTTTTGACGCGCTGATCGCGAGCATTCTGCAGCACCCATTGCAATGGCACCTGATCCTCACGCTGGGACAGCTCGGTGATCCGACGAACGATGCCACAGTCCCGTGGCCGGAAGGACGCGAGCAGGTGGACGTCGGAAGCCTGACTCTCGATTCTGTCGAAAGCGAGGAGACTAGTCCGGCGCGCGACATCAATTTCGACCCGTTAGTTTTGCCAGCCGGGATCTCGCCGTCCGACGATCCTCTGCTGAGCGCTCGATCGGCGATTTATTCGCAATCGTTCACGAGGCGGGCGGGCGAGACAAAAGAGCCGAGCGCGATCACGCCTTCGGACGTGCGAAAGTGAGCGCCAGTATGACGACCGACCGTCAGCAATTCACGGGTTCCATGCGGTTCCTACACTGGCTGATGGCCGCGACGGTGCTGACCATGCTTGGCATTGGCGTTGCGATGGTCACATCGCTCGGCGAGTATCACCGCCTGGTATCGATCCATCGCCCATTGGGCATTCTGATTCTGATTCTGGTGGTGATCCGGTTCGTGAATCGGCTTTTCAGCACCCTGCCGCCGTTTCCCGCCACGATGTCGCCCCGGGAGCGCTCCGCCGCCCACTGGTCGGAAATCCTGCTGTATGCGTTGCTGTTTGTGGAGCCCCTCGTAGGTTGGGGGATGTTGTCCGCGGCACGCTATCCGATCGTGCTGTTTGGGTCGCTGCATCTTTTCCCGATCCTTCCCCACAGCGTGATGTTGTATGCGGCATTGCGGAGAGCGCACACGTTGCTCGCCTATCTCCTATTCCTCGCCTTCATTGCGCATTTTGGAGCCATCCTATTTCACACGCTGATCGTGCGAGATCGGATGTTCAGCCGTATGGCGCCGTGGAGAGTGCGCGCGCTCTAGGCCGGTTCGAGGCGACAATGAGCGAAAGATTTTCGGGACAACTAGTGCTGGTGGCCGGAGGTACCGGCGGATTGGGACATGCCGTAAGCGTGGAGTTTCTAAAAGAAGGCGCTGCGGTCGTCGTTACTTACCGAAGGCAGGAAGAATTTGAAGCTTTGCGTCACGCAGCAGGTGCCTTTGCCTCACGACTGGAGGGGCACAGCATCGATGTTACGAATGATGCTGCCGTTCATCAGATGATCGCATCTGTCGTCGCGAAGCACGGAAGACTTGATGCCATGACAAACGCGGTGGGTGGTTACGCGGCAGGCTGGAAACTATGGGAAGCAGAACCGCGGGTCCTCGACCAGATGTTATCCCTCAACTTGCACTCGGGTTACGTGCTTTCGCGATCCGCCGTTCCCGCGATGCTCAAGCAAGGCCGTGGAGCAATTGTCAATGTCGCTTCAAGAGCAGCTATTGATCATGCCGCGTCTGCGGCAGCGTATGCCGCATCCAAGGCTGCGGCAGTGGCAATGATCGATTCACTTGCAGCGGATCTGAAAGGTACTGGCATCCGCGCAAACTCAATTCTTCCCAGCATCATCGACACCGAGGCGAACCGTAAGGCGATGCCAGACGCCGATTTTGCGAAGTGGCCAAAGGCGCGAGATGTCGCTCAGGTCATTCTCTTCCTGTGCAGTGACGATGCCAAACTGATTCACGGCGCAGCTATTCCCGTCTAGCATGACGAGCTGCCTCTGAGTTTCGTAACTGCACTGGCTAAGGAAACTAAGCGAAGTCCTGGTTAGCCGCCTTACCGGACAAGATCACGAACGGCGGGAAAAAGTGGGCATCATTTAGGCATCAAAAGCCCGCCCTTCGTATGCCTATTTCGGGCCACCATGGGATAAGGCCAACTGATTGAGCGAGACTTGGAGTTGTCCTGCAAATTCAAATCCCATCGCTCACCGCAGCTATCTTAAATATTTCTGCACTGCGCTCAGCTGGATGATGAAGCGGACCGAGATTCAGCCTGATCACATCGGCGTGGTGGCAACGTCGCGAGGAGGGAGCTCGCGCTGCCGCTGGGATCGATGTATCTGGAGATCAAAGCGGTAGTCGCGTATGTTCCAGTCAATGTGCGATACGCGGCCTGTTGCGGCGCCACCGGCCTGCCCTACGCGTGGACGTGGCACGGCCAGCCGCTTCCCTACGTGCCGCTCATGCGCCGGAGCGACCCCACGACTCTTCCGAACGCGGAAATCGCCCCGGAGAATACGCACGGCCCGATTCTGATGATCGGCGCGGAAGACGACGGGATATAGGAATCGGCGAGGATGGTTGAGGCGACGGCCGCGAGGCTAAAGCGCGCGCCCTTTCCTTACGCGTCCATCCGGTGTCAGACAAAGAGGAGAATTTCGGAGGCGATGCCAGAGGAGACGCGGCGTCGTCCCTTGACGCGATTCCGAAGGTGCTCAAATTTTTGCGCGCGAGTTTGCAAGGCATTCCCGCGGCTTCGGTAAGCTCGGAGTAATTGCGACTTCCATCGGAATGCACCGTTCCCAAACCGCCCAGTGTTTCCACTTTGCCCCGGCGAGCATATGATGTCCTCTGCTCCCACGTCGAAGCTCCAGATGAAAACCTAGGGAGCATTGGAAATCATGGACGCAACGGCAGGCCGTCCCGCGATGCGCCATACGGGACTCGTGATCAAGTTCCCCCGCAAGCCGCACGAGCTGCTCAAATCGGTCACGCCACTCGACGGGATTTTCACGCTCGCTCACTTCGGCATTCCGGATATCGATACGAATGGATCGATGGGCGGCTGGACCATCGAAGTGGACGGAATGGTGCGCCGCCCCATCCGAGTTACGTTCGACGAGCTGTTGCGCCGCCCGAAGCGAACGGTGGTTTCCGTCCATGAATGTGCCGGTAATCCTTTCAAGCCGAAGCAGGCTGTGCGCGGAGTGGCCAATGTCGCTTGGAGCGGAGTCGACCTCGGCGAAATTCTCGACGAAGCAGGCATCGATCCGGCTGCGCGCTTCATTTGGTCCTACGGTGTGGATCGCGGTGAATTCGGCAAAGTGCGGAGCGAATTTTATTGGAAGGATTTGCCGATTGAGCGCGTGGCTGCGGGCGGCGTGACTCTTGCTTATGAGATGAATGGCGAGCGGCTGACGCTAGAGCATGGTGCGCCAATCCGCCTCTTTATTCCCGGCTACTACGGCACGAACTGCGTCAAATGGCTGCGACGGATCACCGTCGCGGACCGCCGCGCGGATGGTCCGTTGACGACCGTCTTTTACAACGATTCGCCGCCGCGCTCGCGGACTGCAAACCGCCCAGCAGCGCCGCGCCCGGTTTGGGAGATCGCACCGGAATCCATGATTGTCAGTCCAGCGCCGGACACGGAACTGCGCGCTGGCCAGCCCGTCGAAATCTGGGGATGGGCATGGGCTTCGCGAGGCGTCGCGAATGTGGACGTCAGCTTCGATGGCGGCGCAACCTATGATTCCGCCGGCCTTGCGCCGCGGCAGAATTGGTCTTGGCAGCGCTTTTCCTACAACTTGGTTCCGGACGTGGAAGGTACGGTTGCCCTGGCATCCCGCGCCACGGATTCAGAGGGCGTCACACAGCCGAAAGCAGGAGCCCGCAATTCGATCTACAAGGTCAGCGTCCGCGTCCCGCGATAGAATCAAGCACTCTTGTCCAACTCCACAGGCTTGCCATGCGGCGTACGCCGGTAGGCTTCGGCCCAGGCCTCCTTGCGCGCCAGCATCGCCGCCGGGTTGGACAGATGCTTGGCCGTTACGAGACGCTCAAGCGCGGCGAGCCAGTGGTGGTAGTAGCGCGAGCCGTCGTCCGGTTCGCCTCGATTCCCGGTGGTTTTGATTTCGTCCGCCAAAGTCGCCGCCCACTCTTTCCAGGTGAAATGCCCTTGCTCGGACAGGCTGACGGCGAGCGCGAACGCCTGCGCTTGCCACGGCTCCGCGAATACGGGCCCGGATTCGTCGCGCGGCAGGCGTGGAAGCGCCGCGAGCGCTTCCGGTGGCATGGGATCAGGCTGGCTCAAGATAGCTCTCCCACATATCGACGTACACCGAATCCTTCGCCGGGGCCTGTTCGCCCCAGAGTTCACGCGCCGTGAACCGCACTGAATAAACATGCTGCGGATTTTCGCCGCGCTCATGCGCGTTGGTGTCAGGAAAAACGAAGACGCCGTAATCGCGCTGAATCGCGCCGGATTTTCCGCGAACGTAGCGCGGCAGGCGCGTGTGACCCGCCGGATTCAGATTGCGGGCGCGCACACGTTGGCCTCTTTGAAACCGCGGAGTGGCCGGCACGTCGCGGTTGGCGGGTGCGCCCCTGCCGACCATGGGACCCACTCCGTCAGGCGTGAGCGCCGGGCTCATTTTGGGCGAGCCCAGCGCGGCCTTTCCAGTTTCGACCTCCGCGCGCGTCACGAGGTTGGTCTTCACCATGAGCTCCACGAGCGCCGCGATCCATTTTTCGTAATAGCTCATGCTCAGATAGTCCGCCGGTGGAATCAGCTCGATCTGGTGACGCAGCGCGTCCAATGTCCACTTCCCAAAGCAACCCATCGCCAGCGATAGGCCGTATGCGCGTGCCTCCCAGCGCTCGTGGAACACGGGCTCGTTCTTCTCGTGCTGGATCGGGCCCATCCCGTGCATGCCGCCCATGTCGTGGACGCCGTTCATCGGTGTCGCTCCTGAACGGGCGCCGGAACCTTGGCCACTCCGATCATCGAATCGCGCGTAACAAGCGCCGCGAGTTCCCCTTCGCTAAGCCGGTCGGTCCCGGCGGGCCGCTCGGGCAGCACCAGGTAACGCACGTCGGCGGTGCTGTCCCAAACGCGCACCTCCACATCGTCAGCCAATTCCAGTCCAAACTCGCGCAGCACGCCGCGCGGGTCCAGGACCGAGCGCGACCGGTAGGGCGCGGATTTGTACCAGACCGGCGGCAAGCCGAGGACCGCCCACGGGTAGCACGAACACAGCGTGCAGACGATCAGGTTATGAACCTTGGGCGTATTCTCCACCACCACCATGTGCTCGCCTTGCATCCCTCCATAGCCCAGTTCGGCGATGGCATTGTCGGCATTGGTGAGCAGCCGCTGCTTGTAAGCCGGATCCGTCCAGGCGCGAGCCACCACTCGCGCGCCGTTGCGCGGGCCGATCTTGTGCTCGTACGTATCGATCAAAGCGTCGAGAGCCGCGCGATCGACGAGTCCCTTTTCGACCAGAAGCGATTCGAGCGCCTTCACACGCAAAGCGGGGTCCGAAGGAACAAGCTGATGCGCGTGCTCGTGCGCGTGCGAAGGATGGGAAGTCACGGCGGCGCTCACCTCATGGCTTGTGTATCGTACGCTTCTCCCGGCACCGGCACAACGGATCTCCTACAGGCGTAGGACTCGGAATCGTTCGATGGAACTCGCATCTGTCTGATGAAAATCACGTACAAGCATCTGGCAAGCGCCGACCCCTGAATTGCTGTGACCAAAGTCATAGCCAGGCACGGTGGCGCCTGTCATGTTGCTGGGCGTGGAAATCGCCGAAAAATGGGCTCAGGATCTCGGCCATGCTTTGAGGGGGTTGAGTCCGCTGGTACAAGACGTCCGCGTAGGCGTCTTCTACACGGCGGTTCGTATTTCCAGCGGTCATGTAGGTGTCGCCTTCAGGCCGCGAGATCTTGCGGACACTGTCTGCTGCCCCACTCAGCCGCTGCCGCTCCTCCATCCGGCCGTATGCAGGGGCGTTCCGCCTGGGAACTGGCGGAGTACGCAAGGTCCCGGAAACCACTCCGTCGAGCTATAGGAGTTGCGATCTTGAACGCTCTCTCCGCTCTCGGTATAGAGCAGCACGGCCCGGGCGGAGGGATCGAATTGGGGAAGTCTCCGGAAGCCATCACTCTCTGGGCCCTGGTGTGCGCAACAGAAGGTCCAGCCGACGTAAATCGATGCGCGCTTGGAATCGGCAACTGCTCAGCAAATAATCCCTGCCCCCTCCACGGCAGATGGGTACCCCTGCGAGACGAGTTCCAAAAGCTACTAGAAGGGACGACCCTTGCGGCGCTCCTGCGAGAACTCGCGGACGGCCAAAGCAAACACGGATCCGTCGGGAGGCTCATAGCTGAGAGAAGCGATCCACCCTCCGGCGACATCGCCGCTGAAAGGCAGGTCCGCCGATGAGATTTCTACGGCTTGTGCAAATTGGAATTCTGACGGCCTGCCTGTCTGCGTACCTGAGCAGGCCGGCCGATGCCCAAGGTGCAGGAGCCGTTTTTCGACAGAACTGCTCGGCATGCCACACGATCGGAGGCGGCCACATCATCGGCCCGGATTTGCAAGGCGTAACAAAACGCAAGGATCGTGCCTGGCTGGTCAGGTTCCTTCAGAACCCAAAGACGATGATCGACAGCGGCGACCCGTACGCCGCGCAATTGGTGCAGGACGCTCCCGGCCGAATGGTGATGCCGACCGCCGCGGGCATGAATCCGGATTTGGCCAATGCTTTGCTCGACTATATCGAGGGAGGGACGGCCGCAGCGAAACCCGAGCCTGCTGGCGCTACTCTAAGCGATCGGCCTTTCACTGCCGCCGACGTTGCGGTCGGACAGCAGTTCTTCCTTGGCGAGCGCCCATTCGAGAACGGCGGGCCGGCCTGCATTTCCTGCCACACCCTGGGAACGATCGGCGGGTTGGGAGGCGGGCGGCTTGGTCCGGATCTGACAAACGTGTTTGACCGGCTGGGCGGACGCAAGGGCCTCGGCGCGTGGCTATCGGGACCGCCGACTCCGACGATGCAATCGGTCTTCGGCAAGCGCGCCCTTCAGCCGGACGAAATTCTCTCACTGCTTGCGATGATCGACGATGCGAGCAACCGGAGTCATCCTGCCGATAACTCCTCAGTTGTGAAATTCTTCGCGTTTGGCTTCAGCGGAATGCTGGTTGGCCTCGCTCTGCTGCAGATTGCCTGGCGAGGAAGAATCCGATCCGTCCGGCGATCCATTGTCCGCGCACACGTGCGAGGTGGGCTATGAAGCACAAGGACGCACTTTCATGGATTCGCGATGAATCGACACCGCAACTTCGGGAATGGGAGGAGTTCTATCGCAATCGCTGGCAGCACGACAACATCGTGCGCAGCACACATGGCGTGAATTGCACCGGAGGATGTACCTGGCAGATCTACGTCAAAGACGGAATTGTGACATGGGAGATGCAGGGCCTCGACTATCCCTCGTTGGAAGCTGGCTTGCCTCCTTATGAGCCGCGCGGCTGCCAGCGCGGCATTTCATATTCCTGGTACCTCTACAGCCCTCTGCGTGTGAAGCACCCTTTTATGCGTGGCGCGTTGATCGATCTGTGGAAGGAAGCGCGTGCGACGTATAGGGATCCTGTGGAGGCTTGGGCATCGCTGGTCGAAAATCCCGAGGCGCGCCGATCCTGGCAACAGGCGCGAGGCAAAGGGGGCTTCCGACGCTCCAGTTGGGAAACGGCCCTCGAAGTAATTGCCGCATCCTGTGTTTACACGGCCAAGAAGCACGGCCCCGACCGCATCAACGGATTTTCGCCGATTCCAGCGATGTCGATGATCAGCTACGCGGCGGGCTCACGATTCCTGCAACTGCTGGGCGGTGTTTCGCTCTCCTTCTACGATTGGTATTGCGACCTGCCAAACGCCTCACCGGAAACCTGGGGAGAGCAGACCGATGTTCACGAATCCGCCGACTGGTACAACGCGAAACTGCTTGCAGTGATGGGATCGAACCTGAATATGACACGCACGCCCGATTGCCATTTCGCCGCCGAGTCGCGCCACAACGGCACGAAGATGTGGGTTTTCTCGCCGGACTTCAGCCAGGTCTCGAAATACGCTGACGAGTGGGTGGCCATCAATGCCGGACAGGACGGAGCGTGGTGGATGGCGGTGAACCACGTCCTGCTGAAGGAGGCTCACCACGATAAGCAGACTCCCTACTTTCTCGAATACGCGAAGAAGTACACGGATTCTCCGTATCTGGTCGAACTGCACAAAGAGGGCGGTGTCTTCCGGCCGAGGCAGCTTCTCCGCGCCAATCGGCTCGCAGCCTATGCGGGCGTCGAGAACGGAGACTGGAAGTTCCTGATGTGGGACGCGAAAGACTCGCGCCCCAAAATGCCGATGGGCAGCTCAGGCTTCCGGTGGGGCAAGGAAAAGGGGAAGTGGAACCTGCTGCTCAAAGACGGCGTGGATGGCACCGAGATCGATCCGGTTCTTACTTTCCTGCAATCCAACGACGGCGTCTCTCAAGTTCGCTTCGATGATTTCGGGGAAGGCCACACGATTCAGCGCGGCGTTCCAGTCAAAAAGATTCTGGCCGCCGACGGCCAAACGGTGGTCGTCACGACGGTCTACGACCTGCTGATGGCGCAGTACGGCGTTTCGCGCGGACTGGCCGGAGATTATCCCAAGGCATACAACGACGATTCGCAGCCTTACACGCCGGCTTGGTCGGAGAAGTACACGGGCATGAGCCGGGACATGGTGATCCGCTTCGCGCGTGAGTGGGCCACCACAGCGGAACTCACGAAGGGCAAGTGCACGGTCATCATCGGCGCGGGAGTCAATCACTGGTATCACGCGAACCTGATGTACCGCGCCGCCATTCACGCCCTGATGTTCTGTGGCTGCGTCGGAGTAAACGGCGGCGGCTTGGCTCATTACGTAGGCCAGGAGAAGCTCGCACCGATGGAGTCGTGGTCGGCAGTCGCTTTCGCGCGAGACTGGTTCCCGGCTTCGCGTCTTCAGAATGCTCCGAGCTGGCACTACATCCACACGGACCAGTGGCGCTACGAGAAGAGCTTCACCGATTACCACACTGTGCCCGCCAATCAGCAAGAAGGTTCTCTGGCGAGCGGTCATACCGCCGATACGCAGGTCCGCGCCGTGCGCAACGGTTGGCTGCCATTTTATCCGCAATTCAATGCGAATCCCCTCGAGGTTGTGAAGCAGGCCGAACGCGCCGGCGCAAAGAATGAAGCTGAAATCTATTCGCATGTCGTGCGCCAGCTTCGTGACGACAAGTTGAAATTCGCTGTGGAAGACCCCGATGCGCCGGAAAACTGGCCGCGTGTTTGGTTCATCTGGCGTGGCAACGCCCTGATGGCCAGCGCCAAGGGTCACGAGTATTTCCTGAAGCACTACCTCGGTACACATACGAATACGATCGCCCAGGACATGGCCGCCGATTCGGTTCAGGAGATCGCCTGGCATGAGACCGCGCCCGTCGGAAAGATGGACCTGATCGTTGACTTGAACTTCCGGATGGACACGTCAGCCCTTTATTCAGACATCGTCCTGCCTGCCGCGACCTGGTACGAAAAGGCGGACCTCAACTCCACCGACATGCACAGCTTCATTCATCCGCTGTCGGCGGCGGTGCCTCCCTGCTGGGAATCCAAGAGTGACTGGCAAATCTTCGGAGCCGTCGCGAAGAGATTTTCCGAGCTCGCGCAGCGGCATTTCCCGAAACCGGTCTGGGACTTGGTGGCGTCACCGCTCCAGCACGATACGCCCGCAGAAATCGCGCAGCCGAAGATTGCGGACTGGAAGGACGGAGACGTTGAGCCGATTCCCGGCAAGACGATGCCGGGTCTAAAGCTCGTCGCGCGTGATTACTCGAATTTGCACAGCCAGTTCATCTCGTTTGGTCCGTCGGTGCGCGCGAATGGCCTGGGTGCCCACGGGACTCACTATTCGGTCGAAGACCTCTACGACGAGGCCGTGCACACACTTTCCACAGTCGAATGGGGCGGTAAACGCTATCCCTCGCTTGCCGCTGACGAGGATGCCTGCAATCTCATCTTGCAGTTCGCCACCGTGACGAACGGAGAGCTGGCCTATCGCTCGTATAAGGACATCGAAGAAAAGGTTGGTCTTCCCCTCACGCGGTTGGCGGAAAAGAGCCGATCGGTACGCGTGGACTACAAGGGCTTGCAGGCGCGTCCGCAGCGCCTGTTGAACAGCCCCATGTGGTCAGGCCTGGTGGAAGATGGCCGGGCCTATTCGCCGTTCACGTATAACGTGGAGTGCCTCGTACCGTGGCGGACGCTCACTGGGCGACAGCATTTCTACCTTGATCACGAAGGCTACCTCCAGTTCGGTGAGCACTTGCCCACCTACAAGCCCAAACCATCGCCCGCGCAATGTGCGGACCTGCGTCTGAGTCAGGAAGCAGGACCGACGAAGATGCTGAACTACATGACGCCACACGGAAAGTGGCACATCCATTCGACCTACGGCGACAACCACCGCATGACCACGCTTTCACGTGGCGTGGAGCCTTTGTGGATGAATGACAAGGACGCGACCGACATCGGCATTGTGGACAACGATTGGGTCGAGGTGCACAACGACAACGGCGTCGTGGTGACCCGTGCGGCCGTCAGCGCTCGCATTCCGCGCGGCATCTGCATCCAGTATCACTCGCCGGAGCGCACGCTTTCCGTGCCGAAGTCGCCGCTGCGGAAGGGCCGCCGTGCCGGAGGCCACAACAGTCTGACACGCACGCGACTGAAACCGAACTTGATGGTCGGCGGCTACGGCCAGTTCACATACCACTTTAACTATTGGGGACCGACCGGTTCCAACCGCGATACGCACGTCTTCGTGCGCAAGCTCCCGGAACTGCAATGGTAGGCCAAGGAGCCATGCGATGAACGTCCGCTCTCAGATTTCGATGGTCTTCCACCTCGACAAATGCATCGGCTGCCACACCTGCAGCATCGCCTGCAAAAACATCTGGACCGACCGCAAAGGCACCGAATACATGTGGTGGAACAACGTGGAGACCAAACCCGGAACAGGCTTTCCCACCGATTGGGAAGATCAGGAACGATACCACGGCGGATGGGAAGTCCATGACGGCCAGCTTCAACTGAAGTCCACCGGCAAGGCCAAGACACTTTTCAACATCTACCACAACCCGTCCATGCCCACGATGGACGACTACTACGAGCCATGGACTTACAAGTACGAGGAACTATTCAACGCCCCCGAGGGGACCGACCAGCCCACGGCAAGGCCGGTTTCGATGGTCACGGGCGAGCTGATCAATATCGAAGCCGGGCCCAACTGGGACGACGACCTGGGTGGCTCTCCCATTTATGCGGCGAGCGATCCCAACCTGAAAGGCCTCCACCACGATACGCAGCAACAGCTTTTCGCGATCGAGCGGCTGGTGTTCTTTTACTTTCCCCGCATCTGCAACCATTGCCTGAATCCATCGTGTGTTGCCTCATGTCCGTCGGGCGCGCTGTATAAACGCGGCGAAGACGGCATCGTGCTGGTGGACCAGAAGCGTTGCCGAGGCTGGCGCGCCTGTGTGGCGGCCTGCCCGTACAAGAAGATGTTCTACAACTGGAACACGGGCAAGTCGGAGAAGTGCATTCTTTGCTTTCCGCGTCTGGAGACAGGCCAAGCGCCCGCCTGTTTCCATTCCTGTGTGGGACGAATTCGCTACCTCGGCGTGCTGCTCTACGATGCCTCGCGGATCGAAGAGGTGGCAAGCCTTCCAAGCGACAAACTGATTGAAGGCCAGCGCTCCCTGATCCTCGACCCGAACGATCCTGAGGTCATCTCCGCGGCGCGCCGAAACGGTGTGCATGATTCGGTCATCGAGTCGGCGCAGCGATCGCCTGTCTATCGATTCGTCAAGGATTGGAAACTCGCGCTTCCTCCTCATCTGGAATACCGGACGCTGCCCATGCTGTTCTACGTCCCGCCGATGTCTCCGGTGATGTCGAATCGCTCGAATGGCTCGCTCGATCACGTTTCCGGTGACCTCTTTCACGACATCGAAGAGGCGCGCGTGCCGATGAAGTTTCTGGCGAATCTGTTCGGTGCGGGCGAGCAGGGCCCCCTGCGTTATGCGCTTCGCAAGCAACAGGCGGTCCGTTGGTACCGGCGATTCAAGACGGTTGGCGACGTGGATGAGCAGACTGCTGTGCGCATGCTCCAACAGGCAGATTGCTCATCCGAAGAAGCCGAGGCGATCTATGCGCTGACGTCACTGTGCACGTTCGATGACCGTTTCGTCATTCCGCCGATGCACCGGGAAGAAGCGATCCAGATGATGGAGGACCCGCTCGAACACAAACAAGGCGTAGGATTCGGGTTCCTTTCCGGACCGAAAAGAGGAATGTGATGGCAGGCGCGAACAAGTTCGAACTGCTGGCTGGGCTGTTGCGCTATCCGACCGAGGGCTATCCGAGCCAGGCAGTCCACTCTTGTGAGGTGCTTGCGGCTGGTGCTCCAGAAATCGCCGCACCATTGCGCAAATTCCTAGAACAGACGCGCAGCCTTTCTCTCGAAGACCTGCAGGTACTTTACACGGGTACCTTTGATCTCGACCCAGTTTGCTCGCTCGAGGTCGGTTGGCATCTGTTCGGTGAAAACTACGAACGCGGCGAATTTCTGGTGCGAATGCGCGGAGAGCTGAGGCGGCTGGGGGTGAAGGAGTCGACGGAGCTGCCCGATCATCTTTCGCATGCGCTTGCGGCGCTCGGCCGGATGGAACCAAGGGAAGCTGCCGATTTTACGGCGGCATGCCTATTCCCGGCCCTGGACAAGATGAGTGCAGGAATCAAGGGCAAATCGAACCCATTCGAAGACGTCCTGATGGCTGCCGTACGCTTGCTCGAAGTCCGGTATCCACGGCTCGAGCCCGCGATGGTCTCGGCAGAATCCGCATTTCGCATTCTGGATGGAGAAGGATGGTGATGACTTCCATGTTGCCTTTCGCAAACGGTCTATTCTTCCTGGTGCTTCCCTATCTCGCCATGTTTGTCTTCTTTCTGGGGACGATCATGCGATACCGCAAGGCTCCCTTCACGTATTCGAGCTTTTCGTCACAGTTTCTGGAAAACAGGCAGCATTTCTGGGGGCTGGTGCCGTTCCACTACGGCATCGTCGCTGTTCTGCTCGGGCACATCGCGGCATTCCTGATCCCGCGCCAGATTCTTGCGTGGAACAGCCGGCCGCTGCGTCTCTACGTGCTCGAAGTTTCTGCGCTCCTGTTCGGCTTGCTCGCGCTGATCGGCCTATGCGGTGCGATTCATCGGAGGCTGACTTTCTCGAAAGTTCGTGCCGTCACAAGCCCGATGGATTGGATCGTGTTCGCGCTCCTGCTTGTGCAGGTGGCCAGCGGAGTGTACACGGCCGTGTTCCATCCCTGGGGCTCCTCGTGGTTTGCCGCTGCCCTCGCACCGTACCTCTGGTCGCTCGTTAAGCTCAACCCGGATCTCGGTTTCATCACCGCAACACCGCTGATCGTAAAGTTTCACATCGTGATGGCATACGTCTTGATCGGCGTGGCGCCATTCACGCGGCTTGTGCACATCCTCGTCGCGCCGAACCCATACTTCTGGCGAAAGAGCCAGGTCGTGCGCTGGTATCGCTCTCCTGAGGAAGTGTCATGAACAATCCTCAACACTCGTCGGGAAAGCCTCGGA
>JASHRC010000255.1 GCA_030037525.1 Candidatus Acidiferrales bacterium | reverse complement strand
ATCCATTGGTGATCAGCAAAGCAGCCAACAGCCAGGGGATGGGAACCAGCCCATAGTAGACGCGTTTGAGCGCCTCGACTTCCGCATGGCGCAGTGCCCTTCGCTCGACCCAGATCGCCAGGCCCAGCGTTGGAAAGAAAAGTGCTCCGATGAAAATCAGGACGCCGTCAACTTCCACGGGAGGATAGCGGACACTGGCGGCCACAAAGGCCAAAGCCCCGAGCACAAAGATAGCCGTGCGATTCAGCAGCTTTTTGCGCAGAAGCAGTTCTGCGCCGGCCGAGTTGAGGCCGCAGGCCGCGCAGACCTCGGCATTCCGATCGGCTCCGCAATTCAGGCAGCGCGTCATTTCACAGGTCGAATGCTCGTTGGGGAGCTCGCCAGGCAAACCATGTTCTCATCGCGGCCACGGGCAAGGAGCTGGCAGTCGATCTCCTGGGCGCTGCGCACGGCCTGGTTGTAGGTGGATCCGGCTGCCGTGGCGCAATGCGTGGCGCCCTGGAAGGTCACGCAGACCTCGTAGCGCTCGCGCATCTGCTGGTAGGAGGAATAGGCAAGGACAAAGATGAGAACAACTGCGCCCACCAGGATGATCCACTGAACTCGATGCGATTTCTGCGCCATGGTGCGATCGGTTGCCGGCTCACGGAGTTGGCTTGGCGGACCGTCCCGCCGCTTCGGCCCTCCGCTCTAATTCCTCGCGAAGTTCTTTTCTTAGATGCGCCGCCAACCCTTCGAGTCCGGCAATGTCCTCGAGTTCGCGAAGCGTAAGATGGGGCAAAAACGCGCGCACCGAAGCCACCGGTGTGTGCGGATTGCGCGCCAGCGCTGCGCGCACGTTCGATTGACAAGACCACTTGGGATGCTCGGCAACGGCCTCCACCACGCGCTCGGGCACGCCGGTCTTGGCCAGCACCTTCAGGACCTGGCTCTCGGTTAGAAACCGATTCCCCAGCGCCAGCTGGATGGCCCGATGATGACCTTCGGCGAGAATCGCTCCCGCAACATGGGCGGGACCGCGCCGCGCCAGGGCCAGTTTTTCTCCCACCGGCAAATGGGGCACTCGCGTCAAAATCACTTCTTCGGCCGCACGGCGGATATCCGCCGCGACCGACGGCAGCAGGCTTAAACGCACGAGATTGAATAGATACAATTGCCGCAAGGCGGCCAGCGCAACGCGTTTGGGCGTGCGCGGATGTTTTGCCAGGCGAAGACGAACCGCTTCGCTCGATGTCCACCTCTTGGCCCCAGCAACTGCGCTGAGCACCGTCACGGGCAAATCGAGGCGCTCGAGTAACAAGACTACTTCCGGTTCCTCCAGATTCGGATTGTCCAGCAATGCCAGGAGCAGGTCTCCGGTGGCCTCGCTCACCAGAGACTTCACCTCTTCGCGCGGTGCTGCGCGCGCTCGGGCGATCTCGTCGTCCCCTTCAGGCGTCATTTCCCTTCGCACGGACAAGCCGTTCCGCCATCCGAACCGCGGCTTCCGCCGGTGTCATCTCGGCGCGAACCAGACAGGCCCGGGGTAGTCTTTTTTTGAGCTCATCCTCTAGGGCCGAATCGAGGAATTCCGACCGCCCGTGGACGCCGCCCATCCTGGCAAGCAGAAAGTCGCGTTCCTGCCAGTCGAGGCCGCCAACCACACCAACGGCTAAATCCGCCAGGGACGAGGCAGCGCGCAACATAATTTCACAGCTGACCGCATCTCCCCGGTCGGCCAATTCGGCCACCAGAGGAAACGCCCTGGGGAAGACAGCATCGGCATTTTTCGCAATCTGCTCGGCGAGATCCTCCCAACCGGGGCAATGGTAGAGCTGGAAGAGACGGCCAGAAAGAGCCGTGGCAGGCCCGCGGCGCTCTAGGGCGAGTACAACCGCCCGCACGGCTTGCCGCCCGATGTCGAAAGCGCTGCCCTCGTCGCTGGTCCAAGGCCCGCGGCCCCCGGCTCGGGCGGTGCGTCCGGCGGCGTCCCGGCCGAAGGCTGCCGAGCCGGTGCCGGCCAAGAGGATCATTCCTTCACCTGTGCCAAACGCAGCCTCGAGCGCCGTTTCAAGATCCGTGGTCACATGAACTGTGGCGCTTGGGTAGCTGCCTCGGAAGAAGGTGGCCACGCGCCGCACGACTCCCGGACGGCCCGCTCCTCCTAACCCTGCGCAAACCGCCCGCACGTGTTGGGCATGGATTTTCGCCCGTGCCAGAACAAGATCGCCGGCTTCGGCGAGCGCAAACCACGCTCGCGCATAGCCGGCTCGCAGCGGGTTCGACGGGCCCGCCTGGGCCCGCGCGACCGCGCGCCCATCCCGATCGGCTAGGACACACTCGGTTTTAGTTCCGCCCCCGTCGAAACCGAGAAAATAGGAGGCGGCTACCGTTGGTCCCATCCATTCCCTCAGCGCGCTTGACAGTTCTTAAAGCCGGCAGTTAGCATCGCCCCTCCCGCCGCATCATGCGAATCGGCCCGATCGATTTCTCCATCGTCCTGCTCTATCTTGTCGGAATTACGCTTTTCGGTGTCCGCTTTTACCGCAACTCACAAAGCCTTCGCGACTATTTTCTCGGCGGACGTTCGGCGCCCTGGTGGGCGATCGCTTGCTCCATCGTCGCCACCGAAACATCCACGCTCACAATGATCGGTACGCCCGCAATTGCCTACGAGGGCAATCTGGGCTTTTTACAGCTCGTCTTGGGCTATCTGGTCGCGCGGGTGATTCTATGTGTGGTTCTGGTTCCTCAGTATTTCCAAGGGGAATTCTACACGGCCTACCAGCTGCTCGAAAAGCGCTTTGGGCTGCGCATGAAGCGCGCCGCCGCTCTGGTGTTCCTCCTGACGCGCGCACTGGCCGAAGGAGTGCGCATCGCGGCGGTCGGAAAAGTGGTCAGCGTTGCATTTGGCACCGGCGAGCGAGCCTCGATCGCTTTGGTCGCGGCCCTCACACTGCTCTACACCTTCGCGGGCGGTATGCGCGCGGTGATCTGGACCGATCTGGTGCAGTTGACCCTTTACTTGACAGGTTCCTTTGCGGCGTTCTTTCTCCTGCTGCACAAAATTCCCGGCGGCTGGCCGGAGGCCAGCTACATCGCGGCCGCGGCAGGAAAGTTCCACGTCTTCGATTTCACCTTCAGCTTGACGCGCAGTTACACGTTCTGGTCCGGGACGATCGGCGGCACATTCCTGACCATGGCGAGCCACGGAACCGATCAAACCATGGTCCAGCGCCTGCTCGCCGCCCGGAGCGAAGGCGATAGCAAGAAGGCGCTTGTTGCCAGCGGCGTCATCGTCTTCGTGCAGTTCGCCCTGTTTCTCCTTCTCGGCGTCATGCTCTATGCATACGCGCAACATGCTTTCCTGGTTGTGCCCGGCGGGGACACCGACCGCATTTTCCCCGAATTTATTGTGCGCGAGGCGCCAGCGGGCCTAACGGGCTTGATCCTAGCTTCGATTTTCGCGGTGGCCATGTCGAACGCCAGCGGCTCGCTTAATTCTCTGGCATCTTCGAGCACATTCGATTGGGGAGCGGGGAAGGGAGAAACGCCCGCCCAGCAACTGAAGCGATCGCGCTTAGCAACCACCGCCTGGGGTGTGGTGTTGGGCGCTCTCGGACTGGTTCGGTGGGGCCACGTGCTCGAAGCGGGCCTCACGATCGCGTCGATCACCTATGGCGGACTGCTCGGGGTGTTTCTGCTTGGCACGTGGAACCGTCGCGCCAACCAGACGGGAGCGCTCATCGGTTTCACGGCCGGCATTGCCTCAATCGTGGCCGTGCGACTCGCTACGCACATCGCCTTTACCTGGTACGTCTTGCTTGGGACGATCGTCACGCTCGCCGTCGGGTCGATTGCAAGCCACCAGGCGCTACAGGCAACGAATTGAATCGGCGGGAAAGCCCGAAGGGAAAAGCTCGGGGTGAACGAGGTGAGCAAGAAGCGCCACGCCGTCGGCAAGACGCGGGCCGGGGCGCGAGAAGTAGGCATTTGCGTTGACAGCGAAAACTCGGCCCTCCCGCACGGCGGCAAGTCCCTGGGCGCCTGCCGGCAAAAAATCGAGTCGAAACTGTCGGGCCGCGCGTTCCAAGCTATAGCCGCACGGCATGATGACGATTATATCCGGCCGCGAACTGATGATCTCGTCGCGGGTCGCGCGATAGGATGGCTGGCCGAGCCGCCCGAGCACATCCTCTCCGCCAGCGAGAGAAACCATCTCTGGCACCCAATGGCCTCCCACATAGTACGGATCAAGCCATTCTAAGCAGAGGACCCGCGGACGGGATCGCGCCCGAGCGGTCATCTGCTCAATTGCGGCCAGGCGTCTGGCGAGCGACGCAGCCACGGCTTCGGCCTCGCGCTCGTGACCGGTGGCCTCCCCCACTCGACGCAGGTCATCCCATACCTCCCCAAGCGACCGCGGCCCCAGCGACAAAACCCTCGGCGGCTTTTCAAACCGTGTGAGCGCAGTCGCCAGATCATCCGGTGAAGCCGCGCAGACCTGGCACAGATCCTGAGTCAGGATCAGGTCCGGGGCAAGTGCATGGAGCAGTTCCGCGTCAACGGCATAGATGCTTTCGCCTCGCGCGATGATCTCGCTCACCCGCCGGTCGACTTCCGCAGGCGCTCCCGCCGGATCCACAAGAGACCGCAACAAGCGCGGCTTGGTCGCCGCCTCGGCAGGAAAGTCGCACTCATGGCTGACGCCCAGGACCCAATCGCCCAGTCCGATCGCGTAGGCGATTTCGGTTGCGGACGGCAGGAGCGAGCAGATGCGCATCGAGTCGTCAGATTTCAGGTGACTCCGATGGCTGTGGCGCCGCCCGAAGATCCGCGAACACAAATCCGTCCCTTTCGACGATTTCCCCAGGCTCGACCGGAATCGGGTTCGAGAACATCGGGCCCGCGCTCGCAAACGTGTGGAACTCTCCGTTTTCGCCGCACGGATCGACACCGGGCGGAAGCGCGTCGAGCAGGTCCCGGTCAAAGCGCCGCGCCACAAAGCTGCGGTCGAGCTTGCGCGGATCGACTGAGACCAGATGTGCGGAAAGCCCTGCCGCAATCATCTGCTCGGCCAACTGGCGCGTTTCGCGTCCCCACAACGGGAAAACCGGCGTCATTCCGCAGGCGGCCAGCTGCTTCTCACGATAGGCGCGAATGTCCTCGAGAAAGAGGTCTCCAAAGACCATATGCCGCACGCCTTCCCCGCGGGCGCGTTCCATCGCCTCACCGATGGCCTGCTCGTAGACGGCATTGGGGCAAGGAGACGGAATCGGCACCTTGACAAGCGGCAAACCCGTCTGCCGAGCCTGCATCTCGAGCAGCCCTTCGCGCACGGCATGCATGGCCACGCGCTGGTAGGTGCGATTCACCGTCGTGAGCAACGCCACCACACGAACCACGCCCGAACGACGAACGGTGTGAAGCGCCCAGGCGCTGTCTTTCCCGCTGCTCCAGGCCAGCCAAGCCTTGGGCGAATCGGAAATCGTCATGGTCCCCTCTAGGGATACAGCAGATATTTTTCGCGCACCCGGCGGAATTTGTCGAGATCGGCCGACCAGCCCGCGATGATGTCTTCCGGCCGATCGCCACGCCTCAACCGGTCAACCGTCGCCTGTGATCCCGCCAGGGCCACGATCCTGTCGAGCTTGAACCGGCTCGGGTACATCCTGTCGAGCACGTCTGCAATTTCAAGCCCCAGGCGCATGGAGCGAAACGAATCGGGATCGCTCAGGCGAATCCTCACGCCTCCGCACAGCTTCCCCGCATAGGGGTCCTCGTTCGGCGTGAATTGAGCAGGCTCGAATCGAACCCCCGGAACCTTTCGGCGATTGAGCTCTCGAGCGAAGCGATGGGCCTCAATCCAAGGCGCGCCCAGAATTTCAAACGGCGTAGGGGTTCCGCGACCGACCGAGACCCCTCCCGCCTGGAGGATTTCCAGGCCCGGATACAGGAACGCTTCCTTTACGGTGCGCAAGTTCGGTGATGGCGCGATCCAAGGCAAACCGGTCTGGTCGTACGTCTGGTCACGATTCCAATGGCTCAAGGGGAAAATTTCCAGGTCTGCGTCGATATGGTTTTCGACATTCAACAATCCTGCCAGCTCGCCGATGGTCATGGCATATCGGACCGGCATGGGGAAATAGCTGGTAAAGGAAGTTCGGTTGGAATCAAGCATCGGCCCCTCGATCACCTCTCCGCCCAATGGGTCGGGGCGGTCCATGACCACAAATCTGATATGGTGCTTGGCCGCTGCTTCCATGCAATACCCCAGGGTCGTGACAAAGGTGTAGAAACGGACGCCGGCATCTTGAAGATCAAAGACCAGCACATCGATGCCCTGCAACATTCGATCGGTGGGGCGACGCGTTTCTCCGTATAGGCTGTAGATAGGAAGCTCGGTGGCTCTGTCGGTGCTGTCCGGGATCTTTGCCCCCACCGACTCGCCGGCAATGCCGTGCTCAGGGCTGAAGAGCGCGACGAGCTCGACGCCCTGGGCCTGAGCCAGCACATCAATCGTGCGGCGCCCCTGGGAATCGAGCCCCGTTTGATTGGTGATGAGGCCCAGTCGCTTGCCCCGGAACGCCGCCGGCGGGATGGACTCGTACACGTCGATTCCCGCTTGAACGGGCGCGCGAAGCGTAGCCTTGGGGGCGGGCAGTCGGTGCCAGTCCGCCCCCAGCATCAGAATGAGAATGACCAGCCGAGAACGGAAACGAAACACGAGTCGAGACGCTCGATTGTACGGCCCGAAGACGCGTGCTATATACAGCTGCGGGATGTTGGCGTCAACCACGAAAGCCCGAGGTGGGAGTTGTGCGTAACTGCGGGCTGCTCAGGGTGGCGCCGGCGCTTCTCGCGGCATTCTCGCTCATGACCCTTTCCGTTCGCGCCCAAAAGCAGCCTCGCGCTCAGGCCCAGACGCCCGAAGTCTCGCCCTGGGTCGAGCAAACGCTCCGGAAGATGACCCTGCGGGAAAAGCTCGGCCAGATGCTGATGGTTCCCTATTTCGCGGTGTTCGAACCAGCCGACAGCCCGGAGTACAAGGAGATCCTGCATCAGGTGGAAGAAAACCAGGTAGGCGGCCTGATCATCGTCACCGATCGCGGCCCGCTGGGCCTGGAGCGCAGCCAAGTCTATCCGACCGCGGTCGTGACCAACGAGCTGCAGCGCCGCGCCCGAGTCCCGCTGCTGGTCGGCGCCGATTTCGAGTCCGGTGCCGGAATGCGCCTCGACGAGGGCACCTCATTCCCCTCCGCCATGGCCATTGCTGCCACAGGCGACCCGAAGCTGGCGTATGCCGCCGGCAAATATACGGCGCTCGAGGCTCGCGCTGCCGGTGTGCAGTGGATTTTCGCACCCGACGCCGACGTCAATAACAATCCCCAGAATCCGATCATCAACGTTCGATCCTTTGGTGAAAATCCCGAGGAGGTGTCCGCTTATGTTCGCCAGTTCGTGCGGGGCGTCCAGGCCAACGGGGCACTGGCAACCGCCAAACATTTCCCCGGCCATGGCGACGTCGGCGTCGATTCGCACCTCGCCCTGGCCAGTGTTCCCGGCGATCGGCAAGAACTCGAAACGACCGAACTGGTTCCCTTTCGCGCGGCAATCGCCGCTCAAGTCGGTGCGATCATGCCCGGACACTTGTCCGTGCCCGCCCTGGAACCGGATCGGGAGATTCCGGCAACCGTCTCTTCCAGAATCCTGACCAGTGTATTGCGCGACGAGATGAAATTTCGCGGGCTGATCATAACCGACGCGCTCGATATGGGTGGCGTGACCTCCCTCTATACACCCGGCCAGGCGGCCGTCGCCGCCGTCAAAGCCGGTGCGGATGTGCTGCTGATGTCCCCAGACCCGGACGCCGCACTGGTGGCTCTGGAGGAAGCGGTTCGCTCGGGCCAAATTCCAGAACAGCGCATCGTTCAATCGGTGCGCCGAATCCTCGCGGCCAAAGCTAGAGTGGGCCTGGATCGCCATCGCTTGGTCGACATCAGCCGCCTCAATGAAAGATTCGGGCTAGCGGAATATCAAGACCGGGCGCAAGCGATCGCCGACCGCGGCGTAACCCTGCTGCGCGACGGTCCGCACATCCTCCCGTTGGACCCAACGCGCCGCCCGTTGCGCTTGCTTCTGGTCGCCCTCTCGGCAGATCCCGATCCGAACCCTGGCGAAGCCATCGAGCCAGAGATTCGCCCGCGCGTAGACTCGCTCAAGGTTCTGCGCGCGGACACGCAATACGCGCCGGTCAGCAGCCTGAGGCTTCCTCCGCCCGACACCTACGATGTGGCCGTGGCGGCGCTGTTCGTTCGTGTTTCCGACCGCAAGGGTGACATCGGCTTTCCGGAAGACTCACGTGCCTTGGTGGATCGGCTGATCGCTCAAGAGAAGCCGACCGTGGTCGCCTGCTTCGGCAGCCCTTACCTGATCGAGCGTTTTCCAAGCGCCAAAACTTGGATCGCGGAGTTCTCTTCAAACGACGTTTCGCAGCGCGCCGTCGCACGCGCTCTGTTCGGCGAGATCACGATCAGCGGCAGGATTCCGGTGAGTGTCCCTGGCATTGCCCGCTCGGGTGACGGCCTCCTGGTGGCCAAACGCCCGATGACACTTGAATCCGCGACCGGCGAGATGGTTGACCGCTTGCAACCGGTTTACAGGCTGCTCGACCGGGCCGTCGCGGACGGTGCCTTTCCGGGCGGCGTCCTGGCCGTCGGCTGGAAGAATCGGTTCGCCGTGCATCCCTTCGGCAAACTGGAAAACGAAGGCGAAGCCTATGATGTCGACGAAGATTCCATCTACGATGTCGCTTCGCTTACCAAGCCCATCGTTACGGCGACCGCCGCCATGCTGCTGGTCGAGCAGGGCCGTCTCGATCTCGACCTACTCGTTGAACGATACCTCCCCGAATTTGCTCGCGCCGCCAAATCCGACCCCGACCCGGATTGGCGCGCGCGTGTGACGGTCCGCATGCTGCTCCTGCACGACTCCGGCCTGCCCGATCATCGCGACTTCTACCGGGAGGCCAAAGGTCATGACGCCATCCTTGCGCGTGTTTTTGCCGAGCCCCTGGTCTCCGAACCCGGCACGCACATCGAGTATTCCGACCTCGGGTTCATCCTGCTGGGCGAAATCATCGAGCGTCTCACGGGCCAAAAGCTCGACGGCTTTGCGAAGCAGTCGATCTTCTCGGTTCTGGGAATGGACCGCTCGATCTTCCGCCCGCCCCGCCGGCTGCGCCAGGATATTGCCCCCACCGAGCAGGATGCCAGCTATCGCAAGCGACTTATCTGGGGCGAAGTTCACGACGAAAATGCCTGGGCCATGGGCGGCGTGGCCGGCCATGCCGGCCTGTTTTCGACTGCGCCCGACATCGCCGCATTTGCCCAGATGATTCTAAACGGCGGCATCTATGGCCACGATCGTTTGCTCTCTCGTGCCTTGGTCGAGCAGTTCACCAAGCGCGTCACCATCGGCGGCGTCGCCCGCACGCTGGGTTGGGACGTGCCTTCGGAGCCTTCCTCTTCCGGTCGCTATTTTTCCGACCAAAGCTTCGGCCACACCGGTTTTACGGGCACATCGCTTTGGATCGATCCCGAGCGGCGTCTTTTCGTCATCCTGCTTACGAATCGCGTTCACCCCACGCGCACGAATGAAAAGATTCGGGAGGTGCGCCCAGCGCTGCACGATGCCATCTTCGAAGCGTTGGGGCTGGCCACCCGCCAAACAGCCGCCCGGTAACGCCCTCAGCACATGGGGCGTTCCGATCTTCTCTCCGGGACGGCCGTCGGTGGACCGCCGCTATAATGGGACTTGGCGCGGGGCTCCCATTGAAAACGGCCAAAACCGAACAGCGCAATTTGCGATCGCGCGGTCTGGATGTGAAATCTACGATCGAAATCTTGCGGGCGCTAAACCGTGAAGACCAGCGCGTGGCCATGGCTGTGCGGCGCGAGCTGCCCAAGATCGCCCGCGCCGTCGATGCCGTCGTGACATCGCTCGCCGAAGGGGGAAACCTCTACTATGTGGGAGCCGGGACGAGCGGGCGCCTTGCGGTTGTTGACGCCGCCGAATGCCCGCCCACCTTTGGCCTCGGCCCGAAGAAAGTTCAAGCCGTCATCGCCGGAGGAACCAGGGCTTTGCGACACGCGCTCGAAGGCGCCGAGGATTCGGCGTCTCGCGGCCAGCGAGATCTTCGGCGCGCAGGCGTCTCGAAACGGGACGTGGTGGTAGGGCTTTCGGCCAGCGGCACAACTCCGTATGTCCTGGGCGCTCTCGATTTCGCGCGGCGCAGGGGCGCACGGACGATTGGCGTGACATCGAACCCGGGCTCTCGGCTGGCCCGGCGTGCCCAGATCGCTATCGTGCCCAATACCGGACCCGAGGCCATTGCCGGTTCGACGCGTCTCAAAGCGGGAACGGCGCAAAAGTTGGTGCTCAATTTGCTTTCCACCGCGTCGATGGTGCGGCTCGGCAGAGTTTACGAGAACTGGATGATCTACGTGGCGCTGACCAATCGGAAGTTACGGCAACGCGGGGCACGCATTTTGGAACAAGCGGCCGGCGCCGGACCGAGTGCCACCGAACACGCCCTGCGTCAGGCGGGCTACAATTTGCCGGCGGCGCTGGTGATGCTGAAGACCGGAGCGACTGCGCGCGAAGCTCTCAGGTCGCTTGAGACCAGCGGCGGCCACGTGCGCCGGGCGGTTGAGATGGCCAAAAATAGCCGGACGCCTCAAAGCAAGGGAGCACGGGATGGATAAGTTCAAAATCGAAGGCGGGCGGAGGCTGGAAGGCACCGTGAAAATCAGCGGAGCCAAAAATGCCGCCTTGCCGGCCATGGCCGCGTCGCTGCTCACGCGAGAGCCGGTGCATCTTCAAAACATTCCCCACGTGCGGGACATCATCACCATGGCGAAGCTTCTCGCCCACATGCGCTGCCATGTGGAAAGCCCAGATATTCCGCCCAGCGAATTCACCATGCAAGCGGAGAACGTCTCCCACGCCGAAGCGCCCTACGACCTGGTGAGGACGATGCGCGCGTCGATCCTGACGCTCGGCCCGCTGGTCGCACGATTCGGCCATGCGCGCGTTTCCCTGCCGGGCGGCTGCGCCATCGGTGCCCGTCCGATCGATCTCCATGTTCAGGCTCTCGAAGCGCTGGGTGCGAGCATCTCGGTCGATCACGGGTATGTGGAGGCGCGCGCGGAAGGCCTGCGCGGCCGAACCTTTCGATTTCCGAAGATTACCGTCACGGGAACAGAGAATGTTCTGATGGCAGCGGTGCTCGCCGAGGGCGAGACGATTTTAGAAAATTGTGCGCTCGAGCCGGAAATTGCCGATCTGGCCGAGCTGCTGGTCAAAATGGGCGCAAAAATCGAAGGCGCGGGAGGGCCGACCATCCGCGTTCAGGGCGTCTCGGAACTCCATGGCGCAACGCACCGGATCATTCCGGACCGCATCGAAGCCGGCACCTTTCTGCTCGCCGGAGCGATCACCGGAGGCGAGCTCGCGCTCACCGCATGCCAACCCGCACACCTGGGCGCGCTCGTGTCCACCCTCAGGCAGTGCGGCGTTGAAATCACCTGTGAGCCGAGCGGGACGGTGCACCTTCGCGGCGCAAAAAGACTCACATCCGCCGACGTCACCACCGCCGAATACCCCGGCTTCCCTACTGACATGCAGGCACAGTTCATGGCGTTGGCCACCCAGGCCCAGGGCGTTTCCCGGATCCGCGAAACGATCTTCGAGAACCGCTACTTGCATGCCGTGGAAATGATGCGCATGGGCGCCTGTATCGCGCTTGCGGGCAATCTCGCGGTCGTGACTGGCCCCACCCCGCTCAGCGGTGCGCCCGTCACCGCCTCCGATCTGCGAGCCAGTGCCGGCCTGGTTCTGGCGGCTCTGGTTGCCAGCAACACGACCTGGATCGACCGCGTCTATCACATCGACCGCGGCTACGAGCAGATCGAGCGGAAACTTCGCGCCGTGGGTGCGCGCATCGAGCGCGTCACCGGCCGCCCCGAGTAGGTCCCCCCCCAAGAAAGGGAAAGCGCTTTCCCAGGACCGGGCTAGCCGGCCGCTTCAGCCTTCTGCTGTTTTTCTCGCTGATCGCGAAGGACGGCCTTGCGGCTGAGCCGGATCTTATTGCCTTCGATGGCCAGCACTTTGACCAGCACCTGATCGCCTTCCTTGAGTGCGTCGCGCACCGAGCGAATCCGCTGTTCGGCAATCTCACTGATGTGCAGCAAGCCGTCGGTGCCAGGGAAAATTTCAACGAACGCGCCAAACTCGGCGATGCGCACCACTGTCCCTAGGTAGGTCTTGCCGATCTCGGCTGTCGCCGTCACCTCGCGAATCAGCTTCAGGGCATCCTCCGCCGCTTTTCCATTACTGGCGAACACATGGACTTTGCCATCGTCCATCACGTCGATCTTGACGCCGGTCGCTTCCACAATGGACCGGATTTTCTTGCCCCCGGGGCCGATCAGATCGCGAATCTTGTCGGTCGGAATCGTCAGCACATGCAGGTGTGGCGCATAGATGGAGATCTCCTTTTTGGCCGTGGAGATCGTCTTGTCCATGATGTCGAGAATTTCCAGGCGCGCCTTGCGCGCTTGGGCGAGTGCCTCGCGCATCATGGCAATGCTCACGCCGCTCACCTTGATGTCCATCTGCAAGGCGGTAATGCCCTGTCGTGTTCCGGCGACTTTGAAGTCCATGTCGCCGTAGTGGTCTTCGGCGCCGGCAATATCGGTGAGGATCGCGTACTTGTTTCCCTCGATCACCAAGCCCATCGCGATTCCCGCGCAGGGAGCCTTCAGCGGCACACCCGCATCCATCAGGGAAAGCGAGCCGCCACAGACCGACGCCATCGAGGACGATCCGTTCGATTCCAAAATGTCGGAAACAACCCGCATGGCGTACGGAAACTCCTCTTCCGACGGAAGAAGACTGGCGAGGGCACGCTCTGCCAGCGCGCCGTGACCAATTTCGCGCCGCCCCGGCCCGCGCAGAAATTTCACTTCGCCCACGGAAAATGGTGGGAAGTTGTAATGGAGCATGAACCGCTTGAAGGCCTCTTCTTCAAAAAGCAGATCCAGGCGCTGCTTGTCTTCCTTGGTGCCTAGGGTCGTGGTCGCCAGCGCCTGTGTCTCGCCCCGCGTGAAAAGAGCCGAACCGTGCACCCGGGGCAGCGCGCTGATTTCGCAACGGATCGGGCGGATCTCGTCGAAGGCGCGCGCGTCGGGACGCCGGCGACGAATCAGCATGTCGTCTCGAAAGGTTCGCTCGCGCAGCCGCTCGAAGGCGCGATCGGCCAGCAGGCGCTTTTCCTCCTCGTCCTCGGGAATGCCAGCCAGAATCTCGTTGTGAATCTCGTCGACCAGCTCGTAGCTTTCCAGCTTGGGGTGCTTCGCCGTATCGAGCGCATCGCGCAGCCGCTCGGTATATTTCTCGCCGATCTGCTGATAGAGCGCCTGGTCGAATGCCGGTGCGGCCACCTGCAGCTTGCTCGGATTCACTCGCCTACCCAGTTCGCTGACCGCGGCTAGGATCTTTTTGATCTCCGCGTGACCGAACTCGAGCGCGTCGGCCACCGTATCCTCGGAGACCTCAAGCGAACCGGATTCCACCATCACGATGGCGTCCCGGGTCCCCGCAATGATGATGTTCAGCAGGCTGGTCTTTTGCTCCGCAACGGTCGGGTTGGCGACCAACTTGCCGCCGACCAGGCCCACGCGTACGCAGGCGATGGGATTACGGAAAGGGATTTTGGAAATGTAGAGCGCTGCCGAAGAAGCCGTTACCGCAATTACGTCCGGATCATTTTCGCTGTCGGCCGAAAGCACCGCCGCGATCACCTGCGTTTCCGTGGACCAACCCTCATCGAACAGGGGCCGCAGCGGCCGGTCGATCAGCCGCGAGGTCAGGATCTCGCGTTCGGTGGGGCGACCTTCGCGTTTGAAAAACCCGCCCGGAATTTTGCCGGCTGCGTAGGTGTATTCCCGATAATCCACGGTAAGAGGAAGAAAATCCTTTTCCGTTGCCTTGCTGTCCATGCAGGCCGTGGCCAGCACCATCGATTCGCCGTAGCGCGCCACGACCGCGCCGTGCGCCTGCCGCGCCATTTTGCCCGTTTCGAGCGTCAGCGTTCTTCCGCCAATTTCCACACTCACTTGTTCAAACATCCCACACACCCTTCTGTCCCGACCCTTCGGGAACGACCGTCCGATACGAACCAACTGCCTCGAAGAAGAAACCGAAAACGTTCGACCGCTTCGTGCCCCACCTGCGGCCCAGAGAACACACGGCGGCGGAGAGCTCGAGTCTCGGCGATGGTGGGAAATTGCGGCCGGAGAGGCCGCCGAGGAAATTCCACGCTACTTGCGCAAGCTGAGTCTTGCCACAATCTCGCGATACCGATCCGGGTCGCGCCGGTTCAGATAATCCAGCAGACGCCGCCGCTTGTTGACCATCATGATCAACCCGCGCCGTGATGCGTGGTCCTTTGCGTGAGACTGGAGGTGGGTCGTAACGTAGTTGATGCGCTCACTTAGCAACGCGATCTGAACTTCCGGCGAACCGGTGTCCTTGGTGTGGATCCGGTACTGTTCGATTACGCCGGCCTTGGCTTCCATCAACCCGTCCCCCCTTGAAACGACGTGCCCTGTTCTGCTTTGTTGGGTTTTTTCTTGGACCTCAAAATCGTAGCACACACGGCGGATTGCAAGCTACAAACATTTTTCGATCGAACCGGACTAGGTCTTCGCCCCGTTGCCCCTTACCAGCGACAAAAATTCGTCGCGGGTCTGCTGGTTGTCGCGAAATACGCCCAGCATCGCGCTGGTGACAGCCGCAGAATGCTGCTTTTCCACTCCCCGCATCACCATGCACAGATGCCGCGCCTCGATGATCACGCCCACGCCCTGCGGCCGGAGATGCTCGTTGATCGTTTGCGCGATCTGGCTCGTCAGCCGCTCCTGAATCTGCAGCCGCCGCGCGTACATGTTCACCAGCCGCGCGATCTTGCTCAGCCCCACCACCTTCTTGTTGGGGATATAGGCCACGTGGCACTTGCCAAGAAAAGGCAGCAAATGGTGCTCGCACAGACTGTAAAGCTCGATGTCCTTGACCACCACCATCTCGTCGTAACAGACGCTGAAGATCGCGCCATTCAGCAACTTCCCCGGGTCTTGCCGGTACCCGCTGGTCAAAAATCGCAGCGCCCGCTCGAAACGCTCGGGCGTGCGCCGCAGCCCCTCGCGCTCGGCATCCTCGCCCAGCTGCCTCAAAATCCTGCGAACCAGGTCCGCGATGTTTCCCGACTCGGCCAGTTCCACGGTCGTCGTGTTCGTATCCGCATTTGGCATGGTGGATTTGCTCCTCATCGAACCCTACCCCGCGTATTCAAAACTGTTGTTGCTGGTTTCCTCAATCCGCACTCTCTCCAGCCGCGCCGCCGGGAACTTCTCCAGGCGCCTGTAAATCTCGCGGCACAAGTTCTCCGCGGTGGGCACGCTCGCGCGAAATTCATCGACCTGCTCGTTCAAATACTTCTGGTCGAACGGCTCGAGGATCTCGCGTTCCACAAATGGATCGAGCTCGCCCAGATTTGCGACCATCCCCGTCTGGGGATCCACCGGCGCGCTCAGGGTCACTTCCAAAATGTAATTGTGCCCATGGCCGTAGGGGTTGCCGCATTTTCCGTACAGCCGCTGGTTTTCTTGCTCGCTGAACGCCGGGCTATACAGCCGGTGCGACGCGGCAAAGCGGTAGCGACGCGTGAGCGACAGCTTCAGAAGCCTACTCACCCACGGCTCCTACCGGTTGACCATCGGCTTCCGCCGTGCAATCGGCAAACAGGTCCGGAGATTCGTATACCCGTACGCGGTCGAGCCGCCCCTGGTTGATCTTCGGCTCCAGTAACTGCCAGATCAGCCGAGCCACGTTCTCGCACGTGGGAATCTGACCGGCCAGCTCCGGCACTTCGTAATTCAAATGGCGGTGGTCCAGCCGTTCGGCCACTTCGCGCTGCAAAATGTCCTTCAGCTCCTTGAGATCCAGCACCATGCCGGTGGCCGGATCCGGCTCGCCCGCCACGGTCACTTCCAGGACGTAATTGTGGCCATGCCCGTGCAGGTTATTGCATTTGCCAAAGATGCGGCGATTCTCCTCTGCCGAAAGATTCGGGTTGTGATAGAAATGCGCCGCCGAAAATTCCAGTCTGCGAGTCACTCGAATCATCTCGTTCTCGCCGGGTACGTTCTGCCCTTCCACAGGACTACGCCGTGCGTGTTCTTCCACCAGGAAGCGGCGAGCGCCAGGCCATACAGGGCCGCGCCCAGGTAGCAGTATTCGATGTAGGCAACCGGGTAGAGGTTTCGGTCGAGCGCGCCGGCGTAGAAAATCAGGCGCGCCAGCGCCACTCCCGCCAGGGCACCTCCCAAGGAAGCCAGCACGGTCGTCGCTGCCCCCGCGTGATAGAGAAGCACCAGGGCCAGAAGCAGAGCAAGCTCCAGCACGGGCGACGCTCCGAGGAATTCCGCCGGCGCCGATTTTCCCACCAGCGGATAGAGATTCTTGGTCCAGCCCTGCCACATGGCCCGGAACGACCGATACATCCTGGTCCGTACCACTCCAATCGGCGCCGTGAAATAGATCCCGTAGCCGGCCTGCTTAACACGCCGCGCCAGGGCCACGTCCTCCAAGATCTCGCCGGCCACCGCGGCGTGCCCCCCGACTGCTTGGTAGGCGTCTCGCAGAACCAAAATGAACTGCCCGTTGGCAGCCGCATCCGGCTGCCTCGGGTCGTTGACCCGGGCATACGCGAATTTCGAGGCGAGCCTGCAGTAGATGAACGGAAGGACCGCTTTCTCCCAAAACGTCTCCATTTCCTGCTCGGGAGAATAGGAAATCCACACGGCGTCATGGTCGACGGCGTCGGCGAGCGCTCTCCGTACCGATCCCAGCACATGATAGGTGTCCGCGTCAGTGAACAGCAGCCAGTCGCCGCTCGCCGCCCGAGCTCCGAGCCAGGCCGCATTGTTTTTTCCCACCCATCCGGGGGGCAATTCGCCCGTCGTAAGCACCTGGAGCTTGGGAATCGTTTCCTGGAGGCCCTCCAGGATTTCGCCGGTTCGATCGGTGGACTGATCGTTGACTACAATCAGTTCACCCACCTCCGGTTGCATGGCCACTGACTTCACGGCGCGGGCAATGGCGTGCTCTTCATTTCTCGCGGCAATGATCACGGAAACCAAGGTTTTTTCGGTCCGATCCGGGGGGCTGCTAAACTGTTTTCTCGGCTCGAGAATCGCCTTATTATAGTTCCATTGGACAACGGACTAAAACGGAATCTGAAAACCGGCGTCGTTCTGGCCTTTCTGGTCGCGCTGCTCTACCTGTTCGCGCGGCCCGCTTACCGTCAGGGCGAGGCAAGTCTTCGTGGGCGCGCCGCCCAGGACTTTCCGCTCACGCTCGACGGCAAGGCCGCCCATCTTTCCGATCTTCGCGGCACGGTTGTGCTGCTGAATTTCTGGGCGTCTTGGTGCCCGCCCTGTGTGGACGAAGCGCCCGCCCTCGACCAGTTGCAACAACGTCTTTCCGCCCACGGCGGCACGATCGTGGGCGTGAGTATTGATGAAGATCCAACTGCCTATGAAGACTTTCTGCACAGGTACAACGTGGACTTCCCCACCTTTCGCGATCCCTCGCGTCGGATTTCGGCGGGCTACGGCACGGTCATGCTTCCGGAAACCTATGTCATCGATCGCAACGGCCGTATCGACCGCAAGATCGTCGGCCCACAGGATTGGACGTCTCCGCCGATGCTCGCCTACCTCGACTCAGTCCTGAGCGAGAAGTAGTCGTCTGCTTCGCCTCCCGCAGTCGACCGTTCAGCCGTTTTGGTAAGTGCTATTCGTATCGCAGCGCCTCGACCGGATCCAATCTCGCTGCCCGCATCGCCGGTATCAACCCGCTCAGGACCCCTACGATCACCAGCACTCCGACCGATGCCGCCAGAATCTCCCCCGATACGTGCATAGAAATGTCGACCGCGCCTGAGGTGTCCTCATAGGCAGGTCCCAAAAACGGCAGCGTCCCAATCACCGCCCCGATGGCCACCGACAGCAGCACGCCCATCAATCCCCCTGCGAGTGTCACGACCAGTGTCTCGCTCAAAAACTGAATCCGAATATGACGCCGCCGCGCTCCCAGCGCCCGCCGCAGTCCAATTTCCCGGGTGCGCTCATTCACGGTCACCAGCATGATGTTCATCACCCCGATTCCGCCGATCCCGAGCGTCAGCAACCCCACAAACAGCAGCAGAAACTCCAGACCATAGGTGATCGCGTTGTAAATCGGACGAAAGGCGGCCATGCTGATCATGCGCACAGCGCGCTGGTCGGTCGGTGAAAAGTGCTGCCGCTCGGCAAGCAGGGCCAATACCTGCTGCTGCGCCTTCTGGTCGAACTCCGGCGCAACCGGCGTCACCACCAGAGCGCTGGCCGACCGCGTGTCCCACAGATCACCCGCCGCCCCGTACGGAATCCACACCGAGTGGTCATCGTCCTGGAAATAGCTGCTGTCTTGAAACTTGCGATCCATCGTGCCGATCACGGTGAAAGGGGTACCGTCGATGCGCACCCGCTCGCCAACCGCAGAGGTGCCGGCGAAGAGCTTCCGCTTGATCATGGCGCCTAGAAAAATGACGCGACGCCGATTGATTTCGTCGTCCGGACTGATCCAGCGCCCCTCGCTCGCAATTTCCTTCCTCATCTGGCCATATTCAGGACAAACGCCACGCACCGCGGTGGTCGCAAAGCGCTCCTGGTACGACAGGGGCAAGAACTTCACCGTTTCCGGGCAAACCTGCTTCACGAGACTCGCGCTGCGGCGAATATTTTCGACGTCCTCCCTCTCGAACTGGACGTTCTGGCCCGCCCTCTCGCCACCGGCCTGCTCGCTTGTGGTGCCCGGCCAGCACACGATCACGTCATGCCCAAACGCCTCGAAGGTATGAATGAGCACACGGCGAAAGCCCGCTCCATAGGCCAGCAGCATGGCCACCGCCACGATTCCCCAAACGATTCCCGCCACGGTCAAACCGCTGCGCAGCGGCTGCCTTCGGAGTGACATCCAAGCCTCGGCGAGAATCTCTTCCAACATGCTCGATCACCCTTTACCCACCGGCCTCATACCGCAGCGCCTCAATGGGATCGACCGCCGCGGCCCGGCTGGCGGGATAGAGTGCCGATCCCAGCGCAATCGCCGCGAGCAGGGCGAGCGACAGCAGCGCGGACTCCCAGGTCGGCAAAAGCCCCGCGAATACCGGCGGCATCGGCAGCAAATCCACCAGGGCGCACACCCCGTAGGACACTCCCAACCCCAAGGCACCGGCGATCGAAGCAACGATCAACGTTTCGATGAAAAACTGGCCGAGGATCGCGCGGTGGGTTGCTCCCAGCGCCTTGCGCACGCCAATTTCCCGGGTGCGCTCGCGGACCGCAACCAGCATCACGTTCATGACCCCCAGACCGCCCAGACCCAAGGTGATCACCCCGACCGCACCCATGAAATATTCCATTCCGTCCATCACCAGCGCGTTGGCCTGGGCATTTTTGATCGTGTCCCACACGAAGGCAGCTTCTTCATCTTGGGGATTGAAACCATGAATCACGCCCAGCGCCCGAAGAGCCTCGCGCTTGCAATCCATATGCTTGGCAAGTGATTTCGGAACCACGATCATGTGCTCGATGGTATGCGCTGGCAGGGGCGGCCTGCTCGGAAAATCTCGGCGAATCGCGCCGTACGGAACGAAAATTTTTCGGACGTCCTCTCCGTCGTAATCCGAATTCTGATTCTTCGCCCGCATCACGCCGATCACGGCGTAGGGAATATCCTCGAGCCAGAGGGTCTCGCCGATCGCGGGGCGGGCGCCGTAGAGCTGCTTTTTCGCGTCGCTCCCGAGGAAGGCCACCCGGCTGGCGTTCGCCTGGTCCCGATCGTTGTAAAACCGGCCCTCGGCGACATCGATGCTGCGCTCGTCGGCAAATGGCGGAAGCGATCCGACCACCAAGAGAGTTGCGTTGTTGTACCGGCTGCGGAGAGGAACTTGATTGCCGATTTCCGGCAGGACGTATCGACAGGAAGGCGATTGGTCGACGACCGGGAGGTAGTCGTCCTCATTCCAATAGATCTCTCGGCCGGCGCGCAGGCCCCCTGCTTGCATGCTGGTGCGGCCGTTGAAAATGATCATGATGTCCTTGCCGAAGGTCTCCTGGTTCCGCTTGAGCCCGACGCGCAGTCCTTCGGTCGCCGCAACCATCAGGGTGATGGAGATAATTCCCCAGACGATACCGAACATGGTCAGAGACGTGCGCAGCTTGTGCGCCCACAAGGTGCCGATCGTATCTTTGAGCAGATCACCCAAATTCATCCCGCCCAAACGCCATCCTGTCTCGCCAGGCTGCGCCCGCGTTTTTCTGTTCCCGACGACACGAAAGCCTCTACGGCAGAACGACCCGCTGCCCTTCCTCCACACCGGCCAGGATTTCCGCTTTTACGCCGTTGGTGATGCCCACCTTCACTTGAACTCGTCGTCGCCCCGTGTCCGCTTTCCGGTCAGGCACCTCGACCCAGACGTTGTGGTCCTTGTCAAATATCGGCGCGCCCTCAGGCACAACGAGCACGTGCTTGTCTTCCTCGAGCAGAATCTCGGCGTTGGCGCTCATATTGGCGCGCAGTTCCCCCGCGGGATTCTCGATCGAGACGCGCACCTCGAACGTGGTCACGTTGTCCTTCTCCACTCCCAGCGGGGAAATCTTAGTGACCCGGCCTTGAAACGTTTTGCCCTGGAACGACTCGACCACGATGCGCGCCGTCTGGCCCAAGTAGACTTTGCCAATATCCGACTCATCCACTCGTCCCTTCACGTAGACTTCGCTCGTGTCGCCCAAAGTCATCACGAGCGTCGCCTGCGAGCCCAAAACTAGAATCGAGCTGACCGCGTCTCCGACCTCCACATCCTTGGAAAGCACTTCCCCGTCGATTGGGCTGGTGATGGTCGCGTAGCGAAGATTCTCTTCTGCGTTATCGAGCGCCGCTTTCGATTGCGCGATCTGTGCTTTGGCCTCCGACACTTGCGCTTTGGCCATGTCCGCGTTGCGCTCGGCGGAAACCTGGTGGTTGAGCGCCAGCTGATAGTTTTTCTCCGCGTCCTGCATCACGTTGAGCGCAATCAGGCCTTGTTTGTAGAGGTCATGCGCGCGCTCCATGTCCTTTCCGAGAAAGGGCAGGTCCGGCCCTTGCGCATCGACCAGATTCTTTTGGTACGCAGCTTCCGCCGCCTCGAGCGCCGACCGGGCGGCTTCCAAGTTGGCCATGGATTCGGCGACGGCCGAGCGCAACTGCTCTTTGTCGAGCTCTACGAGCACCTGCCCGGCCTCGACGCGCTGGCCTTCATCGATCAGAATTTTTTCGACGATCCCGCTGGCCTTTGACTTCACTTCCACTTTGGTGAGTGGCTCAATTTTGCCGGTAGCGACGACCGACCGCGCGATGTCGCCTCGCTCAACGGTCGAGAGCTTGTCGGGATCGACCGTGCGATTGGGTCGCAGGGCGGCGGTCGCTCCCACCACGACCAGCACGAGTGCCGCCGCGCTGCCGCCCAAGAAGATCAGTCTCCTTCGTTTCTTGCTTCGTGCTTTGCCGCTGCTCGTAGTCAAGTGCAGGCCACCTGCCGCCCTTTCGCGGTTACGTAAGCTAGGTACGCACGCCCTTGCTCAAAAGTTCCTCGCCGTTTGCCGAGGCTTCGAACCAGGGATCGCTCACCACTGCCGCAACGCCCCTCGAGACCACGTTTTGGCGCCCTTTTTGCCGCTCTCTACGTGGATAATGGTTCCCCATGGAGCGAGATCCGGTTTGCGGCATGCAGGTCGACCCGGCGAAGGCCGGCGCCTGGGTCGACCACGCGGGAAGGAGCTATTACTTTTGCTGCCCTGCTTGCGCGGACAGGTTTCGCGCGTCACCTGAGAAATACCTGGTGGCCAAGCCCGCTGGTCACCGCGAGGTGCTTCCTTTGGTTGAGGGCGGCGCACGCTCTGCTCGGGCCCCTGGGACACCACCTCGAGCGCCCTCGCCTGGTCCGGCCGATGATCGATCCTGCTATGTCTGCCCCATGGACCTAGAGGTTCGCGAGGATCATCCCGGCCCGTGTCCGAAGTGCGGCATGGCGCTCGAATCCGCATGGCCGGCGAGGCCCTCGGCCAAAACGGAATATATCTGTCCAATGGATCCCGAGATCGTGCGACCGGCGCCCGGCGCTTGCCCCATCTGCGGCATGGCCCTCGAGGCGCGCACGGTTCCTGCCGAAGCGGAAAATCCCGAATTGCGCGATATGCGGCGCAGATTCTGGGCCAGTCTGGCTCTGAGTCTTCCCGTTTTCGCCATGGCCATGTGGAATCTGGTTCCCGGACGCTCCCCAGAAAATTGGGTGCCGATCGGCATTGGGGAAATGCTTCTGGCCACCCCGACCGTTCTCTGGGGAGGCTGGCCGTTCTTTGTGCGCGGGTGGCAATCGATCATCCATCGCAGCCCAAACATGTTCACCCTGATCGGGCTCGGCACAGGTGTCACCTATGCCTACAGCGTATTCGCCACGCTTGCGCCAAACACATTTCCCGATTCGTTTCGAACCGAGGGCGGTCGGGTCGCTCCCTACTTCGAAGCGGCTGCGGTAATCACCACGCTGGTTCTGCTTGGCCAAGTGCTCGAACTCAAGGCCCGCAGTGCCACTGGGGCTGCCATCCGGGCCCTTCTGGGACTCGCTCCCAAAACGGCGCGCCTGGTTCGCGCCGACGGCACGGAAATGGACATCCTGCTCGACCAGGTTTCCGTCGGCGACCGCCTGCGCGTGCGTCCGGGCGAAAAAATTCCGGTCGATGGAGTAGTTCTCGACGGGTCGAGCAGCGTGGACGAGTCCATGATTACCGGCGAGCCGCTGCCGGTCGAAAAGCAGCCTGGTGCGCGCGTCAGCGCGGCAACTGTGAATGGCACGGGCACGCTGGTCCTCGGTGCCGAGCACGTCGGATCGGACACGCTGCTGGCGCAAATCGTACGCATGGCCAGCCAAGCGCAGCGCAGCCGGGCCCCTGTTCAAAGGCTGGCCGATCGCGCCGCGAGCTACTTCGTCCCTATCGTAGTTGCAATTGCAGTGGTTACATTCATCGTCTGGGCGCTCTGGGGACCGCCCCCGCGGATGGCGCATGCGCTGGTCAACGCTGTGGCCGTCCTGATCATCGCCTGTCCTTGCGCCCTGGGCCTCGCGACGCCGATGTCCATTATGGTCGCAACAGGAAGAGGCGCGTCGGTCGGGGTGCTGTTCAAGAATGCCGAAGCGATCGAGCTGCTCGGAAAAGTCGATACGCTTGTCATCGACAAAACAGGGACACTTACAGAAGGCAAACCAAAACTGGTCTGGATCGAGCCGCTCAAAGGCTACGACCCGAAAAAGTTGCTGCGACTAGCGGCCTCGCTTGAATGCGCCAGCGAGCATCCGCTGGCTGCCGCCATTGTGAAAGGGGCGCAAGAGCGAGGCATTGCCGTAGCGCCCGCCGCGGAATTCCAGTCATTGACGGGTCGCGGTGTTCGCGGGCGCGTCGATGATCTTCGCGGTGCGGTCGGCAATCGGGCGCTCGTCGAAACACTCGGCCTGGACTGGCGCGAGTTGGCGCCACAAGCCGAATCGATGCGCGCCGAGGGCCAGACGGTGATGTTCGTGGTCGCCGGCGATTGCGTCGTTGGTCTGCTCGGAGTCGCCGATCCGATCAAGCCGACGACCCCCGAAGCGATCCGCAACCTTCACCAAACCGGCATGCGCATCGTCATGCTCACCGGCGACAGCCACACCACCGCAAATGCGGTTGCTCGAACGTTGGGCATCGACTCCGTTTTTGCGGACGTTCGACCACAGGAAAAGGCGAGCATCGTCAAGAACCTTCAGGCGGAGGGCCGATGGGTGGCCATGGCCGGAGACGGAATCAACGACGCGCCGGCGCTGGCCGAAGCTCACGTCGGAATTGCCATGGGAACCGGCACCGATGTGGCCATGGAAAGCGCGGGAGTGACCCTGGTAAAGGGCGATCTTCGAGGCATCGTCCGTGCGCGCCTGCTGAGCCGTGCCACGATGAGTAACATCCGGCAAAATCTGTTCTTTGCATTCGCTTACAATTCGCTGGGGATTCCGATCGCCGCGGGCGTGCTGTATCCGTTTTTCGGCCTGCTTCTGAGCCCCATGATGGCCGCAGCGGCCATGAGCATCAGTTCAGTGTCGGTGATCGGCAATGCCCTGCGACTCGCTCACACAGATTGGTAGCCGGGCCAAGCCGACGCGGTCACCATTTTTCGAACCCCGACTCTGTTTTGAGCGGCTCCCCGGTGTGAATCGGATAACAGGACGGCGATGTTATACTCACCGTATGACATTCATGACCGTAACGTATGAGTTGCAGGACAAACTCAAGCCGGAACAGTTCCAGGCGCTGGGCCGTTTCGCCAATACCTATGGCCTGCAGCGATTTCGGTTCGATGAGAAACTCAACCGGCTGCATTTCGATTACGATGCGTCGCGCCTGCGCGAAACTGTGATCGAACACGTTTTGAGGGAAGCACGAATTCCAGTTCTGCGGCGGGTCGAGCCAAACTGATTGCCGCGTCCGCAAGATAAGGGGTTTTGCATTGCCGCTTTACGAATATGAGTGCGTGAAATGCGGACATCGCTTCGAGAAAATTGAAAGCGTTTCAGCCTCAGCAACCAAGAAGTGCCCAAAATGCGGCGGCAAGGCCGAGCGCCAACTGGCCGCGCCCGCGATCCAGTTCAAGGGATCGGGCTGGTACGTCACCGATTACGCCCCGAAGAGCTCGGGCTCGGCTGCGGCGGAGGGCGGAGGGGACGGTGCCGCAAAGCCCGAAAAAACCGCGGAAAAGTCTGAGGCCAAAGAAAAAACCCCGCCCGTCCCAAAAGCCGACAAAGGCTCCGGCCAGAAAAAGAAGTAACGATCTCAGGCCCTCGCCCTACACTCGCAGGCGGGCCGGACCGCTGACGCACGCGCTGCCGCGCTCGTAAAAACGCAGCCGGCGATCCATTGCCGTGGAGAGTCCGATCCGCGCGCTCACGCCAATCGGTCCGGCGGGCCGCACAGGGCTGCCCAGCCACACCCGGCTTGCCGGATCGCACAAGTCCACACCGTCGAAGCGCTTGTCGATGCCGAACGCCGCGGTAAGGCGTCCGGGACCCCGCGCGATATCCACCTGTCTCGCGACGCCGCGACGACGCATCATTTGCTGGATGCCTTCCAGCGGTTCGATGGCCCGAATCAGGACGCCCGCGCCGATTCCGCGGGTTTCGCTGGCCACATTGAAAATCCAGCACGACCCGTAGGTGAAGCGCACGTAGGCATGCCCGCGCTCCAAAAACAGCGAGCGATTGGCCACCTTCAACCCACCAAAGGCGTGGCCCGCGCGATCGCCGACCGGATACGCCTCGGTTTCGACGATGCGCCCGGCCAGCCGTCCGTCGGGCGAATCGTGGACTACCGTTTTGCCAATCAGGTACCGTGCCAGCTCGACGGTGCCCGCAGGCAATTCTGATCGCCGCAGCTGCCGGATCCGCTTAGGCGGCTGGGCAGACGCTCGAGCGTTCTCAAGGGGTGGGCGGCGGAGGGTCACGACCTTTTCTGGCATTGCTCGACAGACCAGGTTAGAGTGGAGCGGCTTGTTCTACCACACTTCGCGGGAGTAGCGACCATGGTCTCATCCTGCCCTCATTTGAAAGAAATCCAAGACGTCGCGCCGCGCACACGAGGTTGCGAAGAGTGCGAAAAAATGGGCGACAGTTGGGTGCATCTGCGTCTGTGCCTCATTTGCGGCCACGTGGGCTGCTGTGATAGCTCGAAAAACAGGCACGCCACCAAACACTTTCGCGCCGCCCATCACCCGATCGTGCGGTCGTTCGAGCCGGGCGAAGACTGGCGCTGGTGCTACATCGATCAGATGGAAGTCTAGCGCGCGGTGCGCTTTTGCGCAGACGGAGGCGGTATGGCGGCCATCTCCGGGGCTCGGCAGGCGTGGCCGGAGCTGCCGCTTGCGGAATGGGCTCCTACGCGTGAAACGCTTCACTTGTGGACGCAGATGGTGGGCAAACTGCGGTTGGCGCTCTCGCCGCGACTGAACCATTGGTGGCAAGTCCCGCTCTACGTCAGCGCGCGCGGACTTACTACCTCCGCAATTCCCTACTCCGCGGGAATTTTCGAGGTGGAGTTCGATTTCTCGGCCCACGTACTGCGATTCAGGACCAGCACGGGTGAAACGAAAACGATTGCGCTCGCTCCCCGCAGCGTTGCCGATTTCTACGCCGAATTTCTGGCCACCGTCGCCTCGCTTGCGATCGATGCGAAGCTCTGGCCCGTGCCAGTCGAAATTCCCGGTGCGGTTCGCTTCGATCGCGACAGGCAGCATGCGTCGTATGACCCGGAGTACGCGCAGCGCTTCTGGCAAATCCTGGTGTCGGTCGACACGATTCTTAAGGAATTTCGCGCACGGTTCATCGGAAAAGCCAGTCCGGTACATTTCTTTTGGGGCAGTTTCGATTTGGCGGCGACGCGCTTCTCCGGCCGCCGGGCGCCCGAACGCCCCCAGGCCGACCGCATCATGCGCGAGGCCTACTCACACGAAGTGTCGAGCGCTGGATGGTGGCCGGGGGGAGGCGAGATTACCACGCCGATGTTTTACGCCTACGCCGCGCCGGAGCCTCCCGGGTTCCCGAACGCTCGGGTTGGACCCGCAAAGGCCTTCTATCACGCGCCGCTCGGCGAATTCCTGCTCGCCTACGATGACGTGCGCACGGCAGCCGAACCGCGTTCGCTGCTGATGGAATTTTTCCATAGCACCTACGAAGCAGCAGCGAATCTCGGCCATTGGGACCGTGGCTCGCTCGAACAGTCCGACCCAGCCAGTTAAACGCAAAACACTCAGGTCGTAGAGCCAGAGGCGAGGAGGCGCGCCTGGGAAGGATGGATGACGCGCCGAAAGCCGTGACGATCGATTACGGCCAAGTGGCGAGCGAGAAAATGCTTCTGGGCGCGGCGTCCCCAACCGCGCACGAAATAATAGTTGATCGCACCGGCAGCGCCCGCGCTCAATACCGGGACGATACGCCCGGCCCACTTCTCTGCGACTTCGGCGCCGACTTTCGCGGCCATACTGTCGATGATCCGCGGCACCAGCTTCTCGACCGCTTGTTTTTCCAGGAAATCCCGGCCGATGTCAACGCCCGCCGCAGTGGCCGCCGCCACCCACAGCGAAATGTTCTCTTCCTCGGTGCGGTACTGGAAGCCGTACAGCAGGCTGAGCTTCTGCAGCATGCGCAGTGTGATCGCGGCGAGGATGCCCATATCCGGCACCACGGTCAAAAACCCGCCCAGTCCGAGTCCCATACCCTCGAGCGCGGCTATCTTGGCGGCGGCGCCGATGGTCCGCTCGGCGATCGGGTTGATCACTTCCGGGCCGAGCAGGAACATGTCCGGCCAGGTTTCGATCGGCAGTCGATGCGCGCGCTTCACCCGCTCGAAGTAGCGGAGCTCGTCGATTCGAATCTGCTGGTAGGCGCGCTGGAAACCGGCCTGCGCGGCCCGCCCCAGCAGCTGCGCAAGCGCCCCCTTTCGTCGCTGGCCGTTCATCGCTTGATTTTACACCGATTCGAGCACGGCCGCCCGGCGTGCTTGGCATCTGTCGCGAATCAATTGCAAAACGGTGCGCGATACCGCATCATGCTTTGCTTTGGTCCGGAAAAACGAAGCGCTAGACGGTCGGCCAGGCGCAAGTCCTCTGGCTTTGGCGCCGAATTCTTCTACGAACGAAAGGGATGAAATCGCATGCGCAGGCCCGCAACGATTGCGCCGCCCCAAGGAAAGCTGGGCATTTTGACGCCGGGAATGGGGGCGGTGAGCACCACGCTGATGGCCGGTGTCGAGCTGATCCGCCAGGGCGCCGCGTGTCCGGTGGGCTCGCTCACCCAGATGGGCACCATCCGGCTGGGCAAGCGTACCGAAGCCCGCATCCCGAAAATCAAGGACTTGGTGCCGCTAGCCGGGCTGGGCGATCTCGTTTTTGGCGGCTGGGACGTCTACCCCGACGATGCCAACCAGGCAGCCGTCAAGGCGGGCGTCCTCGACGGGAAAGACCTGGCCAAAGTGCAGAAGTTTTTGAAAGGTATCCGGCCGATGAAGGCCGCCTTCGATCAGAACTACGTGAAGAATTTGCAAGGAACCCACGTAAAAGAGGGTAAAACCAAATTCGATCTCGCCGAGCAGATTCGCGAAGACATTCGCAATTTCAAAAAGAAAAACAAGCTCGACCGACTGGTGATGATCTGGTGTGCCTCGACAGAAGTGTTCCTGAAGGCCGAGGCGGTGCACCAGGATATGGCCTCCTTTGAAAAGGCGATGCAGTCGAACCATCCGGCGATCGCGCCGTCGATGCTTTATGCCTATGCCGCGATCAGCGAGGGCGTGCCTTTCGCAAATGGCGCCCCCAATCTCACGGTCGATATTCCGGCGCTCGAAAATTATGCGAAATCGAAGCATGTCCCGGTCGGGGGCAAGGACTTCAAGACCGGCCAGACGCTGATGAAAACTGTGCTGGCGCCCGCGTTCAAGGCGCGCATGCTGGGGCTTCACGGCTGGTTTTCGACGAACATTCTGGGCAATCGCGACGGCGAAGTGCTCGACGATCCCGGCTCGTTCAAAACCAAGGAGGAATCCAAACTCGGCGCGCTCGAATACATCTTGCAGCCGCAAATCTATCCGGCTCTCTACGACAAGTTCTATCACAAGGTCCGCATCAACTATTATCCGCCGCGCGGCGACAACAAAGAAGGCTGGGACAACATCGACATCTTCGGATGGCTCGGCTATCCGATGCAGATCAAAGTGGATTTCCTGTGCCGCGATTCCATTCTCGCCGCTCCGATCGTTCTCGACCTGGCACTCTTCCTGGACCTCGCACATCGCTCCGGGATGCGCGGCATTCAGGAATGGCTCAGCTTCTATTTCAAGTCGCCCATGTGCGCGCGCGAGCTCTACCCCGAGCACGACCTTTTCATCCAGCTCATGAAACTCAAAAACACGCTGCGCTGGATGGTCGGCGAAGAGCTGATCACCCATCTTGGCGCTGAATACTACGACTAGACCTCTTCTCGCCGTATCAGGTGCGACCCTCTTGCAATCTCGGAACGACTGGCCGGTTATTCGTTTGCCAAGAGCCTTCCCACTGGGTAAGGTGAAACGAACGCCATCGGTGGCTGGCAAAGCGGTGCTGGCTGCGCCGCGCGGCCCGGACCCATCGACCATGATTTTTGAGCCTTCGCACCTGAGCATGGGCCGCTACACGGCCACACGGCCCGAAAACTTCGGCGGCATCCCTGAAGAGCATTCAAGTTACGAGTCCTCGCGCGCGGTCATTTTTCCGGTTCCGCTGGAGTGCTCGGCGACCTCTCACCCCGGCACGCGCAACGGCCCCGCAGCGATTCTGGCGGCCAGCCGCAACCTCGAACTCTACGATGAAGAGTTCGAGGTCGATCCATATAAAGAAATCGGCATCCATACGCTCGCTGCCATCGACACGATGGACGGCTCGCTCGACGAAGTGGTCACCGAGCTTTTCACCGCCGGTTGCGCCCTGGTCGAAGACGGAAAATTCCCGGTCGCTCTCGGGGGCGAGCAATTGCTCACGCCGCCGCTGGTCTCGGCGCTCTCCAAGAAGTATAGGAATCTGAGCGTGCTGCACATCGGAGCCCACGCCGCGTTGCGCCGGGACCAGGGGAGCATTCGAACCAGCGGCTCGGCCATGCGGCGCGTCACCGACGTGTGCCACGCCGTCCAAGTGGGCATCCGCTCGATTTCCTCTGAAGAAGCGCACGATCTCGCCGGTCTCCCCACCAAAATTTACTGGGCGTGCGACATCGCCCGCCTGCCGCTCAAGAGCTGGATCGCTCAGGTCCTGGCGGACATCAGCTCGAGCGTATATCTAACGGTCAGCATGGACGGGTTTGATCCCTCCATCGTGCCGGCTACCAGCCGGCCCGAGCCCGGTGGACTGGATTGGCATCAAGTGACCTCCCTCTTGCGCGCGGTCGCCGGACATAAGAAGATTGTGGGCCTGGACGTGGTCGATCTGGTTCCCCAGGCAGGACACCACGCCTCAGACGCCCTGGCTGCGAAGCTCGTCTATAAGTGCCTCGCTTACGCCTTCTGCCAGGGATAAATTGGGAGGCACTTCGTGACCACCCTCGCCCTCGTCGAGCGCTCCCATGTCTACTTTATCGGAATACGTACCGACAGCCTGATCGCCTGGCTGGTGGTCGGACTGATTGCCGGCTGGGTTGCGGGAACGGTCACACGCGGCCGCGGGTTTGGGTGCATTGTCGATATCATTCTGGGACTGGTCGGCGCAGTGATTGGCGGCTGGATCTTCACCAAACTGGGAATTTCAGCCGGAGGTTTTTGGGGCAGCCTCGCGGCGGCGATTGTGGGTGCTGTGGCGCTGGTTGCGATTGCGCGACTGTTTGCGGGCAGCCGCGAGTAGCCGGTTCTACCGCGCGGTGAACCATTGCCAAGTCGCCCACACGACCGGACTTGCCAAGATCAGGCTGTCGATTCGGTCGAGAATTCCGCCGTGGCCAGGCAGCAAGGAACCTGAGTCTTTCGTCGCCGCCCCTCGCTTGTAGGCCGATTCAACCAGATCGCCCAGCTGGCCGGCCAGGTTGCCGAGCCCGGCGACCGTGAGCATCTCGACCGGATCCACCTCCATCCAGCGCGCGAAGGCGAAGCCGACGACAAGCGACCCAATGAGATTCGCACACGCCCCTTCCCAGGTTTTCTTGGGGCTGAGTTCGGGCGCCATGGGCAGGTGCCCCAGCGCCTTACCCACAAAATAGGCCAGCGTGTCTCCCGCCCACACCAGAAGGAGAGTGAACAGGACCAAACGGCGGCCGCTCGGCTCGATCTCATCGAGTCGCACCAGATAGCTGAAAGGCAGCGCCACAAACAGGAGCCCCGCCGCGCCGGCAGCCATTCCCGGCAACACCTCGTACCGGGGCCGCCGTGTGCCAATCCCGATGGCCGCCATGCCTAGGATGAACAGGAGAAGCACGGCTTCGAGCGGCACCGCACCGGTGGTCTCGCGGATAATCGACCACCCGGAGAAGGAATGCCTCTCGACCAATCCGGCCGAGTATTGCGCGTAGAACACGGCGGCCGCACACCCGAGCGTCCAGTAACGAAAGGCGCGCAGCCCCACGCGCTCGGCAAGACCGAAAAATTCGACGAGAGCCAGGAGCGAGACAACCGCTGCGCCCGCCGTCAGCAGCGCCGGCGGGCCCCACCACACCAGCGCAACAACCAGGGGAACCAAGACGGCGGCGGTCAAAACTCGGGCGAGCATTCGCCGGTCAGCCTCGCACCGAATGGCCCGACGGTATGTGCGAGCGGGCGCGCTTTCGGTTGCCCTCCGCCGGCGCCGTGCCGGCAGGCCCGGCACCGAGGCCGCCGTAGCGCCGTTCACGCTTTTGGTACTCGAGCAACGCTTCGAGGAGTCTGGCTCGGGAGAAATCGGGCCAGAGCGTCTCGGTCACATAGATTTCGGCGTAAGCGATCTGCCAGAGAAGAAAATTGCTCACTCGCATTTCGCCGCTGGTGCGAATCAGCAGGTCGGGATCGGGCAGGCCTGCCGTGTAGAGGTGGTTGGATATGGTCTGCTCATCCGCGCGAAAAGAGGCCAGCCGGTTTTCACGAACCGAATCGAGCATCCTGTTGAAAGCATCGGCCAATTCGGCGCGTCCTCCGTAATTGAGCGCGACGACCAGCTTCATCCCCGTGTTGTGCGCCGTCTGCCGCATCGCCTCGGCAATGTCGTTCTGGACGTTTGCGGGCAGCTGTTCGGCACGCCCGATGATGAGCAGCCGGATATTGTTCTTGTGAATCTCGGGCAGCTCGCGCTTGAGATACTCGCGCAACAGACGCATCAGAAAATCCACTTCCGCCTCCGGCCTGCGCCAGTTCTCAAGGGAGAAGGCGTAGAGCGTGAGGCACGCAACGTGCAACTCGGCGCACGTTTCGATCACGTCGCGCACTCTTTTCATGCCGGCGCGATGGCCGGCGATGCGCGGCAAATGGCGCCGCTCGGCCCAGCGCCCGTTGCCATCCATGATGATGGCCACATGACTCGGCAGGCGCTCGGGATCGAGTTTTGCGAGAAGCTCCGCTTCCTCACGGTCGGCGGGCTTGAAAGTCTCCGCAGCTTTCACGGGAAAATGCTCAAGGAAAGTGGTCGTGCCGGCGGCCCCGGCCGTCTCGAGTGCGCAGGAAACGCCCGAGCCCGAAAGTAGCACACGCACCCCGGATCCGCAACCGCGGCCATCTCTGCCCCTTTGGTCGGCCAGAGCGAAGGTGAGAAAACCGGCTTCTCCCGTACCGCCAGGCCCGCGCTAGCTCCAGCGGAAAAGCTTGAGCAAAAATCCGGACAGGCCCGTCGAAACAGGCTGGAAGATCGCCGTGTACATCAGGATCAGGGTGAGCACGATCATAATGATGCTCGAGGCCCAAGCGATGACGTTAAAACCCCAGCTGTTGGTGTAATCGCCCATCAAGTCGCGGCGATTGATCAGCAAGAGGATGAAAATCAACACGACGGGGAGCCAAATTCCGTTGCCTACCTGCGAATAGAGCAGGATCTTCCACAGTGGCGCGCGCGGAATGAGCACGATTCCCGCACCCACCATGATCAGCAGCGTGTAGAGTGAATAAAACGTCGGCGCCTCGGTAAACTTGCGGTCCAGACCGGCCTCGAAGCCCAGCCCTTCGCAGATCACGTGAGCGGTGGAAAGCGGCAGAATGGAGGCCGCGAATAGAGAAGCGTTCAGCAAACCAAAGGCAAACAGCACGCCGGCGAACTTTCCTGCCAGCGGCTCCAAGGCCAGGGCCGCCTCCTTGGCGCTGGAGATGCTGGTCAGGCCGTGGACGTTGAGCGTGGCGGCGCAGGCGATGATGATGAAGAAAACGATCACCATACAGGAAATGCTGCCGACCAGTACATCCAGACGGGCGTGTTTGTACTGTCTGGGTCCGACGCGTTTTTCGACAAATCCCGCCTGCAAGTAGAAGAACTGCCAAGGGGCGATGGTCGTCCCCACCAGTCCAATCAACATCAACACGTAGGGCGCATTCATTTGAACCGACGGAACGATCGTTTGCTTCGCCGCAAAGAGCCACGCGGGCTTGGCCAGAAATGCCGAACCGACGTAGGAGAGATAGAATGCGCAGGCCACCAAAAAGATCTTCTCCACAATTCGGTAGCTACCATACATCACCAGCAGCCATACCAGAATCGCGGCGATGGGCACCGAGACATAGCGGCTGACATGCAGCACTTCCCCACCTTCGGCGATACCGGAAAACTCCGCCACGGTATTAAACAGATCGACGGCGAGCGCGGCAATCATCACGAAAAACGTGGAGCGGAAGCCGAATTCCTCACGGATCAGGTCGGAAAGGCCTTTGCCGGTCACAACGCCCATACGCGCGCACATTTCTTCGCTGACGTAAAGGGCGATGGTCATGGGAATGAGCGACCACAGCAGCGCATAGCCGAATTGCGCGCCCGCCGCCGAATAAGTGCTGATTCCGCCGGCGTCGTTATCGACATTCGAGGTGATCAAACCCGGGCCCACCACGGCGAGAAAAACGGCCAGGCGCCTGCGGAGCGAGCGCGTGCGCGCATTGAATCTGCGCTTGGTCAGCCGCGAGACCGTATCGGTCAATGTGACCCAAGTGTTCATCGCGATCGAATCGCTGGTGGGCCGAGCGTCGTTACTCGTCACCTGGTATCGGGAGCTCGACCCCCGGCCAGCCAAAGCCGGACCTCTTTCCGCATTCCGCTAGAGCTTGGCGCATAGTCTGCTGACCACGTCGTCCACGGTGATGGTCCCGATTGGGGCCTTGTTTTCGTCGACGACCGTCAAGCTCCGCAGATTATATTTGTCGAAAAGCTCGAATACGTCCCGGTCGCTCGCGTCAGGCGGAACCGACAGCAGCGGTTCAAAGGCGAGCTCGGTCATGCGTTGGTCTGAGCCGGCCAGAACCAGGCGCGCGACGGGCACCGTGCCGGCCAGCTGCGCGTCCTTATTGATCAGCACGATGTTGTCGAGCTGATCGAGCGAGATTTCGTGGAAGCGGATGTAATCGACGACCTCGCCGCGGGTCGCATCATCGCCCACCATGACAAATTGCGTGTTCATCATCCCGCCCGCCGTGTTTTCCTCAAAGCGCAGCAACTGCTTCACTTCATTCGCTTCCTGACGGTCCATCTCTTCCAGAACCTCTTGGGAGGTTTCCGGCTCCAGATTCTGGATCAGGTCGGCGGCCTCGTCCGGATTCATCTCTTCAATGATGTCGGCC
>JASHRC010000254.1 GCA_030037525.1 Candidatus Acidiferrales bacterium | reverse complement strand
ATAAGGAGCTTGTGGGGCTCGTTCGCGGCAAAGTTCGTGGAAGTAGTTTAGAATCAGTGCAGCGATAGATGTCGGGGCGTAGCGCAGCCTGGTAGCGCACCTGCCTTGGGCGCAGGGGGTCGTTGGTTCAAATCCAATCGCCCCGACCAACTCTTTTCCCTCCATTCTGCAGGTCACGCTGTAGAGAAGAGGTGCGCCTGTCCATACGAATGTCCACATCGTCATCTCGCCCAGACGAGAAATAACGCATCGAGAGCTTTCTTGCAGCTTGGCGTATCCGGCTACGCGGACGATGTTCGAATCTCCGAATCTCCCGTAAAATGATATAGTGCGGATTATAAGGTTTGAACTTCCAACCAGAGAGGGCACTATGAACAGAAGCGCAATCAGTCGGATCTTACTATCAGGAACGTTTCTCGCAGCGACGACAGTCGGGATAAGTGCTATGGCGCAGGCGACGGCACAGCATTCGGCGGCCACCCAGCAAGCCCACAAGGCCGTGCAGAACGCCGCGCAAAACAACGAGGCTTGCCAAAGAATAGTCGAAGAATGCAAGAAGTTGGGATTCGTTGTGGGGGAATGGAAGACAGATAATGGCGTTTGGGCAGATTGCTTCGACCCCGTGGTGCACGGTGGTAAGCCTACGCGGGACGGAAAGCCAATCGAGGTTCCGGTCAGTGCAAGCGACTTGCAGACCTGCCGCGCAGCTGTAGAGCATGCTAAGCGAGGTGCCCAGAAGACTGCGCCGGGCGCCGAGCAGCCCAAGCAGTAGAAAGGCCTTAAGCTTGCATCACCGTTACCCCGGCTCGCGGGTCAGGCTGGTTTCTGCGGACTGTGCTGTCGGCGGCATCCGAGTTAACGGCGTTAGTTCGTTGTGAAAAATCCCAAAGGGCAGAATTATTCCGCGCAAATCTTGCCCGGTCATAGAACGGTGCAACCCGGACTCATGGGTTAGAGAAAAGCCGCCGATCTAGCCCACGACCTCGGGCTGAACGCTCTTCCTGGACACTATGCCGCCTTTTTTGCTTCGCCCTGGTGCCCACGCGCGTCAAGAAGCGGAAGCTTGCAATCCTCGCATTGCCAATCCACGCTTTCCGCCGCCGTACGGGAATAATGGCGGTTGCATGCAAGACAAATCCAGGTTGCGAGTTCCTGCTGCAATGCCTGTGTTGTGCGGTCCATGTTACTCACTCCTTGCTTTTTCATTCTCTTAATTGCGCTCTGGGGTTTTAGCGATGTGCGCGAGCATGATCGCAGCCACGAGACCTCTCATTCCTGAAGAAGAGGAAATTAGCGCAAACAGCTTACGCCTGCTGCGACCATTCAGCAACCGTACTTTGGAATTTGCGGTCCATGCCTCAGTTTGGCGGCGCGGACGATGATTATCGCGGCTCGAACAGGCAAGAACTCGGAGCTGCCAACGTCATGGCGAGAAGGTGAGCGAGTGATGCGTGCTCGTGGGGGGACTAGGAAACAGGGAATCTCGGACACCTGAGTCGCAATTCGTAGGCCGCATCCTAGTCGCCGCTGCTCAGTGCTAGCATTCGAGGATCCCAGGTTCAAAATGTTCTCGCCCCCCCGATACCATGCTTGTTTTCGAGAGCTTCGCTCGCAACGCTGGCCTCGACATCTGAACTCGAGTCGATCGGGTCCAATCCAGTTTTAGCACGTCCACCCCGCACTGCTTTTCCCTGTTGCGTGGTAATCTGGATTGTTCACCTCTGCCTTGGTAAAGCTACGGCTGTCCCATCGTCTCTGGGGAAGCTGCCCAATGTGAGCTCGGACGGCGGTCGTGGCCTGCTGGCGTTCCTCATCCCGTAGCGACGACTTGCGAATCGATCAGACCAAGCCGATCGGAGCCATGCTGCGGGAAACGCAAAGCATGGTCTCGAGGATATGCATTGAATACTGCCGTAACGCGGCTCTCCGGCGCATAGTTTACTCTGGGGTTGCCGAGTACGTTTCCGATGCTTCCGAGCCACATAGCATGCGTCACTTTCACCCATTCCCGGTTCGAATTCTAGCGATCCTCATGGTGTGTGTTGTCGCGCCTGGGCTTGCCCTGGCGCAGACGTTACCGTCGGCGCAAGTGAGCGATCCAGCACCCGGGCCGAGCGCGCAGACCGTCGAGACTGGCTCGCAGCCGGGCGCGGGTGCGCCATCCGATGCCGACCCGGGCGACGGCGACATGCTGACTGTTTTTCCCCATTCGCAGTCGAGCCGGTACTGGATCTCGGGCCAGGCGAACATCGTCTTCCAGTGGCATCCGAAATTCCCGGCGCTATACAGCGGACCAAATAGCCTGACCCCATGGGCTCAGAGCGCGACTACCCATGTTTTGACGTTCTACAGCGGTTACGAGCTTAGGCCGTGGACGGAAGTCTTCGCGGACGTAGAGTGGGCCACTGGGGGCGGCATCGGGAGTGCGTTCGGTCTGGCTGGCTACACCAACCTAGACTCTGTGCGGACGGTCGAAGGGATTCCACTGGCAAGGACGCCTTATCTGGCCCGGCTCTTATTGCGGCAGATCATTCCGCTGAGCGACCAGCGCATCGAAGTCGAGCGGGACGAGCTGAACCTCGCGACGTCCTTGCCCGCGCGGCGGATCGAATTCCGCTTTGGGAAATTTGATCTCGTCGACTTCTTTGACGTGAACACCTGGGGCAGCGACAGTCATCTGCAGTTCCTGAATTGGACGGTAGACACGAACGGCGCATACGACTACGCCGCCAACACCCGCGGCTATACCGATGGCGGGATGCTGGAATACGACGATCATTGGTTCTCGGCTCGATTCGCCACGGTCTTGGAGCCGAAGATAGCCAACGGCAACTATCTCGAGGCCGACATCGCGCGCGCCCGGGCGGAAAATTTGGAACTGGTGGCGCAGGGAAGCTTGATCGCACACAGGCGGAGTGCGGTGCGTCTGTTGAGTTACCTGAATCAGGCGAACATGGGGAGTTATCGCCAGGCGATCGCGGATTATCTCGACCACTTGACACCGACGCCCAACATCATCGCCACGCGTCGCCAAGGGCGCCATCGCTACGGATTTGGCTTGAATTTCGAACAGGAACTCACATCGCGGGTCGGCGTCTTCGGCCGCCTGGGATGGAGCGATGGCCGCAACGAGTCCTTCGCGTATACGGAAGACGACCGCACGCTCGAACTAGGAGGTTTCGCGCTGGGCAGTTCATGGCATCGGCGTAACGATCGCGCTGGGGCCGCCTTCGTGACAAATGCGATCGTAGCCGCGCATCAGCGGTACCTGGCCCTGAGCGGACTGGGCTTTTTGCTCGGCGACGGGGGGCTTACCTACGGGACGGAAAAAATCTTCGAGGGTTTCTACACCGCTCACCTCTGGCGCGGCTTCTTCGCGTCCTTCGACCT
>JASHRC010000253.1 GCA_030037525.1 Candidatus Acidiferrales bacterium | reverse complement strand
CCCACCTGGGGTGTCTGGCGGGCTACGTTGCTTCCAGCCCGCCACACTGGATTGAGACGAATTCAAAGCTATCCACCGTTGATTCAATAAAATACAAACTCGAGCGCAGTGGCATGAGGCGTGCCGAGAGCAGAGGTACTGGGGAAGAATGCGAGGCCTTTTTGGTCGCCTACATCCTGCTCGGCATTTTAGTCGCGCTGGCGTTTCTTTGCGTCTCGGAAGTCGTACCGCGCCTGGCCGGCGAGCGACACACCCGGCGCCCCGCCTCACCTAGCAAGCAGAGAGCCCCGAACTGAGTCGATTCCTACACCGAGGACTTTAGTTGAGGCAGGTTAGTACGCGCGTTCCATATGTGGCCGGGCCTCGAGAGACTACCATTAACCCGGATTTCGACTTCGAGGAGCAGCCAGATGAGCACAGCCGCATGGCCACGGATGAGGGTGGCCAAAAGCGCGCCCCGTGATGCCCGGCGCAGAAAGCGTCTGAAGGTTTCCTTGCCGGTCCATGTTAGACCCTTCGACGCTCGCTTTGTTGAGATCGAGGACGTTGGGCAGGTGGTCGATTTCACGCGCGATGGACTCTACTTCGTAACCAGCATGCCTCACTACTTTGTGGGCATGCGATTGATCGTTACCTTTCCCTATGGCGACAATGTCTCCGCTCATCGGAAGTTTTTGGCGTCGGTCGTGAGGCTTGAAGATCATGACCGTCAAAAGCGGGGGATTGCGCTGCGTTTTCTTCTCTAGGGCCGTCAGTCGCGACAACTGGAATTGGCTTTTGGGCAATGGCCCGGGCAATTGAACTTGTCAGTTAACGCGGACGGCAGTGAGAATGGCATCTGGGAACCTGGTCTCCCCAGCATGGAAGGCAGGTGCAATGGCGATGTATGAACACGGGGCGAAAAAGCACTCGCGTGCAGCGGCCGCGGCCACTTCCGATCGCCGGAATGCCGATCGGCACACCTTCACGGCCTCGGCCGAAGTTGTCGAACTCAGTTCTGGCGCCCGGTTTTCCACGCGAACGACCGATCTGGGCCCGGGCGGCTGCTTCGTCGATACGATACTTCCGTTCCCAGTTGGCGCCAAGGTCCGAGTCTCGGTGCGCAAGGGCCAAACGACCTTTGAGACTGGCGGCCTGGTTGTGTACTCGCAGACCGGCTTGGGCATGGGTATCGCCTTCAGTGGCATGGAGCCCCAGCAGCAGGACGCCCTGGACAGTTGGTTTGCCGAGCTTACAGGCAGGAAACAGAGCGCGCCGCCCCTAGCTCCCGCCCACCAGATCCACGGATCGGCGACCAGCACGCCCCAAGATATGGCGGTGAAGGGGCTTGTTCGCCTGATGATCACCAAGGGGCTTCTCACCGAAGCCGAGGGCGCCTCGATCTTGCACGATCCGGTGCAGGACGCCCTGGACAGTTGGCTCGGCGAGCCCACAGGCAGGAAACAGAGTGCGCCGCCCTTAGCCACCGCCCACCAGACCCACGGATCGGCGACGAGTACGCCCCAAGATGCGGCAGTGAAGAGGCTTGTTCGCTTGATGATCACCAAGGGACTCTTCACCGAAGCCGAGGGCGCCTCGATCTTGCACGATCCGGTTTTGTAGAGCCGGTTTCGCATCTCTTTCTCCTAGCCCCCAGCCCTAAGACCAAGAAGTTTCATGCACTTAGGTTCCGCCTGGCGTGCAGGTATTTCCCAGTTAGGGAAGTTTTTCCATTCCCCCTGTCGTTTATTCCCGACCCTGCTGCGGTAAGTGGCGTGAAATCAGGGGAACTTTGGCCTTGGCGCCATGGCACAGTTCGTGCTGTCCGCAGTCGATAAGAAGGGGGCTATATGGGGGAACGGAGAAAAGCTCGGAGGTATGAGGTCTACCTGCCGCTACAGGTCTCCACGTCGCGGAGGAGGCCCGCCGAGTACTACACAGCGCAACTTCGTGACATCTCAAGGACGGGCGTGTATTTCCATTCGGGTGTGAACCTTCAGCCCGGCGCTGGCTTGGAACTGACGTTTGCCCTTCCCACCGACAAGGATCGCGGAACTTCGGTGCTCGTCCGCGCCAGTGCCAAGGCGCTGCGGATCAGCCCGATCCCGGGAGAGACAACCCCCGTTTACGGTGTCGCAGCGACGATTGATCGGATTGATTTCGTCCGCCCCGTAGCCAACGCGGCCGCGTGATTTAGCTGCGGCCCAGTTTCAGTTTTCCGACCCCGCGCAAAGCCGAAGCATCGGAATAGCCCCGATCGTATGAGCGCCGCCGACCTTGAGCGCGTTATTCTGAGCGCGCTCCTCACCCGCGAAATCGGGCCGAGTGAGTGGATCCGGGTCGAGCACAGCTTAGCCACTCACCGGTGGCACGAACCAGACCACGCCGTTGTCTACCAAGCAATCGTCCGATCCAGAACTCGTGACCAGAAACACTGGCGCGAGCAGCTCGCCGCTGAGACAGCGCGCATGGGATTTCCCGATGTGGACTGGAAAAGCTTTCTCGCATCAACCACCCGAGAAACGAAGCTGGAACGGCTGATACGCCAGTTGCACGAGACTCGCTGAGAGCTGGCGGCCGGACGACGTCTGCTATTTTTTCTGGGCTGCCAGTTCGAAGTCGATGTACTGGGAGAGCGTGGTGATGTCTCCGCCGACCAGAGGACGTCCGTTGATGTAGACCGTCGGCGTGCTGCTGACGCCCAGGGCGACTCCTTCGGCATGACTCTCATCAATCGCCTTTTGAGTATCCGGAGCAGAAATGCAGGCCTTGAACGCCTCGGCGTTGAGGCCGGAGGCAGTGGCGAACCCGATGAGCTTGTCCCAAACGTTTTCAGGCGAAATCAGGTCCTGATTTTCAAAGATCGCGTCGTGTACCTTCCAGAAGGCCTGTTCGGATTGTTCGAAGGTACAGCGGCCGCCGAGCGCCGCCGTATTGGCCCAGGGATGAATCTGGGTGAGCGGGAAATCCTTATAGACGACGCGGACCTGCGGATATTTCTGCTCGACCGCCTTCAGGGCCTCCCAGAGTTCGCGACAGTGCGGACATTCGAAGTCGGCAAACTCCACCAGAGTGACATGCGCATCGGCGGGGCCTCTGCTGGGGCTGCCGTCTAAGTGGATCTTGGCGCGATTGGCGGCGAACGGGTCGGCGGACATGTCGTAGATTTCGCCGCGCAGCAAGGTTTTGCCGTCTTTGCTGACGTATACCTCGCCCGACTCCTTTTGGCCGTTGAAGGAGATCTCAATGGGTACGGTGTAATAATCCGGGGCCGGGGATTGCCGGAACGGCCCAAGCGTCACTTCGATGTTTGGACCCCAGGCGAAAAGCTGCCGGACAAAGGCTTCGGTCGACTTCAAGAGTTGCGCCTGATTGGCGGGAGCGGAAGTCTCGGGCGCAGAAGATCGCGGATCAGTCTTTTTCAAATCTTGACCGACGGACGGAAGCGCCCAAAGCAGCAGCCCGACCATGCCGGTAGCGATTGCTTTGGTCAGCATCGGGCCAGTATGCCGCAAGCTTCACCTCCTGGAAAGCACAGAGAAGAAGCCGGTAGGAGAACAAAACGGCTTACGAACCTGCGGTGTGAGGGGTCAGAGAGCCGTCAACTGGAAGCGACTAGGTTTGCGAGCCAATCACCAGCCCCGCGCGTTGTGAGCGAGCCGCCCAAGTCTTTGGTGGTCTTGTTCTCGCGAATGGCTGCGCGAACGGCAGTTTCGATCGCGCGCGATTCGGTGCCCCAGCCGATGTGCTCACACATCATGGCGGCCGCGAGAACAGCGCCGACGGGGTTGGCGAGATCTTGTCCGGCGATGTCCGGCGCCGACCCGTGGACCGGCTCAAAAAGCGACACCCGGCCCGGATGAATGTTTCCTGAGGGCGCGAGGCCAAGACCACCGATCAATCCCGCGCCCAGATCGCTGGCAATGTCACCGAATAAGTTACAAGTGACGATCACCTCAAATTGTGAAGGATCACGGACCATCTGCAGTAACAGATTGTCGATGTACATGTGACTGGATTCGATTTCGGTGTATTCAGAGCGCACCTGCCGGAAGACGCGCTGCCAAAGATCATGTCCGTAGGCGAGCGCGTTCGATTTATCGCTCATGCACAGCCGCTTGCGGCCCCGCCGCCGCGCCAGATCGAATGCGTAGCGGATGATGCGCTCGACGCCCTTGCGGGTGTTGATGTCTTCCTGCGTGGCGACTTCGTCGGCAGTGCCTTTCTTGAAAAACCCGCCCATGCTCGCGTAGAGGCCTTCGGTATTTTCGCGCACGACCCAGATGTCGATGTCGGATTCCCCGCGCCCTTTGAGAGGCGTAAGACGCCGGTCGAAGAGCACGCAGGGCCGCACGTTCGCGTAGAGGTCAAGCTGGAAGCGCAAGCCAATCAGGATATCGGTACCCTGCCGATTCGAGGACACGCGCGGATCGCCCAGCGCGCCAAGAAGGATGGCGTCGTAGTCGCGGCGGAACATTTCGATCGCGTCGGGCGGCAGCGTCGTTCCGTCCCGCAAAAAGCGATCAGCGCCCCAGTCAAATTCGGTGATCGCAAGGTCGCGTCCGCCCGCCAAAGCCGCGGCCCGCAAGACCTTGACTGCCTCAGGAATGACTTCTTTGCCGATGCCGTCGCCGGGGATGACCGCCAGGTGCTTGGGAGAGGATGCTTTCGCCATGCCGCCGCGGAACGTAGCATGCGACCCAAGGCGTGTCAACGCAGTGAACTCGTCCATGTCAAACCTCGTTAGAAATGTCCCCATCCTTACCTCATTAGAAATGTCCCCTTCGGTTTTGGCCTTTTGGCCGCTTCGTGACTGGCGATCTGCTTCCGCCGCAGTTTCTTTACCTAC
>JASHRC010000252.1 GCA_030037525.1 Candidatus Acidiferrales bacterium | reverse complement strand
GCCGCAAGATCGAACGGGCTTGGATGGTACACAACACTCAAGCCCAGCACCGGCGGCAGCCAAAGTGCCACGGTGAATCCGAAGGAATGGAAGAACGGCAAAACGCCCAGCAGGGTGTCCCCGCGATCGAAACTGAACGTCTGGCCCATCTGCTCGATATTGGCGGCGATGTTGTAGTGCGTCAGCATCACGCCCTTGGGATCGCCGGTGCTGCCGCTCGAAAAGATTACCGTTGCCAGGTCGTCGAGCGTGCGCGGTTGGCCGTCGCTGAGCGCTCGCTCCAGCGTTCGACCAGGCCAGAACCACATGAGCAGCGCCATGAGCCGCTCGAAGAAACCGTGTCCGGTGGCCAGCTGTTCGAGCAGCACAGTCTCGCCGGGCACTTTCAGCGAAATTCGATCGAGCAGCTGCTGGGTGGTAATGACGGTCTTGAGATGGCATTGGCTGGCGCACGATGCCAGCACTTCGTCCGACGACGTGTAATTCAAATTCACCGGAACTTTTCCCGAAAGCATCGCCGCGAAATTCACGAGCGCGCCAGGCACCGACGGCGGCAGCAGGATGCCGACCATCTCCTGGCCGGCCCACGTTGGGCGCAGGCGGCGCGCCAGAAAGATGGCGTTGAGCAGGACGTTGCCCCAGTTCATTCGCGGCCGCCGCTTGTCTCCCATGGCGAATCGGAACGGATGCTGGTGTGCGGTACGAAGGAACAAGCGATGAAGCGTGCGCAGGCGCGCCCGGCGATGGCGGAACGCTGCCGTCTGCAATTCCTCGACAGCGCGCCGCACCTCGAATGGCGAGGCGGTGGGCGGCAGCGGCTTGCCGAAACTCACCGTAACCGGATACGGAATCGTTCGCGGCAGCTTCCACAGGAACCGACCGCGCTCGAAGCTGAAGATGCTGCCCCACACACCGTCGAGATTCACGGGCACGATGGGCGCGTCGACACCCTTCATGATGTGTTCCATGCCGCGGCGAAACGGCAGCATCTGGCCGGTGCGCGTAATTTGCCCCTCGGCAAAGATGCAGACGATTTCGCCGTTCTTGATGGCGCTCGTCGCCTCGCGCAGCGAACGGATCATTTCGCGCGGCCGCTGCTCGGCGGAAATCGGAATCGCGCGGATCGTTTTCGCGAACGGTTTCACATACGGCAGGTCGTAGATGCCGCGGTACATCAGAAAGCGGATCGGTCGATCGATCGATGCGATCAACAGATTCGCATCGACGAACGAGATGTGATTGGAGACCAGCAGCGCCCCGCCCGTTTCGGGAATATTTTCGCGCCCCTCCACGCGGATGCGATAGACCGTATGCGTCCCGAGCCACAGCACGAATCGCAGCAGCGAATCGGGAAGCAGCCACACCGAATAGGCGGTGCTGACCAGAGTGAGGATCGCTCCATCCAGGAACATGCCGCGCGGCGATTGATGGAACACGTCCGCAAAGAGGTAGTAGGCAGCCGACGCTATGCCAATTCCTACGAAGGAAAGCAGATTGGCGGCGGCGATTACGCCGCCCTTCTCCTGGGGCCGGGGCCTATGCTGAATCAACGCGCCCAGCGGCACCGCAAACATGCCCCCGAAGAATCCCAGCAGCGCCAGGTGCGTTCCGACCCAAACCAACGAGTAGCCTTGGTGGTAGAGCAGTGCCGCAAAAATCGTCATGCCCACGGCGCCGAGCGGGATCAGGCCGTATTCGATTTTGCCCCCGGAAAGATATCCCGCTGCGACGCTGCCGACACCGATGCCAACCGCAAGGGCTGCGATCAGATAGGTTGTGTGCACTTCATCGATCCCGAGAACATCGTGACCGTAGATCAGGATGACCGTTTGGAGCAGCGCCGCGAGGAAGAACAGATAGGTGTATCCCAGCACGGCCCAGGCGAGAAGACGGTCCGCGCGAATCGTCTTGATCTGATCGAAAAGATCGCCGAGCGGATTGGCGCGGAACTTCCTGGCAGGATTGGCGGCCGGTAGGCGCGAAATCCCAAAGCTCGTCACCAGCCCCAAGCACGAGCAACCGAGCAGAAGGAAACCCGCGATGGTCTCTCGCCCGCGATATCGCTGGGCCAGGCTGCCGGCCGCCATCTGGCCCGCGATGGCCGCGAGAAACGTCCCCAGCTCAATGATGCCGTTGCCCCAGGAGAGCTTTGGTTCCGGTAGCAACTCCGGCAGCAGTCCGTACTTCGACGGGCCGAACACAGCGCCTTCCACGCTGATCAGAAAAACGCCTGCACATTCCATCGGCAGATTGCGCAGCGCCAGCGCGATGATGAAAAATCCCATCGCTCCCATTTCGAACAGCTTTGTGCCGATTGTCGCGCTGCGCTTGCTGAAGCGGTCGGCGAAGTAACCGCCGGTCATGGAGAACAGAATGAACGGGATGGCAAACATGGCCCCCACGATTGGCACGAGCCGGTCCCGCTCCGCCTGCGGGAGGTTCATTCCAATCACAATGTAGGTGACCAGGAACTTGAGGCCGTTGTCGTTGAAGCCGGTCTGGAACTGCGTAGCGATGAGGCTCCAGAACCCGCGCTGCCAATCGCTGGGCGGCTCACCCGCGTGGGGCGCAATTTCCCCTTCGCCCTCCGACAGCACCCCATGGTTTCGAGTTTCGCTCATTTCCAAGACCGAACTCGACTGAAATCAGGATGTCTCGGGCATCTGCAACTTAGAGTGATTTCTCGTTGCGGGGAGAAATCGCGTTCGGCTGAAGGAATGACTGAAATGCGCCACTTTCTTAGGCGAGCACGCGGAGGGAGCGTTTCGAGTGGTCGCCAGAGGCCGGGACGGCTGAGGGGGGCAGCGGCCCCTCGCGCTTGGGATATTTCCTGGAGACGTAATCGTCAACCAGCGCCTGAAACGCGGCGGAGAGCTCGTCGTAGGTGCCCTCGAGCGTAGTGAATTTCTGGCCGTCGATGTAGACGGGGCAGCGCGGTGCTTCGCCGGTGCCGGGCAAACTGATACCGATGTTGGCGGCCTTCGATTCACCCGGGCCGTTGACGATGCAGCCCATCACAGCGAGTTTCAACTCCTCAATGCCCTCATACTCGCGTTTCCATTCGGGCATTTTTTCGCGGATGTATCTCTGAATGCTTTCGGCGAGCTCCTGGAAGGTGGAGCTGGTCGTGCGGCCGCAGCCGGGACATGCCGTCACGCTCGGCGCGAAGCTGCGCAGACCGAGGGCTTGCAGCAACTCGCACGCCGCGTAGACTTCCTCGCGCCGATCACCACCCGGTCGCGGAGTCAATGAAACGCGAATCGTATCGCCGATGCCTTCCGAGAGCAGAATTCCCATCGAGGCAGCCGACCAAACGAGCCCTTTGGCCCCCATACCCGCTTCGGTCAGGCCGAGATGGAGCGGCTGATCGGTTTTCCGTGCCAGGTCCCGATAAATTTCCAGCAGATCGCGGGGCCGCGAAACCTTGCAGGAAATGATGATCTGATCTTTGCGCAAGCCCGTTTCGAGCGCTAGCTCGGTGGATTCAAGCGCCGAGAGAACCATGCACTCGTTGATGATCTGCTCGGAAGGCTTGCCGAGGTTCTGGTCGGTGTTCTCCTGCATCTTGCGCATGACCAGCTCTTGATTGAGCGAGCCGCCGTTCACGCCGATGCGAACAGGCTTGCCGTTGTCGCGCGCGATCTTGCAAATCGTCGCGAACTGCTCGTCACGGCGCTGGCCGTGGCCGACGTTGCCGGGATTGATGCGGTATTTGTCAAGAGCACGCGCACAGTCGGGATATTTCGTCAGCAGGACGTGGCCGTTGTAGTGAAAATCGCCGATGACGGGTGTGTCCCAACCGGCGTCGAGCAGGCGCTTCTTGATTTCGGGCACCGCGGCAGCGGCTTCCGGCACGTTCACTGTGACGCGAACAAGCTCCGAACCCGCCTGCGCGAGTTCAAGACACTGCTGCGCGGTCGTAGCGGCGTCAGCGGTATCGGTGTTGGTCATGGATTGGACGACAATGGGCGCGCCCCCGCCGACTGCCACCTTGCCGACTCTTACGCCAACCGTTTTGTGCCGATTCGGCATACTCTCGAATTGTATCGCATCCGAGGAACCGGAGAAAACGCGCGGGAGCCGATTGGCGAACCCGATCGTTTCTGTCGTCGACAGCGCGAATGCTTCAGGCTTCGGCGCGGTGGTGATGACTGGCAGCGTGCGCAGGCTTAACGTTGCGAGCAGGCGGAACGATCGTGGCCATCTTGCGAATCATGGCCAAAACCAGCTTTTTGTCGTCCTCCGATAGGCTCGTCGAATATCGCTTGATTTCGGCCAGGAAGCGGATCTCTTCTTCGGAGAGTTCACCCAAAATCTTGCGCGTCTCGCGATCCTGCGGCGTGTCTGTGCCGGGGAAAAAATCAGCGAGATTGATTTCCATGGCCTCGGCGATTTTCGCGAGGGTTTCGAGCGAAGGAACGGTGTGGCCGTTCTCGACGCGTGAAAGATAGCAGCGCAAAAGCCCGGTGCGGCGCTCGATGTCGCCCTGAGAGAGGCCGCGATCGCTGCGATAGGATCGAATCACTTCACCGATGTTTACTTTGGGTTTTTCTTTAGGCATTGTCGAGTTCTCAACCGCTTGCGTATCTTACGAATCACCTTTGGGCCGCGCAATAGAAATATCCGGTGATGTTCCTCACAGGAACCTTTTTCGAAAAAAACGGTCTGCCGTCGCCGCCCGCGAACTCGGGCCGCCGCCCGTCATTTCTCCGCGGCCCGCGCAGCCGCGCCTACCGCGGCGGCCGCTTGGGCTTCGAGCTTCGGATACATGGCCGCGGGGGCCCAG
>JASHRC010000251.1 GCA_030037525.1 Candidatus Acidiferrales bacterium | reverse complement strand
CAACACGTTGCTCGGCCCTGCTTTTCAGCACCCGCTTTCGCTCGGCGCCGATTTGGTCGTCTATTCCGGGACCAAGTATCTTTCCGGCTTCAGCGACATGCTCGCCGGCGTGGTCTTGGCGAAAGAGGTCGACCTGGTTGCCAAAATTCGCCCGCTGCGCAGTCTGTTCGGCAACATCCTGCAGCCCGACGAATGCTGGATGCTGGGCGGGCGGCTGCCCACGGTCCGGCTGCGCATGAACCGACAGAGCAAAAACGCCCAGCGCATCGCCGAGCGTCTTGCCCACCATCCGAAAATCGAGCACATCTTTTATCCGACGCTTCTCCCCGCTGGGGATCAGAAGCACGTGTTCCTGGATCAGTGCGATTATCCCGGTGCGATGTTCTCGCTCGAACTGCGCGGCGGAAAACGCGCCGCATTCGATTTTCTGCGGCATCTGCGGATTGCGCGCAACGCGGTTTCGCTCGGCGGGGTGGAAACGCTGGCCTGCCATCCGAAGACGACCACGCATTCCGGTTTCACCGAAGACGAGTTCGCGCAAGCAGGCGTCACCGACGGGCTGGTGCGCGTTTCGGTCGGCATCGAGGATTGGCGCGACCTTCTCGATGACTTCGATCAGGCTCTTGCCGCCGTCTGAGCGCGGCTTGCTGTCTCCGGAGGGCGGCCGACCATCCGGGGGGCAGGAATCGAGCCCACCGATGGGCCGTCCGCTGGTTCTTGCTGCCCCGCGATTCGGCGGTGGACTCTCCGCCCCGGGCCATGTAGCATCGCGTCATGAAATGCTCGCACTCCGGATGCACGCGCCCAGCCAACCAACAGTGTGCCGAATGCTCGCGCCATTTTTGTTCCGCGCACCTGGAAACCTGTGAGTTGTGCGAAGAGCCGGTCTGCCGCGACTGCCGCGAAGCACACCAATCCAGCCCGCAGCACGATGACCAGCAAACCGCCTGAACCGGTTTGGCTCGACGGGCGAAGCCTTCGGCGCAGGATCGAAGCCCGTTTTGTGCCCGGTCGGCACTGGACTTGACAGGAAGGGCGGTCGGCTCAAGCGCGCAGGATTCCGCATGTCTTTGCGAGCTCTCATCTCGCGAATCCAAGAAACTTTGCTGGCACCTTCGACCAGGAAATGCTGGCCTGGGCGAGATCCACTCACGGAGGTTCCATGAACCGTACGCATCTACATCTTCTGCTCAGTGTTGTTTTCCTAGCCGTCTGCGGCATGGTTGCAGACGGCAAGCAACCTCCTCGAACGCCAAGCTCTGGAGCACAGGGTTTCGCCCTTGTCGTCCACGGCGGTGCGGGAGATTACCGCAAGGTCCCGCAAGACCAGATCAGGGCCAAACGCGCGGCCATGACGGAGGCTATCAAGGCCGGCTACAACATTCTCGCGAAATCAGGGACCAGTTTGGACGCAGTCGAAGCGACCATTCGAGTGCTGGAAAACTCCGGCGCGTTTGACGCAGGCCGCGGAGCTTACTACACGCGAGACGGAGTACCAGAACTGGATTCCGCCATCATGGACGGTGGCACGCTCAAGGCGGGGGCGGTCGCTGCAGTCCAACATATCGCCAACCCGATCAGCCTCGCGCGGCTGGTTATGGAGAAGACTCCCCACGTGTTGCTGGTGGGTGAAGGGGCTGAGGAATTTGCGAAATCACAAGGCGTCCCTTTGCAATCGCCCTACTATTTCTTTAACCCGCGAGAATGGGAGCGCTACCAGAAACTGAAAGCAACCAATGGAAAAAGCGATGCCCTCGTGGCGCCGAGCACTGAGATGCGTGGAACCGTCGGCGTCGTGGCTCTCGATCAGGCAGGTAACCTGGCGGCTGGCACTTCGACGGGCGGGACGACGTGGAAGATGCCGGGCCGCGTTGGCGATTCTCCCCTGATTGGAGCGGGCACCTACGCCAACAACGACGGTTGCGCGATTTCCGCGACGGGAGTCGGCGAGTTTTTCATGCGCAACGTCGTGGCCGCTGATATCTGCTCGCGCGTGCGGTATCTGCATGTGCCGATCGAGCAGGCAGCGAATGATGTCGTGATGAAGGAGCTTGTGGCGCAAAAGGGCGAGGGAGGAATCATCGGACTGGATCGCCAGGGCCACGTCGCGATGGTTTTCAATACCAATGGGATGATGCGCGGCGTGGTCCGCGCCGACGGAAAATTTGTCATCAACGTCTCTCAAAGCCAGTGACAGCGGACCGCTGATCCACGCCCAGCCGTCGCTTTTGCGCCGAAGAAAATGGCGGGAATCGGGCAAAGAAGTTGCGCGACGCCGCTCCATTTCTGGCAAATTCGACTACAATCGCGTGCCGGTTCCCGGGGGGAAACGCAAAATGAAGAGCCCGCTTCTGGCGCTGATCGGTGCCATTTTTCTTCTGGGTGCGCTGGCGGATTTCCGCACCTCGGCGCAACAGAATGAGGGTGCTGCGGCGGAGCCACAGCAAACGCCAGGAGCACAGCCACAGGCGCAACCGCAAGGTCCTCTGGTCGGGCCCATGGCGCGAATCGTCGGCCAGAGCCTGTTCAACAAGAACTGCGCGAGCTGCCATCACCACGCCATGACCAGCTCGAACGAAAATGCCGGGCAAGCCGGCCGAGCGGCTCCCAATACGGAAACGCTCGCGCAAATGACTCCCGAAGCTATCTATGCCGCGCTTACCACCGGCGTCATGGCGTCGCAAGCGCAAAATCTCTCCAATGAGGAGAAGCGGGCCATCGCGGAATTTTTCGGCGGACGCCCGCTCGGCGCAGCCGATGCCGGCGACGCGAAGAATATGACGAACCACTGCGCATCGAACCTCGGACTCGAGGGCGACCGGACGCCCGGGTGGAATGGCTGGGGCAACGACGTTCGAAACACCCGTTTTCAGTCTGCCGAAGCCGCGGGACTCACCGTCGAGCAGGTCCCGCACTTGAAATTGAACTGGGCGTTTGGCCTGCCCGCCGGCGGAGAAACATCCGGCCAACCGTCCGTTTTCGGCGGACGCGTTTTCTTCGGCGATTACAACAGCTTCGCTTATTCGCTCGACGCTCGGACTGGTTGTGTTTACTGGTCCTATCACGCCGACGCCCAGATTCGTACCGCTGCCCTCATCGCGCCCATTAAGCACAACGGCCGCCGAACGTACGCCGTCTTTTTCGGGGACAAGAAAGCCAACCTCTACGCGCTCGAGGCACGCTCCGGCGAGCTTCTTTGGAAACGCAATCTCGAGCAGCGGTTGCTCTCGCACATCACTGCCGCCCCCGTCTTCTACAAGGGACATCTCTATGTGGGCCTGGCCGGATCAGAAGAGATCGTTTCCTCCGATCCGCACTATCCCTGTTGCACGTACCGGGGCAGCCTCACTTCCCTTGACGCGGCGACCGGCGCGGTCCTCTGGAAAACCTACACGATCGCTGAGGCGCCCTCGCCCACCAAGAAAAACTCGCTCGGCACGCAGCTTTGGGCGCCGGCGGGCGCATCGATCTGGGCCGCGCCGACCATCGATCGGAAACTCAACGCCGTTTATGTGGGTACCGGCAACGCGTTCACTGAGCCCGCTGCGAAGACTTCCGATTCGATCATGGCGTTCGATCTGAAGACGGGCAAACCGCTGTGGTCGTATCAGGCAGTCGCCAACGACGCTTCTCCAGGCGATTGCATCGGTCCCGGTCCCAAGGACGCGCACTGCCCCGCTGTCGAAGGCCCCGACTGGGATTTTGGTGACTCGCCGATTCTGAAAGACCTCCCCGGCGGCAAGCGCATTCTGGTCTGCGCCCATAAGGGTGGTACGGTCGTCGCGGTTGATCCGGACCGGCGCGGCGCCCTGGTTTGGACCGCCGACCTCACCGCCGGGCGCGACACGACGGCGCCGATTCAGGTCCAGATCCTCTGGGGTGGAGCAGCGGACGCGGACAACGTCTACTACGATACGCAGGCTGGCAGCGTCGCGGCCGTACGCCTCTCCGACGGGAAGGTTTTGTGGAACCGGCAGATTGAGCCTTCGCCCGCGCATCCGGGAGTCGGCGGGCGTCCGCGGAAGGGGTTCGAGGCTGCCGTTACCGTGGTGCCCGGCGCGGTATTCGCGGGTGGATGGGACGGCGTGTTGCGTGCGCTCCGCACTGCCGACGGCCACGAGATTTGGAGTTTCGACACCGCACGCCGATTCGCCACCGTGAATGGAATCGAGGCCAAGGGTGGCTCGCTCGGCGCGCCGGGCCCCGTGGTCGCGGCAGGCATGCTGTTTGTCGGCTCCGGGTACGTGGGCACCGGGAATGGCATGCCCGGCAATGTGCTCCTGGCGTTTTCGGCCGAATAGCTTCGCATTGCATCGGTGCACGGCGATGGGATATAACCACGCGCGGTCAGACAATTGAGCACGTCACACTCGGTCGAAATTTGGGGGTACTGATGAATAGGGCTCTGTGTTGGGCTGTTTCTTGTTTACTGCTGGCTTGGCCGGCGCTCGCCCAAGTAGAACAGGGCGTCACTCCGGCCCAAGGCACGTCTTCGGCCCAGGGGGGGCCGCAATCGGCGCGCGCTGCCGGGCCTCCGGGACAGTTCGCCCCGCCCCTTGCTCATGGCGAGGTGAAAAACTACAAGCCAGTAACAAACCAGATGCTGCTTGATCCCAGTCCTGACGATTGGCTGCAGTTTAGCCGCACCTACGATGCTTGGCGGTACAGCCCACTCAAGCAGATCAACAAGAAAAACGTCGGCGAGTTGCGCGAAGCCTGGGTTCGCGGCCTGCCCGCCGGGATTACCGAGACAATTCCGATCGTTCACGACGGCGTGATGTATCTGATCACGCCGGGCGGTGGCGTCGAGGCCATCGACGCCACCAACGGCGATGCCATCTGGGAGTACAGACGGGCGTACAAAAATCCGCAATTGGGCGCAATCGAGCGCACCAAGGCCATCGCGATTTACGATGACATGGTCTACTTCACAGCACCCGATGGCTACGTCGTCGCGCTCGATGCCAAGAACGGCAAGGTGCGCTGGGAGACCTACAAAACCGACACGCAGGACACTTCGGGCGCAATTGTGGTCGACGGCAAAGTGATTTCAGGTGGCACGTGCGGCAAAGGACGCGAAAGCTGTTTCATCGAGGCGGACGACGCCGAAACGGGAAAAATGCTGTGGCGATTCTTCAACGTGGCTGGACCCGACGACCCCGGCTACGCCTCCTGGAACGGCGCCGACAATACCGATTTCACTGCGTCCACCTGGGGATTGCCGGGAAACTATGATCCGATTCGCAAGATCGTCTACTGGGGCATCGCCAATCCGGCGCCCTATGAGCGCCTGGCGCGCCATGGCGGTAACCCGGACGGCACTTCGCGCACCGCGCCCGCCGACCTTTACAGCAACTGCACGGTGGCGCTTGATCCCGCAACCGGCAAGCTCAAATGGTATTACCAACATCTGCCTGCCGACGACTGGGACACTGATCACACGCACGAGCGCACGCTGGTAACGACGACCTACAATCCCGATCCCAAAGCGGTGAAGTGGTACAACACGGAGGTGCCGCGCGGATCCAAGCGCGATATGGCCGCGATGGTCGGCGAAAGCGGCATCATGTATGTTCTTGACCGCAGCGACGGAACCTTTCTGTGGGCCGAACCGATACCGGTCGACACGTCCAATCTGCCCATTTCGGCAATTGACGGCAAGACAGGAAAAACTACGATCAACTGGGACGTGGTGATGAAGAAGCCGGGCGATCATCACGTCATCTGCTATTGGAACGGGCGCAGTTACTGGCCCACCGCCTATGATCCGGAGACGAATTCGCTGTACACGGGTTATGTCGACAACTGCCTGGACATGACGGCGAACGGGCTGAGCGGATTCCGGCACGGCGTATTGCGTGAGGGCTCTGACATCAATGCCATTGGGGGCATTGCCAAGGTGAATCTCTCGACCGGCGAAATGACGAAGTTCGATACCGAGCGCGCGCCCAGCACCGGCGCGCTGCTGGCCACGGCGGGCGGGCTCATTTTCCACGGAGACATCAACCGCAGATTCCGCGCCTTTGATGCGGCCACCGGGCGAAGGCTCTGGGAGTCGATTCTGG
>JASHRC010000250.1 GCA_030037525.1 Candidatus Acidiferrales bacterium | reverse complement strand
GCTCCTTTGGATGTCCCCTTCCCTTGTGGCACCTGTGTGGTCTCAGGCCCGGCGCGTGCTGCCCTCTCGGCCCCGCTCGACGTCCCCTTCCCGTGTGGCACCTGTGAGTTGCCTCTGCCGGCGTCCGCGGCCGTTTCGGCTCCTTTGGATGTCCCCTTCCCTTGTGGCACCTGTGTGGTCCGGTCCCCGGCACACACTTAGAGTTTTATTAGTTCCTTAGCACTGGGCGCAGGTCACTTACCACTTAGAGGGGCCGGAGGGGGAGGTGGGTTTTCGCTCTCCGGCTCCGTGTTACTATCGGACCATCGAGTGTTGCTAAGGCTACCAGCGTGTTGCATTGGCTGATTCCAGGTTTTGGAGTTGGCTTAGAGCTGTTGGTCCTGCTGCGGGGGGTGCGAGCACGCCTCCTCGGAGCGTACCAGTTCTTCTACACCTATATTGCCTCTAGTGCGGTCGGCTCAATCGCTTTGGCAGGCATTTTCGCGGTCGCGGACGATACCGAGCGATATCACCAGTGGTATTGGGCAATTCAGCTGATAACTTTAGTTACAGGGTACGGCATACTGCTCGAGATTTTTAATCATGTCCTCGCCCCATACCCGGGGGCAGCAAAATTCGCACGGTTCGCCGGTATCGGGTCGTTCGCCGCAATCTTTTGTTTCGCCCTAGTTGCGCCTCTGGTCATGCCTCACTGGTCGCGAGGCACGCTCATTGAGTTTGAGCGGGACTTGCGTTGCGTCCAGGCCTTGTTTATCTGCGTTCTGCTGGCGGTAATCTCCTATTATGGCGTTGGCATCGGGAAGAACATTAAGGGGATGGCGCTCGGCTACGGTTTGTACATCCTCACGAGCCTGATAAGTCTCGCCGTCCGGGCTTACGCTGGCCCATCCTTCGATGCGGTTTGGAACGTCGTTCAGCCACTGTCATTTGACACTTCTCTATTGATTTGGGTGGTAGCACTATGGTCCTATTGCCCCAACCCGGCCCCAGACTCTAGCATCCATCTCGGAGAAGACTACGAGGCGCTGGTGGCCAAGACCAAGAGTGCAATGGGCACGATCCGAGCCTATATAGGGAAGGCGGCAGGGGCATGATTTCACTGATCTTTTTCCTGACGATTGGCGTGCTGTTGTTCTCGAGCCTCTTCTTCCTGGCGCGCCGCAATCCGCGGCCGGAAGGAAGCTCAGCTGCCCTAGTTGAGGCGCAGCAAGCGTTGATGACCCTGCAAGCTGGCCTGCTGCCTGTGGGGCTGGTAAAAAGAGTTTTTGCCAGGGAAGATTGGGACTATGTCCGCTTGGAAACTACCCATTCCATCCACGAGCTTTTCATGGATGAGCGCAAAGCGGTGGCGCTGCTGTGGCTCGGGCAGGTTCGCGCCCAAATTGGCAACCTGGGCCGGTTTCACCGTGGGGCAGCAAGGCATTACGCTAAACTCAATCCCCGGCTGGAACTGAAAGTAGCCCTGTCCTTCGCCGGCTTGACAGCTGCCTGCAGGGCCCTGCAGGTCCTTGTGTACCTTGGCGGCCCCTATGCGGCACCGCGCATGGTGGAAGCAGTCGCAAACGCAGCGGCGGAGGTTTGCAAGATTTCAGAACAGTCGATTGGCTTCTTGAACGCCGCGCGATTGGGCGTCCTAGCAGTCCAGAGTAGTGACGCCGCCAGGACCTGATAGGAAAAACTGGTGACCGAAGGCACAAGACGAATGGACGTCGAGCAGGCTGCCCGTGATCTTCGCAACCGGACTCTCGCCGATATTCCGCGATCGCTCGACCGGCTCATTTATCTCGCATCCATGCGGGATTACAACACCGGTCTTTATTACCACGATGGGCTAGCCTCCCGGTTCACGCAGGAGGTTGCCTGCGAAGCCCTGGCCGACTGCCACCAGGAAGCCTTCAGCCAACTGGTCAGCTGTTCTCTCAGAGAGCTCGTAGGTCAGATGGAAGGTTACATCGATTCCACGCATACCAGCCGTCGTGATTTTGTTGCCGCGTGGAAGAAACTCGAGCCGTATCGAGTAGCGGTACCCGTGGCAACCGATCCAGTCACTGCTCAGCTGCTGTTCTCCAGTTTTAAGATCGCCTTGGCAATCTTGGAAGCTCGTCTGCTTTCTGCTCGGCAGCAACCAAGCGCATAGCCACGCCGGTTACCTGCCCTACGATTTCAGCCTCCGAGGGATACGCGAATTGCCGAATCGAGCAGCCGGAAAGTGGGTGCGGAACTAGTGTCAGCTGAGCACCGCGTATCTCGCACCAGGAACAGGCATAACCGTCTCGGAGTTCAATGAAATAAATCGGCCGGTCGTACTCGGTGCGCCAGTCGGTGGTCTGAAAGCGAATCGAGTGGCTCTCGATTTGTACAAAAGAACCCGGGCGCAGCAGCGGGTACATCGTGTAATCGTGCGTTCCGATATAGCCGTATTGGCAACGACGCACGTCCAGTTTTTCAATCAACCCTACGGGAATCTCGCCCCATACCTCCACCATGCGCGAGAGCAGGCTCGTGCTCTCGAGGTTGAAACTCTTATCAAACCGGACCGGAAAGGTGATCGATTTCTGCGGGTCGGTTGTTTCAAAGGCCGCTAAATGGGTATGCTGAAGAGGAAGCGAGAGTTGGTAGCGGGACGTCGCGTTTAAATCGATGCCGAAAACACCGAGCAGGTCGTTGAACTTCGTGCGGTAAATTACGCTCAGACTGTAGAGCTTATAAATGCTCGGAATGGAGTTCTTGTTCTCTAGCTGTGTGAGCCAGGCGTTCGAGATATAGAACTCCTCGTTCTGCCGATCCTCCGCGATCGTTCGACTGTACTCCTCGACCTCACGGGTAGTTATTCCGAGACGACTTCGAAGCTCCTTGAGCTGCTCGCCGGGACGCATTGGTACCCCGTCTAAATCCCATTTCCACAGATAAATACTGGAGCGGCAGGACCACGATATAGGTTTTCGCTCATGGAATCAACGGATTTGGCAGGGCTTGTGACCGGCTCGGCGCGCTCTCCGATCGGTCGACGCATGACGGCTCGGGCGCCAGCGGCGGTCTTTGGGGCTAGGTTCCAGTACGAGGGTGCTTATGTTTCCGAGCAATCTAAATAAATTTCCTAAAATGAAGGGCCGTTTTGCCGATGTGGATACGGTGAAAACCCCGGGTCTCCGAGTTGGCGTTCTCGTGTCAGCCGAGGTCCGCCATGCTGGCGCTCGATCCTGAATTGTGCCACTCTCAAGACAAAGAGTTTCCGTGTGACGACCATGAGCGTTTCGGGCGATTCCCCAATCGACGGCTCGTCAAATGAACTACACTGAGCGGCGCTCGGTGCCGCGGTACAGCTTCATCGCAGCGGCTGAGATTGTCGAGCCGGCAAGCGGCGTGCGTATGGCCGGACGAATCTCCGAGATTAGCCGCAAAGGCTGCTACGTCGATCTGCTGAACACGTTGCCGACGGGCACGGCGGTTCAAGTGCGCATTTCCCGCGACCAAGGCGTCTTCGCTGCCCCCGGGAAAATCATCTATGCGCAGGATGGCATGGGAATGGGTATCGCCTTCGCCGATGTGCCAGCCGATCAACTGAAAATGCTCGATTCCTGGCTCGCCGAACTCGGATCGTAGGTTTCCAGAACAAAATCGTACTTTTCCGCTTGCTAGCATACTCTCCAGTCCGGCGGGGGCGATTCGAGGGGCCAGAAATCGGGTGCGGGCTGCGCGAATTCCACTGCCACCTGCGAGAGCCCTGCATGGGGGCGTCCCAGGTAGGCTACGCGAGCCTCGCGAGAACCCTGATTGGCCGGATTGGTCAGGGTCAGTTTTTGCCCCAGGGCCACTCGGGTGGCCAGCATTACAAGAGCGCCATGCGCACTCACGGTGACCGTGAAGGTTTCCTCCCGAAAGGCGCGATGATCGGCCGATTCGCCGCTCACCAGTATCGGCAGGTCGAGTAAAACGCGCTCGCTCCGTCGTTGTCCCACTTGCTTCAAATGGAGATCCTCCCCACTACTATGGCTCATGGCATCGTCGCTCACCTGGTTTCGATCAGCCTGGGCGGCGTGGAAGTAACCTGTCCCGTCGGGTCCTGGTGTTTCGCTTGACTTAACAGTAGACTAGATGGGTGACAAGACAGAAATAACAATGGCTGGCCTACGGGAATCTTCGGCGAAGAAGCCCCTGCACGACTCCGGCGACGAGCGCCGCCGGCGCATCCTTGGATGGATGCGGACACACGGCAATCCCATCCGCGGCGGCGAGCTTGCCAAACGCTTTCAGGTGAGTCGCCAATGCCTCGTGCAAGACGTGGCCATCTTGCGAGCGGGCGGTGAGGAGATCATGGCCACGCCTCGGGGTTATCAGCTTCCCAAGGCCAACCAACGAGCCTATCGCGCGGTCTTGGCGTGCCAGCACCCGCCGGAGCGGACCGAAGAAGAACTGCAGACTTTGGTCGACAACGGCGTGCGCGTGCTGGATGTCGTTGTGGAGCATCCGATCTACGGCGAATTGCGCGGTTCGCTCGCGATTGAGTCACGAGCCGATGTCGAGAATTTTCTCAAGCGGGTCCGCTCATCGAAAGCGAAACTCCTTTCCGCTTTGACCGGAGGCGTACATCTGCACACCGTGGAGGCCTCGCGACCCGAGGCAATTTCGCGCGCCAGAGCCGCGTTGCGAACGCTGGGCATTCTTCTGAAATAAGAACCTTGCAATCACGAGAACAACGCACCGAGCAAGCTTTGTTTCGAGCGAGCGCGTTGACGCTTGAAAACGCGCGCTACCGCGACACGGTCCGCGCCCTCGGGGAAATCCTGCTTCAGGGTGACCGTGCTCCCGCCGACCTGACCGCGAAAGCGCTCGGGATCGGCAAACGCCAGGTGCGCGCGTCCATCCTTTGCCAGGAAGGTGGAATCGCCGCCGGACTCGACGAGTTCGCCCTTCTGCTGGGAGAGCAAGCGATCCAAGTGCTCCCGGAGAGGCGCGACGGGGATCAGGTTCGAGCCGGCGAGGTTCTGGCACGCGCAGAAGGGCCGCAAAGGTGGCTCCTGGCCCTCGAACGCATAGGCTTGAATCTGCTGCAAAGAATGAGCGGGGTGGCCACGGCTGCGCATTGTTTCAAGCAACGCGCGCGGAAGTGCGGTCGAGCACGCGTTGTCGGCACGCGCAAGACCCTGTGGCCGTTGCTCGATAAACGTGCCTTGCACCTGGGCGGTGCGGGGACGCATCGGCTCGGGTTGGGCGACGCCATCCTGATTAAGAACAATCATCTGGCTTTGTTCGGAACAACCGAAGAGGAGGCCGTGACAGGTGCTCTGGAACGAGCTTGGAACACTCGCCGGGAGGCGGCCTTTATCGAAGTGGAGGTGCGCGGCCCAGGCGCTGCACGGGCGGCGGCGGAAACCTTTCGGCGGTTACGCGAAGACGCCATGGAGGACTACCCCTGCCTGTTGCTGCTGGACAACCTGGCGCCGGGCCAGATCGAGCAGTGTATCAAAATGCTCGAGACCGAGAGCCTGTGGGATCACGTCCTGGTCGAGGCGAGCGGCGGGATCACCGAGGCGAACTTCGAGGCCTACGCCCGAACCGGGGTAGATGCGATTTCCTTGGGCGCGCTGACACATTCGGCTCGCGCGCTGGATATTTGTCTCCGGATTTCATAACACCACCAAAGGGGAAGGACCATGTCGAGTGCAGCTACCCAAATCAGTTTCGAGCAACGCTACACCCTTCCGGCAATTGAAGAGATGACGGATGGCCCGGAGGAGGTGCGCAAGAAGCAAGCGCGGGTCCGGGAGTTGTGCCTGAAGCGAAAGGCGATCCTGCTCGCCCACCACTACCAGCGGCCCGAGGTTCAGGAAGTAGCCGATGCTGTGGCGGATTCGCTCAAACTGTCGCAAGCGGCGGCCACAACCGATCAAGACGTGGTCGTGTTCTGCGGCGTGCACTTCATGGCGGAGACGGCGGCCATTCTCCTGCCGCAGAAGACCGTGTTGCTGCCCGATTTGCGCGCGGGGTGTTCGCTCGCGGCGGCCATCACCGCCGAGGAGCTGCTCGAATGGAAAGCGAAGCTCCCGGGGGCGGTGGTGGTTGCCTACATCAATACGTCCGCGGCGGTGAAAGCGGAGAGCGATTACTGCTGCACTTCGGCCAATGCGGCGAAGGTCGTGCGGGCGATTCCGGCGGACCGTACGATTCTGTTCCTTCCGGACAAGTTCCTGGCGGAAGTCGTGGCCCGGCAGACCGGGCGAAACAACGTCGTGGCCTATCCGGGATATTGTCACGTCCACAAAACAATCCGGCCCGAACAGGTAGTACGCCTGATGAAGGATCATCCCGATATCGAGCTGCTGCTGCATCCCGAATGTGGCTGCGTCAGCTCGTGCATGGCCAAGGCGGCCGATGGCACCTTGCCGTCCGACCGGACCTTCTTCCTCTCAACCGAAGGCATGCTGCGGCACATTGGTGAATCTTCCTCGAGTGAATTTGCGGTAGGGACTGAGACGGGAATCTTTCATCAGCTGAACAAGAAATTCCCCGGAAAAACCTTCTATCCGGTGAATCCCGAGGCCACCTGCGCCTTCATGAAAACCATCACGCTTGACCGGGTGATCGCTTCGCTTGAGACCCTCTCGCCCCAAATCCGCGTGCCCGAGCCGATCGCCACACGAGCCAGGCGGGCCATCGACAGAATGCTCGAGCTCGCCTAGGCTGCCTATGCTGAAAATCGGGATTCTGGGAGTTGGGGCCATCGGCGGCATGATTGCGCGAGCCGTCGACTCCAAACAGATCAACGCTGAACTGGTGGCACTGGCCGACCAGGACCACTCCAGGGCCGCTTCACTTTCGGGCGAATTGGCCGGCCGGCCTCCGGTTGTCTCGACCGAAGAGATGATCGAACGTTCCGAGGTGGCTGTGGAGGCGGCCAGCCAGGCGGCCCTCGCGGATTTTGTTCCCAAGGCGCTGGCCTGCCGACGCGACATGCTGGTCATGAGCGTCGGCGGACTGCTGGGGCGCCAGGAATGGTTTCTTGAGGCCGAGCAGAAGGGTTGCCACATTTACGTGCCGTCGGGAGCAATCGCCGGTCTGGATGGGATCAAATCCGCTTCGATGGGCCGCATCGAGGCGGCCGAATTGACCAGCCGTAAGCCGGTTGCGGCGCTGGTCGGATCCAGGTATGTAGTGGACCGTGGCATTCGGCTTGAGGAATTAAGACAAGACACCGTCATTTTCGAAGGCTCCGCCGAAGAGGCCGCGCGAGCGTTCCCCACCACTTCCAATGTGGCTGCCTCGTTGCGACTGGCTGTCGATCGGTCCGCGCCGGTGTGCGTGCGCGTAGTCGCCGTGCCGGGCGGTCGCGAGAATATTCATGAGATTCACGTGCGCGGCCAATTCGGGCGCCTTTCCATGCGAGTCGAAAACGTTCCCTCGAAATCGAATCCACGGACGTCCGAGCTCGCTGCGCTGTCGGCGATTGCCACCCTCAAGAATCTGACCCTGTCGCTTCGCGTCGGGACCTAACGAAGCGGGTCTATAGCGGCTGGCCGGCGAGCCAACCCTCCATCCGGCGATAGAGAGCTTCGACCTCGGGACCGGTGAGGCCAGGCATGTCGACTTTGACTTTGTAGCCGATCTGGGTCTGTAGGTAGGCGAGGTGCCGATAGCCCTCGGGGAATTTTGCCAGCAACTTCTGATCCAGATGGAGCTCCGTCGCGGGATCGACCGGATCCATGCGGTCCTTCTCGTAAATCGGCTGGCGCAAAACCAGGCCCCAGCGGCCAGCGCGCTTTTCCATGAAATCGCAGAAGCGGCCCGTGCACACCACGTCGCAGAGGACATCGTGAACCTTCGCGCGCTGTGAAATGGTCATTTTTGTGACGGCCATCGCACGATGGCCGCGCACCTCGATGTTGCTGCCGCCAAGGAAATGCAGAATGCGCACGCCTTTGGCGAAACCCGCTTTGCTCATTTCGATGAATTCGTCGGCGGTGCCCTGGGTCCAGGTGGCCATCATGCGACCATCGTCATGCCAGAGCGACCGGAACTTGTTCCACTGGTTTGCGTCGCGCCACAGCACCCAATTTTCCACCATTTCGCGAATGGTAAGGCGTTCCATCATTTCATCGCTCATGCCGTGCTCCTGAAGGGAGAAGTCAACGCCAGGCCAGTCTATAACAGAACGAAGCAGCGGATCGCGAGGCAGGCGAGATTCAGCGCAACGGATACAGTTCAATCCATTCGGTGATTGCTTTCGGCAGATTGGCGGGGTCTTCGAAGAACAACCGCGAGCGCCTCTGGTTGGGCGTCACGACCCGCACCTCGCAGTACTCGGAGAAATCAGCAGCGTCCACCGAGACGACCCACTTTTCGTCCGCCGGAGGCAGGCCCAGAGTCTTTCGCAGCATTTGATCGATTTGAGTCTTTATTCTGGGTTCCCAACTTCCACGGAAATCGATGGTGAGGGCCACGAAGCGGTCGTCCCCGGACGGGCAGCGAACTCTCGCTCACGCGCCTGGCCAATGCTGTGACGTGCATCACAGGGATTTTGCGGGGGAACCAGTGCCGGAGACCGGGCTGGTGTCAGAGGTGGGGGTCGAACCGAGACGGCTTTGCGGCGCGCGGATTCTGAGGAATGCCAGGAAATCGCAGCTCTGATCGACGGCGATTGAGGGATAATACGCCGAGTGCTGGTGTGGCGGAACTGGCAGACGCGACGGCCTCAAAAGCCGTTGGGCCTCACAGCCCGTGGTGGTTCGATTCCACTCACCAGCACCATCCCTTCTGGAGTTCGTGCCATCCTCCGAGAGCCGGAGAAATACCGCTAGGCGCGGGCCCGAGCGCCCCCTCACGCAGCTCTGTCTGACGGCAGACCAAACAGGGCCGGGCATTGCGCCCGGCCCTTCGGAACTGCTGGTTGCGATCCGCGAAGCTAAAACACGAAGCGAGCTGAGAACTGGAACTCCCGCGCATTGAGGACCGTCTGCGGCGTGCCAAAGGTCGCACTCGGCGTGGCCGGGATGAACTGACACAACGAGGAGATATTTGGCGGAGTGCACGCCAAACCGTCGGTTTGGGTGATCGGCGTGGGGGCAAAGCTCCCGACTCCGGGAATATCGAAACCGCCCGGCGCTAACGTCCCTAGCGGACATGACACCGACCCCAATCCTGCCTGGATGGCCCGGCTTGTGGCGTCGCGATAGTGGAGGGGAATGGGGCCGCAAAAGACGGGCGACCCATAGACCGAGTACACCTGATCCACGTTGGATCGGTTCAAGATGTTAAAGGCGTCCACAGCTGCAACGAGGGACATCTTCTCTGTCAGATGGAAGGAACGCGCGAGTCGGAGGTCCCAAGCGTACTCCGGGTCACCGACATAGGTGTTCCTCTGGATCATCGTATCGCACGTCGCCACAGTCGCGCAGTGAATACCCTTTACCTCGTCGCCTCCTACACGGTCGGTCGAAGCAGAAGCGAAGTCGTTCAACGTAGGAGCGCCCGTGTACATTGTGAAGGGACGCCCCGATTGCAGCGTGATGATGCTGCTGAAGGAAAAGTTCCGGTACCATCCCGTGTTGGGCGTCAGGGCGGTGAAGTTCGTCACAAACCGATGCCGTTGATCCTGGTTGGAGTTTCCGTATTCGGCATTATAGTTGAACTGGTTCACGGGCAGGTTGATGAACGTCGTGAAATTCCCGTTGTCAAGCGTATGGGAATACGTGTAGTTGGCGGTCAGATTGAAATATTTCCAGCGCTCGAGCCCGGTAACCGTCAGCCCGTTATAGTTCGCATGCGCTACGCCATTGTTGTAGTCCAGTAGCCCGGCGCTGATCGTCTGCAAACCGGTGCCCAACAGAGCCGGGATTCCGATATTGCAACACCCGCCAAACCATGGCCCCAAGCCGGCAAGCGCTCCGGTGCCAAGCGTAGGCGTGCCGTTCGAGCAGGTCGAGAAGGTGCCGTTTGCATGGAGCTGTCCTTCCACCCAATCGCCCAGAGGGTCGGTGGGGCCGCCGTTTGCAGCCAACTCCGCGGCTGTCCACGACGTGCCAACCGGGCAAGGAACGTTGATGTTATTCCCTCGAACGAGCCGGTGCGCCCCGACGAATAGGTAGCCAACGTCCAGCGCAAAACCGCCGCCAAACTGGTGGTCGATCTCGGCGCTGGCCTGTTCCGCATAAGGAGTCTTGCTGACGTGGTGGTCCATTCCTCCCTCGCCAATGCCGCACTCATCGCCTTTGAAGGCATCTATGACTGCGTCGCCGAGGAAGCAAGTGCCCACCAACGAGACTGGATTGAGTTGGTCGTAGCCGCCGTTTGCGAGAACGCTCGCTGCGAATGAGGACGCCGTTGCGCCAGCGAATCCTGCCAATTGGTAACCCTGATATGCCTGTGCAGGCCCGAGGTACATGGGAAGGTTCTGCCCCTGGACTCCAAACGCGGAACATATGGCCTTAACGTTCGCTGGCGGATTATTCCCGCAGAGGTACCCAGGCACGGCCTTCTGGGTGTTTGGCACAAAGAAGAACGTCAGGTTGTAGCGATCATCAAACATGCCAAATCCCGCGCGAATTACCGTCTTGCTGTCCGGGGAATAGGCAAGCCCGATCCTTGGTTGCCAATTGTTGAAATCCTGCTGCACGAACTGTCCAAGACCCGACTCGAAGTCCCAGCGCAAGCCGTAGTTCAGCGTCAACTTGGGGGTGATTCGCCATTGATCCTGGGCAAAAACACCCCAATACCCATGGTCAATAACTTTGCTGTAGTTGTTAAACAGCGCGGGCGGATACGCATTTGCCCAGGTCGTGGTATTCAGGTTAGTGCCGTTGGATTTCAGGACGAGTGGCGCACCAACTTGAAACGACGGACTGGTTGGGAGCGGCACGCCGGCGTACGCCACCGCGACGCCATTCTCAGTCGAGGCTATGGGACACGACTGGCCGCTGGCGAGAAGAGGACCTGCCGGAGCTGTCGCCTGCCAGGTCGCCCCGTAGGCGTAATATTCAGAGAAGGCTGCAAGACAACCCAAACCGTCCGGTTCACCGGCGCCCACCATGATCAGTCGCACCGGCGTAAAGCCGGGAAAGTTCTCCATACTCGTAAGCCAGTTGCCGTCTGCGCCAAACTTCATGATGTGACTGCCCTTCACCCAGGAGACGTCGTCGGAGAGTTCCGCCCGCGTCTCGCGGAGCGCGTCGTTCGCTCCGAAGTTGTGCCCGAACTGGAGAACATTGCTCAAATCCAAGTCCGGTTGGCCGGTGGCGCCAGGGAAAAAATAGTGGCGCCGGGCATATTGCGCCAAGACGGTGTTGACCACGTTGGACGACAGCACCGAATTGATTGTGGCGACCACGGCCTGATCGCGGGTGAACAGATTCCGGCCTGCACTCGGAACGGCGATTCCGCCGTTATCCAAGGTTTTGCCAACCAGCTCGCCATCGGCGCGGACGTCTTCCACGTTGTAGCGAACGGCGAGCCGAGTGTTCGCCGTGAACTGATGGTCCAAGCGCGCAAAACCATTGTCGTCGTTGTAGCTGGTCACAAAGCTATTCAGGTAGCTGAACGCTTCTGCCGAAGTCAGGTTTGAGCCGCATACCGCGAGCGATGCAAAGCAACCTTCTGGAGCGAGACCCAATTGGGCTTTCGCCTGGTCGACGAATGTAAGGTTCGAGACCAGAGGAGAGGCAAAAAGCGGCGCCTGGGCGCTCCGTTTTCCTTCGTAATTCATGAAAAAGAATGTCTTGTCCTTTGTGATGGGGCCACCAGCCTCGGCACCAAACTGGTTTTGCCGCAGCGTGTCCGGCAGCTTTTTACCCACGCCCGGCTCGATGAACTGTTGCAAAAGGTTGGGCGAGTCGAGCACGTTGTTCTCGAGATAGTCATACAGCGCGCCGTGGAAATCATTCGTGCCGCTCTTAGTCACGATGTTGACGATTCCGCCCACCGCCCGGCCGTAGTCCGCCCCGAAGCTGTTGTTGACCACGCGGAATTCCTGAACCGAGTCCTGCGGAGGCGTGGATCGCTGAATGCCGCTCGCCGCGTTGACGAAATCCGCGCCGTCCACTGTGATTTCGTTGCTGAATGAGCGCATGCCGCCAAAAGAAATTTGTGTGACTTCAAACTCGGTGAACACCGTGCCGAGACTGGTGCGGCTGGTCGTCACGCCGGGAGTCAGAAGCGCAAAATCCGTGAAGATACGGTCGCTGGTGGGAAGATCGCTGATCTGTTGGGTTCCCACCACCTGGCTGATCTCGGTCTTGGTCGGCTCGATTTCCGGTACGGCTTCAGTCACCACGACCTTTTCGCCTTGGGAGGCAACCTGCATGCTGAGGTTGATTGTCGCGACCTGGCCGACTTCCAGCACGACCCCGGTCTGCGTGTAATTGGCGAATCCCGAGTAGGAAGCTTTTAGTTCGTAGTTTCCGGGGGGCAAATTGGCAAGAGCGTAAAAGCCTCGATCATTGGAGGTCCCCGAATACGTGGTGTTCGTCGCCGTGTTGCGCAGAGTAATTGAGGCGCCGGCAATCACGCCCCCGCTTGGATCGGTGACGGTTCCATTTAGTTGCGCGTTGGCAAGACCGGCCTGCGCAAATGCCGAGTTGACGCAGCCCAAGAAAACGACAGTAGCTAGAAGTACGAACAGCAGAGAACGGAGCTTCATCATCAACCCCCCCTCCCAAGACGCCTGGCCCCCACAAACCTCGCAGAGCCTCGAACGTCGTTATGCCCAGCCCTGGAATTGCTGCATGTGTAACGCCTATGCCACGCCTTGTCAAGCGTTTACTGAAGCCGATCGCACCCGTGCCGGCCGAACCCACCGGTCGGCCTACGAGAGCCTTTGTTTGGCTAGGTTCGGGAGGGTAGCGAACCGCGGCAAAACGAGTCTCTCCCAGGAAGGAAGAAAAACCTATCCCAGAGAGAAGTCGTTACCTTCGAGCCGAGCGAAGCTTCCAAGATTCTTCCGCAAGCCACGGCGCGAATTCGGCCCGCAGGTGTCTTGGTGAGGCGCCGAACGATTGTTTGAAGCACCGGCTGAAATGGTTCGAGCTGTTGAAGCCCCACGAGTAGGCGATGTCGGTGATCGACCTGTGTGCGCAGGCGGGATTGAGAAGGTCTTTGCGGCAGTGCTCGAGCCTCTGCCTCCGCATGTAGTCGGAAATCGAGATTCCCTCTGCCTGAAAGACCATGTGCAAATATCGCTTGGTGCAGCCGGCCGCCGTCGCAATCTTCTTTAGCGAAAGGTCGGGGTCGGACAAGTGACTCGCTATGTAAAGCTTGATGCGGTCGCGAAGAGCAGCCTTCGCGTCCGGTGCAGAATGCGCTCCGGATGAATCAAGCAACGCCAGCCGCGTCATTTGGATCACGATACCCGCCACGTCGTCGCTCGAGCCGTTTTGGATGTCTGGGATTTCGTCGAAGGCATTGGAAATCAGGCCCCAGATCAGCTTACCGAGCCCCCGGTCGCCCGAAAGACGACGCCCCGCCAAGCCTTCCAGATCGAGAGTCCGGCCCAAAAGCTTCTCCCGTGGCATCAACACGGAAAGCATTTCGACGCGACGGGGAATGGTGACTGAATAGGGCTTGGCAGTGTCGTAGACGGTCCACTCGCCGGCCCGCAATGTCGTAGTCCGGCCGTCCTGTTCCAGAACGCTGCTGCCGCCCGTCAGCAGAACGGCCTTCACAAACGCGCGGCCGTCCTGCCTTGCCCAGGAAGTTGTCCGAACGACTCGATGTGGAACGTGCGCCCTCAGGCGGGAAAAAATCAAATCCGCAACCGTCGTGTGTTCCAGGCTCCCGAGGAACGGCCGGGTGCTTTCGAGCTCCACGTCGAGGCGACCGAAGACGGGAGCGGTGTTGGCTTCCCAGAAATCCCTCCGGTTTGACGGCTTGATCCCGTCGGTTGAAACAAGCTTCACGCGTGTTTCGGCAGTCCTTAGGGCGGAAGTGGCGCCGGCCGACATTGAAATCTGTGGCTGCATAGTATCCAAAACGATTTGCCACTGTCTAGCTGTTTACAGGACACAAAGGGTTGTACACCCCTCGGGGAGCCTTGGGAGCAAAAGGAGACCTTCCGATCGAGTACGCACGCCTTTCCGTCGTAGGGGCTCGCGAGTGGTTCGAACTTCTTTTTGCGGGGCCAGGGTTTCCATTTCGACAGCCTCCCGTTCCAAGCTGCGGTGAGACGTTCGAACGGGCAGCACTCGCATCCTTGAAAGCGGCCCAGGCCCAGGTTAGCATCAAGAAAACGATGGATCGGGTCCGCGCTCTCTTCCGCAATCCCTTATTCCTGGTCTCGCTCGCCGCCTTTCTCACGGCAGGGGTCGTGCAATCGGGCGAGCTGGGCACGAGCGACACGACGCATCGGCTTGCGACGGCCCACTCGTTCTGGACATCGGAGGACCCGGTCGACCCGCAAGAATACCCGGAATTCGGGATTCCTGGGCGCAACGGAAAGCTCTACTCCTGGTATGGCATCGGGCAATCACTGCTCATGCTTCCCGCCGATGTGGTCGGCACGCACGTAGAGAACCTCTCAGTTTTCGACGGCTATGATGACGATCCAAGGCCGCGCAGCATCGTGGTCAGCTACAGCACGAACATCTTCGTTTGCGTGCTCGCGATTCTGGTCTCGTTCCGCTTGCTGGGCCAGCTGGGATTCACGATGAATCAACGAATCGCCGGCGCCTTCGCTCTGCTGTTCGGCACAACGTTTCTCCATTACACGCAAAATATGATGGAGAACAACTACATCCTCCTGCTGACCCTCACCGGCTTGAGCTTCGAGTTCGAGTGGCTGCGCAGCGGGAGCCGGCGCGCACTAGTCGTGGGCTCGGCCGCCCTGGGGCTCAATCTGCTGACGCGGCTGACGACCGGTTTGGACCTGCTCGCCGTGGCTTGCTTCCTGGCACTGGTTCTGTGGTTTTCCGGAGCCGAGAGACGCAATTTCCGGTCGCGTCTGATCGATTACGGGAAAATCGCGCTGCCTGTCTACGCACTGTTTTTTGCGCTGGATCGCGCCTATCAGTACTATCGCTTCGGATCTTGGTTCAACACCTACATTCAGCTTTACGGCCAAGAGCAAAAGAGGCTGAACCCGGATTTGCCTGCGGCTTTCCCGTTTGAAACCCCTTTTCATGTGGGCTTCTTCGGTGCGCTCTTCAAGCCCGAGAAATCGGTCTTTCTGTTTGATCCTCTGCTGGTGCTGACGCTCGTGCTGGCGGTGGCGGCCTGGAAGCGCTTCGGGCCGGAGGTGCGCGCGTACTTGATTGCGTTTACCGCGCTGGTCGTTGCCTCGATCTGCTTTTATGCCAAGTATACAGACTGGTCTGGCGATTTTGCGTGGGGGGACCGTTATGTCTCAACTCCGGCCGAAATCGTGGCGTTCATCTCCGTACCACTCCTGATGCGGCATCGCGCCGCTCTCGGTAAACTGGCGTGGCGAGTGGGGCTTGGACTGGTGGGGGTGAGCGTGCTGGTACAGGCGGCGTCGGTCGTGTTCTGGTGTCCGCTGGAAATTTATCAGATGGAGACTCTCGGGCATCCCACCTTCGTGATTGCCCTGCGGCTGAAGAATATTGTCGCCTTTGCCCTGGGAAAAATGGACGCCTGGGGCTTGACGAACGACGTCATGAAGCAAGACCCATGGGATTATGTACACGTCACCACCTACAACTTTCTGCCATTTCTGCTGGCACGAGTGGGGCGGTCCGCCCGATGGGTGGTGGATCTACTCGCTGCGCTGTGGTTCGCCGCGCTCTTTGGTACCCTGGCGTTGCTTCATTACATTCGGATGTCGGTCGAACAAGGCGCCTTTGAGCCTTGGCCAGAAATCGAATCCGAAACGCGGAGCGTCTAAACAGGAGGGGTGGAAGTTCGAGGAGGCAACCATGTCAAGGAACGTCCTTCTGATGGTGTGGTTTCTGGTTTGCCTTTCGCGACCGGCGATGGCTCAGATGGCAGGGGTTCTGAGCCCGCCCGCAAAGGCCGAATGCAAGTTCTCGGACGGAAAAAGCATTCACATCGACTATTCGAGCCCGCGGATGAGAGGCCGCAAAATCTTCGGGGGGCTGGTGCCCTACGACGAGCCGTGGCGAGTGGGAGCGAATGAGGCCACCACGTTCGTGATCGATACCGATGTGGACCTAGGCGGCAAGGCCGTGCCGCGAGCGAGTTACACGCTCTTCGCCATCCCCAACCCGAACTCGTGGACATTGATCATCAGCAAGGATACCGGTGAGTGGGGCGTTCCCTATCCTGGCGAACAGGATGATTTCGCGCGGGTTCCGATGAAGGTCTCAAAACTCGAGGCACCGCTTGAAAACTTCACGATTGCGTTCGACGCCACCGGCCGTACCTGCACGTTGCGGCTGGAATGGGAGACAACACGCGCCTCGGTCAATATTACCGAGAAAAAGTAGCCTGCAATTACCGCTCGATGCGGGCCTGTGCTTTCGCGCCGTGCCTTTTCGGATCGACGATCGCGCGGAGCACACGGCCGCGCCCGATCAGATGCTCTCCAGAACGAGCCTCGACATCGAAGACCAGAAAACGTCCTTGGTATCTCACAAACCGGGCTGAGGCCCGCACGGTCGCGCCGGGCGAGACAGCCTTCAGGTGATCCACTTCGATGCGCGTTCCGACCGTGATCACACCCGGAGGCAACTCCCCCCGAAGGGCCATCACGCTCGCGTACTCCATCAACCCGATCATCGCGGGCGTCGAGAAGACGGCGGGCAGGTTCGGATCGACGGCCTGAATCGTGTGTCGATGTTCTACGACGCGTTCGACACTGGCTTCGAGGCCGATTGGCAGCGGGTTCGCCGGGGCTTCCGCGGTGGGGGATCGACGGGCCTCCGGCTGCCGCGAGTGCTTGCCACGCGAGGGCGTTCGGATCTTCACGGTTTCCGGCAGGCTGTGCGCAGGGACGCGCCCGAGCGGAAAAAGGTGCGCACGAGCTCCAGCATGGTGGTGCCGAATTGACCCAGGATTCTGCGCTTCAGCGTGCGGTAGTCCTGAGACCCGCTGAAGACATCGCGAATCAAATCGCGGAACGTGGGTGACCAGTTCAGCAGTTGCACCATGCGCGTGGTAATCGCGCCGCCCAGAAATGTGCCGCAGAAAACCTTGCGGGCGATGCTCGCAGCAAATTCCAAGTCGGCGGAAAAGGCGGCGCGGAGACGTTCCGGGTACGACTGGAGTTGACCCTCGACGAGCGCTTGGGCCAGCAGATCGCCGGAGCGCAGCGCGTAATACAAGCCCTCGCCGGTGATCGGGTCGACGCAGGCCGCCGCGTCCCCCGCCATCGCCCAGTTCCGTCCCGCGATGCGCCGTCCGCGAATCGTTTGCGCTTCTGGCGAGGGCAGCACGTGGCTGTAAAATCGCGCGCCGTTCATGGGGATGTTCTCTTCACGGACAAAGTCGTTGAGATGCTGCCGCAACTCGTGCGTCGGACTTTGGCCCATCTTCGCGCAGATGCCGACCGAAAGATGGTCGGCGCGCGGAAATGACCAGAGATAGCCCTCGAACTGTTTCAGAAATTTTACTTTAATGATGTCTTCTTGGGTGGGAACGAAGTAGCCCAGGGTCAGTTCGAGGTCTTTGGGGCGGAGCGCCGTCGTCTCGGGGAGCAAACGGTTACGCGCGCCTGCGGCCACCACCACGAAATCGGAATGACACACCTCGCCGCCTGCCACCAGCTCGACTCGCGGTCGGTCGGTATCGACGCTGGTTACGTGCGAGCAGATCGTCGAGCAACCGGCCGCGACAGCTCGATCCAGCAGCAGGCCGTTCAATACCTTGCGCGCATAGATCACGATCGGGTGACTCATCTCGAACCGCGCCCGATGCCCGCTGCCGGAAATCAGTTCTGCGGTGCGGACCACTCGCTTGGGCTCGCTGCTATGGAGCAGAAACGGATAGGCTTCGATCGCTTTGTGCGTTAAGCCGCCGCCGCACGGCTTTTCCCACGCCAGTCGCTCATCGAAGATGGTAACGCGAAATCCGTTCGCCGCAAGGCGCTCGCCGCACAGCGAACCTGCAGGACCTCCGCCAACGATAGCGACGTCCTTCATTGAATCGCCTAAGACCTTTTCTGGAGTGCGATCAAGTCAGTGGGAATACGGCCGCAATAAACCAAGCGGCGAGTATAGCACTAAAGACGGCAGCGGCTGCGGCAGAGCCTGTGCGCTTACGGAGCGCATCGGTAGCGAGCCTTTGCAAAATCGAAAACAGTGCCAGAGAAGGTCCCAGAATGAGGATGAGCACCTGGCCGCTCCCGAGCGCGTAGTACGCGACCAGGCAGGCAAGCCAGAGCTCAGCCCGCACGCCGAGCGAAACAAAAAATCGCAGCGCGCGACGGCGCCGCTCCCCGACCGGACCGAGGGTAACTTCTTCGGCAAAGCAGAAAAGCCACAGGACGGGCAGCAGCGCAGCAAAGCGCAGCCAGCGAGGGGCGTTGAGCCACAGGTCTGCTGTTTGCCAGTTCAGCCAAGCGCCCATCCCGAGCATCACCGCGAGCCCCAAAAGCGCAGCAACGAGGAGCGTTTGTAGACCGAGATCGAGCGAGCCGGCGAGTGATTCCCAGTTCCACCCGAGCAGCAGAATGCCGGCAACCAGCAGCAAAGACGCCAGGTAATCTCCGCTGTAGAGGCCAAGTCGCGAAAGCGGGACAAACGCCTTGAGAATCAAGACCGTAGCAAGCGCACTGAGGGCGCCTTCGGCGAGCACAAGTCGGGCGGCGAGACTCCGAGGAGGTCGATCGCGAGCGGCGAAGCCGAGGACTTTTGTCGTAACGGTCGCAGCGAGCGGGAACAGCAACACGATCGCAAGCAAACCTAGAAGAGCGGGAAGGTCGAGCGACGGCGGGCTCCGATGGGATGGCTCGATTTCCAGAGCGCGCTCGGTCCAATCGCCGGCTTGCCGGAACGCTCGCCGATCGGTGAGAAGGCTGGTGTGGTCGGACCAGGAAATGACCCGGAGAGCAAAGGCTCGCGCCTCGAGGAAGTCCCGAGGTTCGCTGCGCTCGCCTCCCGCCGCCTGAGCCAGGGCCCGCGCGCCGCGCTTGAGAATCGGTAGGTCATATTGAGCGCTCAGGACCAGCAGGTTCGCGGGCATGCGTTGCGGTCGAGGCATCGGAGCGGGCGAAAGAGCAATCGTGGCCGCCACCGCTTCCCGGTCGGCGATCCGGATGGCGATCGCGCCTCCCATCGAATGGCCGACGATGATCGTGCGCTTCGGATCGATCGCGCCCGAGCCGATGAGCGACCGCACGACCATGCGGGCACAGTCATCGGCGCGCGAGAAAGAAAATCGGTCGATGTTGTCACCGTGCCCTGGCAAGTCGACCAGATAAGAGCGCAGGCCATGGGTCGAACTGAGGTAGCTGCCCAGATCCTCCATGATCCGGCGATCGGCCGAGAGGCCGTGAAACAGAATCGCTGCGCCTTGAGGCTTCTCGGGGGGATCGAGAATCGTAACCGGCATGTGGCAGCGACCGGCGATGATCCAAGATTCGCGATGCGGCAGTTCGTTGCGGCCGATCGTCCAGGCGCTCGCCCCGAGCAAGATTCCTCCTGCGGTCGCCAGCAGGATTTCCCATCGCCTCATGGCACGAGAGACGATGGGAATGGGCGTGCTAAGATAGTCTTCTCGGTCGAGCCTCCCGGTTCGACCGAGGTGACGGAAGTTTGGGAAAGCTTGTTTCGCAACGTGGGCTGATTCTCTACCGGGGCGCGTGGAAACACAACGCCCAGGGAGGGGTGTGCCCTTCTCCCCTGGTCCAACATGATCCTCCCGTTTGTCTCTGAGCTTTTGTCCGAGATCGCGCGGCATCCTGCCATTGGCCAGGCATGCGACCGGATCCGCCGCAACATGGGCGAGGTCTCGATCGCGGGGCTCACCGACTCGGCAAAAGCACTTGTCGTGCCGCTAGTTTTTCGGGAGATCGGCCGCCCAGCAATTGTGGCGGTCACTAGTAACGAACGGGCAGAAGCCTTGGTCGAGCCGGTGCGCTGGTGCTACCGCGCCACGACCGGAAGGCCGGGGCGCCGCGTGGCGCATCTTCCCTCCTACGAGGTGCTGCCTTACGAAGGCCGCTCGCCCCATGCGGAAATCGCCGAAGCACGTGCGGTGGCGCTGTGGCGCCTGGCGACCGGCGAGATCGACGTCTTGATTGCTCCGGTCCCAGCGCTGCTGTGGCGCATGCGCGAAGCCTCCTTTTATCGCGAACTCGCGCGTACGGTCGCACGCGACGAGGCGATCGCACACCGAGACCTGATCGGCTTTCTCGCTCGCGCCGGCTATGAAAAGCAGGACACCTGCGAGATGCCCGGACAATATGCGGTCCGCGGCGGGATCATCGACGCCTTCTCGCCAGAGGCGCTCGAGCCGGTCCGCATCGAGCTGCTGGGCGACACCATTGAATCGATTCGCGCCTACGATCCTTCGACGCAGCGCTCGACCAGTCCTCTGGAACGCGCCGTGCTCCTGCCGCTCACCGAGGTGTCGCCGCGCACGGAGACACCGGCCCGGCAGCGCGTTGGGGCAGCTTCCGGGCAGGGCGACGCCGAAGCTCCGATCGGTCTCTCGCCCGGCTGGGAGTTTCCTGCCATGGCGGCGGTCGAACGGCCCGGCATCGTGTTTGATCTCGCAGCAGAACCTGTGCTGGTAATGGACGAGCCGGCCGAGCTCAAGCAGGCGGTCGAAGCGTATCGCGCACAGCTCGACGACGCTTTTAGCGAGGCTCCGGACCCGCTGGCCTCCCCTCCCAGTCGCTACATCCTGAACGAAGACGAGTGGTCACTGGCACTGGAGCTTTCGCCGCGCCTAGCGGTTGAGCAGCTCGAAATGGCCGCCCATTTCGTCCTGCAGACCCAAAAAACGACTCGTTATCACGGCAACGTGGCCGCCTTCATGTCCGAGATACGGGGCAAGCTTGACCGAGGCGAGCAGGTGATTGTTTCCGCGGCGAGCACCGGCGAGCTGGAACGTCTGGCCGACATCTGCCACGACTACGAACTGCCGTACCGGCTGGGAGAACTTGAAGAAGATGCCACCACCACTCGGCTGGCTGAGGAATCGAGCGGCGGCGGCGTGCCCGCCCTGGGGCTCATCAAAGCGCCGCTGGTCGAAGGAGTCGTTTTCCCCGAGACACGCATCGCCTTTTATGGCAACGCCGATCTGTTCGAGTCGCTTCCTCCACAGCGGCCTCGCCCGCGGTCCCAGACGGCCAGCTTCTTCAGCGATCTCTCCGACCTCAAGCCCGGCGATTTCGTTGTTCACGTGGACCACGGCATCGGGCAGTTCGAAGGTTTGCGGCAGGTCGCCGTCGACGGAGCAAGCGGCGAATTCATGCTCTTGCGCTATGCCGGCGATGCGCGTCTTTACGTTCCCCTGGCGCGCCTCGATCTCATTCAGAAATATCAATCGCTCGGCGGGGCCGCACCTGCTCTGGATCGTTTGGGCTCGACGGTTTGGGAGACGCGCAAGTCGCGGGTACGAAAATCCGTCAGCGACCTTGCCGACCAGCTCCTGGCGCTATACGCAGAGCGCAAAACCGCCCCCGGGCACGCCTTCTCGCACGACTCCAACTGGCAGCGGGAGTTCGAGGACGCCTTTGAGTTTCAGGAGACCCCCGACCAGCAACGCGCCATCGATGAGGTCAAGCGTGACATGGAATCGCCGCTGCCGATGGACCGGCTGCTCTGCGGCGACGTGGGCTATGGCAAAACCGAAGTCGCCATGCGCGCCGCGTTCAAGGCCGTTGCGGACGGCAAACAGGTTGCGGTCCTGGCGCCCACCACGGTGCTCGCCTTTCAGCATCTGGAGACCTTTCGGCGCCGCTTCGCCCCGTTCCCCATGCACATGGAGATGCTTAGCCGTTTTCGCACCGACAAAGAACAGGAGAAAACGCTCCAGGAGCTCGAGGCCGGACGGCTCGATATCGTCATCGGAACCCATCGTCTGCTTTCCAAGGACGTCAAATTTCACGAACTCGGCTTGCTGGTTGTGGATGAGGAACAGCGGTTCGGAGTGGCGCACAAGGAACGGCTGAAGGAGATGCGCAAGAATGTCGATGTGCTGACCATGTCGGCCACACCCATCCCGCGCACGCTGCACATGTCTTTAGTGGGACTTCGCGACATGAGCGTCATCGAGACCCCGCCGCGCGACCGGCTGGCGATTCAAACCACCGTGGCGCCTTTCAGCGAAACACTGATCGCGCGGGCGATCGAAGAGGAACTGGCACGCCAAGGGCAGGTTTTCTTCGTGCACAACCGCGTCGAATCGATTGCCTCTCTGGCAGCGATGGTGAAGCGGCTGGTTCCCCGAGCGCGCGTGGTGGTGGGCCATGGCCAGATGCGAGAGAGCGAGCTCGAACGAGTCATGCTGAAATTCGTGCGCAACGAGGCGGATGTTTTGGTCTCAACCACCATCATCGAAAACGGCTTGGACATCCCTCGTGCCAACACCATTCTGGTAAATCGCGCCGATCGCATGGGCCTCGCCGAACTCTATCAGCTGCGCGGGCGTGTGGGCCGCTCCCATCAGCGAGCCTACGCCTACCTGCTGGTCCCACCCGAGGGCGTGCTCACACCCATCGCCCGCCAGCGTCTGGCGGCACTGAAAGAGTTCAGCGATCTGGGCGCAGGCTTCCGCATCGCGGCGCTCG
>JASHRC010000019.1 GCA_030037525.1 Candidatus Acidiferrales bacterium | reverse complement strand
TGTGCAGCTCGTCGATGAAGACGATGGCGTTCTGGCTCTCCATCAGCTCTTTCATGATCGTCTTCAGCCGTTCTTCAAACTGACCGCGGTACTTGGTGCCCGCGACGATCAAGGAAAGATCGAGCGACAAGATCCGTTTGTCGGCCAAAAACGGAGGCACATCGCCGTCCGCAATCCGCTGCGCCAACCCTTCCACGATGGCCGTCTTGCCCACTCCCGGCTCACCGATCAGCACGGGATTGTTCTTGGTGCGTCGGCACAGAATCTGAATGGCGCGCTCGAGCTCGCGCTCTCTGCCCACCAGCGGATCGAGCTGCCCCTCCATGGCCGCCTGGGTGAGATCGCGGCTGAATTCAGTGAGCAAGGAAGCTTCTTTTGGCCGGTTCACAGGTACTTTCTCCCCCGCGCTGCGCGCCATTTCCTCGCGCACAGTGGAAAGCCGCAATCCCCGTTCCTGCAGGATTTCGGCACCAAAGGACTTTTCTTCCCGCAAGACTCCCAGCAGCAAGTGTTCAGTCCCCACGTGTTTGTGGCCCAGACGCTCGGCTTCTTCGGCGGCGTAGTTCAGAATGCGCTTGCATTCCTGGCTCAGCGGAACTTCCACGGAGGTGGAAATCCGTTCGCGCACGGTGATGCGCGATTCAATCTCTTTGCGGATCGATTCGATCGAGCCGTGGGTGCGCAGAAAACGGTTTGCCAGTGCCTTATCCTCGCGCAGGAGCCCCAGCAACAGGTGCTCGGTCTCGATGTACGGGCTGCCATACTGGCTGGCCTCGTACCGCGCGAAAAAGATCACTCGACGCGCTTTCTCGGTGTAACGTTCGAACACGGGCTAGACACCGCCTCCCGGGCTCCTCGCCCCCATCTCCGCTTCTGTCAGTTTCCCATGCTCCAGCGAAAAGACGCGGTCCGTGCGCCGCGCCAACGACAGGTTGTGGGTCGCCAGAATCGAAGTCAGGTGATGGGACCGATGGAGCCGCTCGATCAACTCGAACACGGCCTCCCGATTGCGTTCATCCAAATCCCCGGTAGGCTCATCGGCAAGCAGCAAGACCGGCTGGTTCACCAGCGCTCGCGCGATGGCCACCCTCTGTTGCTCTCCGCCAGAAAGTTCCGCGGCCCGCTGCCCCGCGCGGCCTACGAGTCCCACTTCCCCGAGCCAATCCTCTGCCGTGCGCAACGCCCCATCGAGCGCCTCGCCCCGCACCAGCAGGGGCATCGCTACGTTTTCGGCGGCGGTGAAGTCGGGCAGAATGTGATGCCGCTGCCAGACAAAACCAACTGACCGGTTTCGATACTCCGCCAGTTCCGCCTCTTGGAAATCTTGTAGCGAATTTCCGGCGAAGTATACTGCACCAGTTGTGGGAGTGTCCAGTGCGGCCAGCAGATGCAGCAGAGTGCTTTTTCCGGCTCCGGAGGGACCCACGATCGAAATCATCTCGCCGCGCTCGACAGAAAAGTCGACGCCATCAAGCGGCACGATTTGCTGGTCGCCGGAATGGAACGATTTGCGGAGCCCTTCGACTCGAATCACGCTGTGGCGGTCTGGCACATCTCCTGCCGGAGCGTCCTCCAGGGCAACACCCGCGCTCGGCTGCTTCCGCATGGCTCCGCTCCCCCTCACTTTAGATGCCGAAGGAGCCCCTCGGTATGTCCTTTTCTTCCAATACGTCCTTTCCGGCATAGGGGGCCGCAGTCCAATCTACTTCCCAATTATCCCCACCCGCTTCCCAGTTCTAATTCTAGCACGCGTCTCGGCGACCATGGACTCGGATTTCGCCGGATTCCAGGACTTTCTTGGGGTCATTCGAAGCGCAGAATCTCGACAGGCAGAATTCCCGCGGCCGAGCGGGCCGGAACGATGGTCGCCGCCATGCTGATCGCGAGCGCCGCGCCTGCGATCCAGATGGCGTCGAAGCCGCTCGGGTGAAACGGCACATAGGGAATCGCGTAGACCTCGGGGTTGAGAGGAATCAGCCGCCAGGTGTTGGCCATCCAGGCCAGACTGTAACCGGCCAGAAGCCCCGCCACCGTTCCCGCCGTGCTGACGGCCAATCCTTCGAGCATGAAAATCCGCCGAACTTGAAAACCTCGCGCGCCCATGGCCACCAGGACGGCAATGTCTTTGGCGCGATCGGTCACCGTCATCGTCAGCACCACCAGAATATTCAGTCCCGCGACGAAAGTGATCAAGCCAAGGAAGATCGCCGTAACCAATTTTTCCAAACTCAGCGCACGGAACAGAGCACGGTTTTCGTCCATCCACGTCGTGGCCACAAAGCCCGGCCCGGCTCGGCGCACGAGTTCCTGGGCGATCCGGCGCGCGTGATCGAGCTCCGTCACGCGAACCTCAAGCAGGCTGGCCACGTCGCCCACGCCCGCCAGCGCCTGGGCCGAAGAGAGCGTGACGAATCCCCAGTTCGCATCGTAATCGTAGAAACCGGAATCGAAAATTCCGCCGACGCGAAAGCGCTTGACATGCGGCAGGAGTCCAAACGGCGTCAGGTTTCCTTGCGGGCTGGTGAGTGTCACATAGTCGCCCGCGGAGATTTTCAGTTCTTCGGCAAGAATGCGCCCGACCAACAGCACGGGAATTCCGTCGGAAGCGGGCTCAAAGCTCGAGCTTCCCGCCGACAGGTGCTCAAGCGCCTGGCCCGAGTGGCGGGCGAGTTCCGGATCGATTCCCTTGAGAACAATTCCCCGCGCGCGCCCGCCCGCGGAAAGCAACACGGTGTTGTAGACCGCCGGCTCGATCGACAAAACGCCTGGCGTGCCGCTGAGCCGCGCGATGAGCGCTCGATAGTCGCGGATCCCCTCGGGGCTGGTGGGCTTCAAGTTGACGTGCGCCGTGACGGTGAGCAGACGGTCGCGGATGGCCCGCCGGAAACCGGTGTTCATCGAAAGGGCCACGACCAGCGTCATCACTCCCGCGGCCACGCCCAGGACCGCCAGCAGGGTCACCAATCGCAGCACCGCCGGCCGGTAGGGAGAGCGCAAATAACGCAAGGCCACGAGCCACTCGAAACTCATTTTTGCTCCCGCTCCGCAGGCGGGTTTCCGCGGGCGGCGGCCGCGGAGGCAGTTTCATCCGTTTCGGCGCGCAAGAGCGGGAACAGGATCACTTCGCGAATCGCGTGGGAGTCGGTCAGGAGCATCACCAGACGGTCAATTCCGACGCCCTCGCCGGCCGTCGGCGGAAGACCGTGGCTCAGCGCGCGGAGGTAGTCCACGTCCACTTCTTTGGGAACTTCCTCGCCGCCCCTGGCCACCTGCGCACGAAAACGCCTCTCCTGATCGGCCGGATCGTTCAGCTCGGAAAAACCGTTGGCAATCTCCATTCCGGCGATAAACAGTTCGAACCGCTCGGCGAGCGACGGATCGTCCTCACGGCATTTCGCAAGAGGCGATATCTCGGTCGGGAAGTCATAAACGAATGTGGGCGCCTGGAGGTGTTTGGCCACAACGGCTTCAAATAATTCACCGGTTAGCTCTCCGTCGGAACGGTCTTCGCCCCCGAGCGGCTCGACTCCGCTCGTGCGCGCCCACTGGTTGTAACGCTCGGCGATTTCCCGTGGTCCGTCCTTTCGGCCCAGTTCGCTCGCCCTGGGCGGTTGGCCGGCCGTTGGGGGCCAGTATTTCGAAATCGCCTCGCGCATGGAGAGCCGCTCGAATCGCGCGAAATCGATCTCCTGGTCGCCATATCGGATTTTCGTGCCGCCCGAGACCTTCCGAACCAGCCCTCCCAGCAATTCCTCAGTCAAATCCATCAATTCGGCGGCATCGCTGTAGGCCTGATAAAACTCGAGCATGGTGAACTCGGGTTGATGAATGGCGTCGATGCCTTCATTGCGAAAATTCCGGCTGATTTCATACACCCGATCAAATCCGCCCACCACCAGCCGTTTCAAATAGAGCTCTGGGGCGATGCGAAGGTAGAGGTCCATATCGAACCGGTTGTGGTGGGTGATGAACGGCAGCGCCGTGGCCCCTCCCAGAATCGGGTGCATCATGGGAGTTTCAACTTCCAAGTAACCGCGTTCGTCAAGGGACCTGCGCAGCTCCTGAATGATCTGTGCGCGGCGAAGGAAAATGTCGCGCGCCCGCTCATTGGCCAGCAGGTCGAGATAGCGGCGCCGGTAGCGCATCTCCCGATCGG
>JASHRC010000249.1 GCA_030037525.1 Candidatus Acidiferrales bacterium | reverse complement strand
TTGAGCGCCGGTGTTCCGTCGGTCACGTTGCCCGTCCCCGTGCCGAGCTCCGTGACTGTCAGCGTGAACATCTCTGGCGCTAGCGCCGCCACCGTGATTGAGTTCGAGGTCCCTGTAATTGACGAGTTCACTGTATCGGTCGCCGTGATCGTCTGGTTCCCGGCTGTGTTCAGCGTCGCCGAGAAGGTCCCCACCCCATTGGTCAGTGTCGAGCTCCCAGGCAATATGGCTGCGGCGTCGGTGCTCGTGAAGCGAACCGTCCCGGTGTAGCTCTTCGCGGTGTTGTTCGAGGCATCCTGCGCCGTCACGGTGAAATTAAAGGCTGTCCCCGCTGTCGCTGCTGCCGGTGCCGATACCGCAAAATGCGTCGCCGCCCCAGCGCTCACCGCGATTGGACTCGAGGTCCCCGTAATCGACGAGTTCACGGTATCGGTCGCCGTGATCGTCTGGTTCCCGGCCGTCTTTAGCGTCGCCGAGAAGGTCCCCACCCCGTTGGTCAATGTCGAACTCGCAGGCAATATTGCTGCCCCGTCACTGCTCGTGAAACCCACCGTGCCCGCGTATCCGGTAACCGTGTTGTTCGAGGCATCCTGCGCCGTCACGGTGAAGTTGAAGGCTGTCCCCGCTGTCGCTGCCGCCGGTGCCGATACCGCAAAATGCGTCGCCGCTCCTGTTACCGTCAGCGTGTAGTTTTCTGTGATTTCCCCCGCGCTGTTCGTCGCCGTAAAGCTGATCGCGAAGCTGCCGGTTGTGCTCGGCGTTCCGCCCAGAATGCCGGTCAAGGCATTGAAGGTCAGACCGCTTGGCAGGGAACCGCTCTCGGTCAGTGTCGGAGCAGGGTAACCGGTCGGTGTCACCAAAAATACTCCGCCCACTCCGACCAAGAACGTGATCGTGCCGGTGCTGGTGGTGCAACCGGTGACGCATGCCCCGCTAATGGTCGGAGAAGTGGGGCTCGAGGGCTCAACCAATGGGTTGGCTCCCGTGGTCGTCGGCGGAAAGGCCACCACAACATCGTTGAGTTGTTTGGTTGTGCCACCAATGCCTTCATCCACCGGTGCCGTGGGGTTGAGAACTGTGGTGATGTCGTATTCGAACTGGCAGTAGTAGCTCTGCGGCACGCCGTTGATGGTCATAGGCGTGCTGCAGTTCGTGCCGACCGCGGAGTTCGCATAGGGCGCATAATCGGGATCGTCGTACAGTTGCGGCGTGCTGCCCGTCCAGTAGGGCCCCGGCGGGGTAAACGTGTCGTTGTTCCAGTTGATCTGCCAGCTCACCGGCCCGGTGTAGTCACTCGTAGGAGGCTCAGTCCCCGGCGTTCCGGAGTAGACGTCATAGTGCACACAGTTGCCGTTGGCATACGGGTAGCAGAGCGGGACGATCGTGTTCCCGTTGAGATCGGTGCCGTAATTGAAGAAGGTGACGAAGCGGCAATCGAAATCATTTAGGACCGTATCGTCCACTTCACACAGACCATCCGCCTGGGTCGGAGGAATTTCGGTCGCCGTTGCGGTCACCGTGAAGCTCTGGCTCACTTGAGGAAGCGTCAGCAGCAACTCGTGCGCGTTCGGATCTGTGCAAGGATTGGTATTCGACGGGCAATCATAAATGGCCGTCTGGGTCACAGCCGTTCCCGGGCTAAACGTCAAGTTGACAGAAGCCGGTAGCGGGACAAAATCCGCGATGGCCGTGAGATTCGAATTCATTGTGAAACTGCAGGTCGTCGTGGTTCCGTCACCGGCACAGGCGGTGTCGGCGGCGCTGGTGCTCCAGCCAGCGAAGGTCGGCGCACCCGGAGTCGCCATCAGCGTCACTATCGTCCCGGCCGGATAGCTGTTGGAGCACGGCCCGGTCATAATGCCATTGGCCTCGCTGCAATTGAGCGCCGGTGTTCCGTCGGTCACGTTGCCCGTCCCCGTGCCGAGCTCCGTGACTGTCAGCGTGTAGCTCAACAGCTGATTCACCGTCAGGGTAAAGGTTTGGGGCGGGCTCGAGCCGGCGATGTTGGTGGCGGTGACCATGATGACGAAAACGCCAGCAGCCGGAGGCGTTCCACTCAACACGCCGGTCGTGGAGTTGAGCGAGAGCCAAGCGGGAGCGCCGGTTTGAGAGAATGTCGGTGCGGGGTAACCGCTTGCCGTGACCGTAAACGATCCGGGAACGCTCGCTGTAAAAGCCGTGCTCGCTGCACTCGTGATCGACGGTGCTTCATTCACAGTCAGCGTGAAGTTCTGCGTGGCGTTGGGGCTAACGCCGTTGCTCGCAGTCAGGGTCAACGAATAGACACCGCCGGTTCCTGCCGCGGGGGTACCGGCGAGGATGCCCGTTTCTGTATTCAGCGTAACGCCGCTCGGCAACGTTCCGGTCACGCTCAGGGTCGGCGCCGGGTAGCCCGTGGTGGTCACAAAGAAAACGGCCGATGTGCCGACAGTCATCGTTGTGCCCGCCGCGCTGGTGAACGTCGGAGCGGAATTCGGCTGGATCTTGGCGGTCGGCGGAAAGGCCACAACCACGTCGTTCAATTGTTTCGTGGTTCCGCCGATTCCCTCGTCTACTTGCTTGGTCGGGTTTAAGAAGGTCGTGATATCGAACTCGAACTGGCAGGAGTAGTTCTGGGGCATGCCATTGATCGTCATCGGGACGTTGCAGTTTGTGCCGATGGCGTCGGTCGTATCGGACGCTGGCAGGGCGTCTGGATCGTCATAAAGTCGCGGCGTGCTGCCCGCCCAGTAGGATGCCGGCGGCGTGAACGTGTCGTTATTCCAAGTAATTTCCCAGTAGACCGGACCGGTATAGTCGCTCGGATCCGGCTCGGTTCCCGGCCCTCCGGCCGTGGAATAAACGAGATAGTGGACGCAGTTTCCGTTCGCATACGGATAGCAGTAGGGCACGACGGTGCCGTTAGCGATGACCGGCCCAGCAAAGAACTGTGTGAATCGGCAATCGAAATCGTTCAAGACCGTGTTGCCGGTCTCGCAGATGCCGTCGAACTCGGAAGGCGGAACTTCAATCGCCTCCACGGTCACCTCGAAACTCGTGTTGACGTTCGGAATCGTCAACTGCAAGGCATGTGCGTTTGGTTCCGTGCAGGGATTGGCCGGAGTGGGATTCGGATTATTCGGGCAATTGAAAGTCGCCATCTGGGATGGAGCCGTGCCGGCCGGGAACGTCAAATTGGCCATCATCGGCGCCGGGACAAAGTTAGCGGTCACAGCTTCAGCGGCGCTCATCGTAACCTCGCACGACGGCTCCGTCCCTGAACCGCCGCAGGCACCGCCCCATCCGGCGAATGTCGAACCGTCCGTGCCCGGGGTCTCCGTCAACGTGACCATCGTGCCGGTCGTGTAGCTCGCCATGCACGTTCCTGCCTGGATCGCATTCGCCTCGCTGCAGTTGATGGCGTCGAAGTCATCGGTCACGCTGCCGGTTCCGCTACCAAGCTCGGTCACCGTTAATGTCTGGGTAGTTGGCACACCTTGACCCACCGTTATCTGGACCAACGTGGAGGTGTAGTTGACTTGCCACTCGCCGCTCGACAACCCCACGGCATTTACCGAACTGAATGTCCCCGAGACGGAGGACGCGGTGAGGATTGTGTACGTCCCGGAGGGCGTCGTTCCCGGCTCCAAGCCGATGTTTAGGGCGCCTGTGAGCGTTACCGCTCCCGAGAAATTGATTTGCGAGGAACTCAATGGGTTTCCGACAATCGCGCCCAGCGTACCGGTTGACGCTTCGGTGAGCATACCGCTTATCGAAATCTTGCCCGGGGTCGGGCTATTCGCCGGAACGATAGTGCCAAAGTTGCTGATGGGCACGGCAATGTTGAGTACGCCCGATCCTGTGGATTCGATCAACCCCTGATTCGTCACTGCGGCAGCTTCAATCGTCAATGTGTTGCTGCTGGTACTGCCATTGGCGTTGATGACTCCGGCCGCCTGGTTTATGACCGTCAGCGTATTGTTGTTCCCGATTTGCCCGGCCCCTTCAATCACGTTGTTGACGTTCGTCACCGACGTGTTGCCGCCAGAGGTATTCAAGTAGGGAATGCCGCTCGCGCCCACCTCCGAGAGCATCACCGTCCCGCCACCGGTCAATGTCACTGATCCGCTAAAGGCCAGCTGAGCGTTGCTGCCGTTGCTGTACAACATAATTGTGCCGGAATTCCATATAGTGCCGGCGACCGTGAGCGTCTCGTTGTTTCCAATGGTCAGGCTGTTGTTGCCGGGATCGATGTACAAGTTGCCGATCGAGGCGGTTGTGTCGAGAGTGACCGCTGAAGCCGGAGATGCCCCGTTGTTGATGCAGACATTGACGCCGACATTGGCGCCCGTGCCGGGAACTCCCTGGCTCCAGTTGGCCGCGACGCTCCAGTTACCTGACGCGCCACCAATCCAATTGTCGGTCGATCCTGTGCATGCGGTTTTGACTCCGTTCATGAAATTGAATGAGGCGGTAACGGTCGTATTCGCCGTAACCGTTATCGTGCACGTGCTGGCTGAGCCCATGCACGCGCCGCTCCACTGCGCGAATGCGGAACCTGTGTTTGCGGTCGCCGTCAAGGTAATCTGGGTTCCACTCGGATAGCTTGCGGAGCAGGTGGGCTGGCAGGAGATGCTCTGCGGAACGTCATTGCTGGTCACCGTGCCTGAGCCCGTTCCAGACTCGCCGATAGAGAGCGCGTACATGGGTATCGCGGTTCCTGTTCCGGAGAGCGAGACGGTTTGCACGCTGTCGGGGATGCCGTTTGAATTGTCGGTGAATTGAAGCGATCCAACCTGGGCTCCCGCGCTCGTGGGAGTGAAAACAACGAACACCGTACATGACGCGCCTGCGGCAAGCATTCCGCCGAGCGTCCCGCACGTGTCGCCGCTGCCTTCGACGAAACCTGAGCCCATGAACTCGTAAGAAAATGTCAGCGGGGCGGCTCCTTCGTTGACGAGATACGCCGTCTGTGGCGCGCTGGATGTACCTTGCGCTTGAGTGGCAAAAGTCAGCGCGGGGGGCAGCGCCGTCGCGATCTCGGGCGCCACAAGGAATCCGTAAGCCGCGATGGTCCCTACGAGCGGGCTGCTTTGAGCAGCTGTATTGATGGACGTGCCGTCCTCGCCATCGGTCGCAAGGGCGTACAGGATGTGGAAACCCGGAGTGAGAGCGGCAGTAACAGTCGCGCTGAAGGCAACGGAATTTCCACTTACGGCTCCCCGCGTTGCAGCTGTCCACGGTCCGGTCCAACTGTCGAATTGATAGACGAGATTGTCGGGAGGCGTGCCCGTAAGGCTATTCGTTGCCGTGAAGCTGAATGTCGGAGTTTCCGTAGAAGTCTGATTGTTGGTGAGCGGTGTGATGGACGTCTCGAGCGCGTTGGCCTGAATCTGTTGCTCTGCGATGCCCGTCGCGTTGTCGCTGAGATAGTTGGCCACGTATGCGTCGTTCGTGACCGGGTTGACGGCCACGGCGAAGGGTTGGCGCGCGTTGGGGTCCGTAACGGTCACAGCTGTGTTCGTCACGCCATCAATCGCAGTCACGTCGCCATCGAAGTCCGCGACATAGATCTTGTTTGTGGTTGGGTTCACAGCTATTGAGTTCGGAGATAGCAAGCTGGCGGCGCTAATCGTCGTTGTGCCGTTCGTCGCGCCGTTGATAACGGTGACGTTGCCGGTCTCATTCCCAGCGGCGGCCACGTAAATCAGATTGGCAGTCGGATTGACCGCCAGAGCGACGGGAGAGTTTGAAACGCTCAGGGTCGTCGTGACCAAATTCGTCGCGCCGTTAATGACCGTGACACTGGAGCTCTGGAAATTGCCGACGTAGACGAGATTCGTTGCAGGGTTCACGGCAATGGCTTGCGGGTAATCTCCCACCGGGATCGAGGTGATATACAAGCCGGTGGCACCGTCGAACACGCTCACGCTGTCGCTATCAGCATTTGCGACATAAACCAGTCCCGTCGTTGGATTGACCGTCACCGCGGCGGGACCAAGCGCAGACGGATCGCTAATCACGCTGACTTGGTTGTTGTTCGCGGCATTGATTACCGCGACGTTGTTCGTGGCGTTGTTCGCCACGTAAATCATGTTCGTGACGGGGTTCACTGCGAGCGCGACGGGCTGCGACGTACCTGGAGGCGAGATGCTTGTCACTTGGTTGTTATCCGAGGCGTTGACCACACTGACTGTGTTGCTCTTCTGGTTCGCCACGTAGATCGTATTGGTGACCGGGTTCACGGCCACCGCCGTAGGACCGACGGCGCTTGAATCCGTGACGGTGGAGACGCTGTTGTTCGCCGCGTTGATCACGGTGAGGGTGTCGGTGCCAGAGCTGCCATTGTTGGCCACATACACTTCGTTTGTGACCGGATTCACGGCGATCGCGTTGGGGTCCGAGAAAGATGCGTCAGAGATCGAGGCGACTGTGTATGTCGCATTGCTAATTACAGTAACGCTGTCGCTGCCGTTGTTCACCACATAAGTCATTCCGGTGATGGGGTTGACCGCGACGGCCACGGGATCGCTCCCGACCGTCGGCGAGGTCACAACGGTATTCGTCGCTCCGTTAATTACGCTGACGCTGGCGCTGCCATTGTTCGCGACATAGAGGGTGTCCGTGGTAGGGTTTAGCGCGACGGCGATCGGGGCGCTCGCAGTCGTCACGGTGCTGGGAGTGTAGGTGTTGCCCGAGACAGTAATGGCCGTGATGTTCCCGCTTCCGTTGTTGGCGATGTACACCGTGTGGGTGAGGGGGTTGACGGCGACGGCGACCGGACTCATGCCAACCGAGATCGCCGATTGCGCCACATTTGCGACGATCGGGGTGACAGTGCCGCTGCTGACATCATTCGCTACGTAAACGGCGTTAGCGACGGGATCTACAGCGAGCGCGACCGGATTCGTTCCGACGGAAATTGCAGTTCCAGCTGTATTTGACACTCCGTTGATGGGCGTGACGCTGCCGCTGCCCCCATCGTTATTGTTCACGACGTAGATGGTGTTAGTTGCCGGATTGACGGCGACGGCGACCGGATTCGCTCCGACGGAAATTGCAGTTCCAGCTGTATTTGACACTCCGTTGATGGGCGTGACGCTGCCGCTGGCGCCATCGTTTGCGACGTAAATCATGTTGGTCACAGGATTGACCGCAATCGCGACGGGATTCATGCCTACGTTGATCGGAGAATCCGGCGTGTTGGTGGCACCGTTGATGGGCGTGACGCTGGCGCTGCCACTATTGACAACGTAAATCATGTTGGTCACGGGATTGACCGCAACCGCGACGGGATTCTGACCTACAGCGATTGCCGACCCGATGACTTGGCCGGTGGCGCCGTCAATCACGCTCACGGTGCCAGCCGAATTGAGAACGTAGATCGTATTGGTCAGAGGGTTGACCGCTGCTGCCGCCGGTGCACTGCCAACACTGATCGTGCCGGTCACAACCTGTGCCAACGAGGACGGTACAAGGAGGAAAAAGGCGGCGAAGACTAGTAGAAGCTGCTTACCGGTCAGCCGGATACGCCAACCCATCGATAGGTGGCCTAGAGATTTGGGAGGGTCAACTCTGCTGGACTGACTCACTTGCCCCACGGGACGTTCCCCATCGTCCCTTCCTCGATTCATTTCCACGTCTGAAAAACGAGCGTCGCGCCGAGTTCGAAGGGTTTCGTCGCCGCACAAATCAGTTTTGCTGCAGCCCAATTGCTAGTAGACACGGGTGCACCCCAGAATGGCCAGACGCCACCCCGTGGCGAGCTCCTCCACCAAGTGCTACCTAGTTAGTAGCTGCGGTGATCTTGCCGCGGCAACGCTAACTGGCTGGCAATTTGAGGCCCAGAATCGGATCGTCTTGACGGTACTAGTACACCTCAAAAGACCCGAAATTTGGCTGAACTGGCCGATCAGTGCGAGCTGACTGGATGCCCGAAGGAAACGGGTGAGCACTTTTCTGCAAGTTCTTGCTTCCTCCGCCGGGCGATTTCAACCCAGTTGATTTTTCAGTTGGGAAGACTTACTTTGCAGAGCGTCGTCTCCGCCCGCATCTTGAAATCAAGATAATGGAATGTCCACACTGCCATTCAAGTAATCCGCCGACAGCGGTTCGTTGCGCGAACTGCGATACCCAATTCGATCTCGACGGCGCGACCATGGCAGCAACCTCGACCGGCGTAATGACACCACCGAACACCGCCCAAGAATCTTCCGCGAAGGGGCAGTCTCCGCCTCGTCCTTCTTCCCCCGGAATCAGCGGCTCATTCCTTACGGCTGGAACGCTACTGGGAACTCGGTACGAAATCGTACAGATGCTCGGCCAGGGAGGAATGGGCGCGGTCTATAAAGCGAGGGATTTGCAGCTGGATCGCGTCGTGGCACTCAAGGTGATCCGACCTGAATTGGCGCTTCATCCCGAGATACTCCAGCGCTTCAAGCAAGAAATCATCCTTGCGCGCCAGATTACACACCGCAACGTCGTTCGAATTTTCGATCTCGGTGAAGCGAATGAAATCAAGTTCATCACTATGGAATTTATAGAGGGACAGGATCTGAAGTCCCTCATCACCGAGAAAGGTCGTCTCGGCTTCGACAAAGCCATTGACATCATCGAACAAGTCTGCCTGGCCCTCGAAGCAGCTCACAACGAAGGGGTCGTGCATCGCGACCTAAAACCCCAAAACATCATGCTGGACACGCGAGGTCGAGCGGCAGTGATGGATTTTGGAATCGCGCGATCGATCGAGTCTGGCGGGATGACGCAAACAGGGATCCTGGTGGGCACGCCCGAGTATATGTCGCCTGAGCAAGTGATGGGCGAGCACGTGGATGTTCGCTCGGATCTGTTCACTCTTGGAGTGATTCTCTACGAATTGCTCACTGGCTCCATGCCCTACAAGTCAGAAACAGCTCAGGCCGCGATGTTCAAGCGGACCCGTGAGCTGCCTCGACCACCGATTGAGGTTGATTCAACCGTCCCCCGACTACTGAGCGACATTACGGCGAAATGCCTGCAAATCGATCCGGCTTTGCGTTATCAGTCAGCCCGCGAAATATTTGCCGAGCTGGAGGCGTGGCGCGGTGGGGCCACGCGCGGAGCCGCCACTGTGGCGCGCAGGTTCCCACCGGCGCTTAAGAAATGGCTTGTCGTTGGCGGCGCTATCCTGCTGGTTCTTCTCGTCGCCGGATGGGTCTTGCGCGAGCGAGCATCTACTTCTCAATCTGCCCAAGTTTCCTCGGCTCAGGCTGTCTCGCTTGCCATCCTCCCGTTTCGGAATGCGTCGGGAGACCAAACTTTGGACTGGCTGGGCTCGAGCGTTGCCGAGACCTTGAGCACCGATGTGGGCCAGTCCGCTCACTTGCGAGTCGTTTCCTCCGAGCGAGTCAACCAGGTCGTGCACGACTTGCGCCTTTCTCCCGATACCACATTCGATCCGGCCACTCTCCAGCGATTGGCCGAATTCAGTAATGCCCAAAATCTGGTCTGGGGACGCTACACGCGTTTTGGCGATCAGATTCGGATTGACGCCACGGTTCAAGACGTCCAACGCGGCCGCTCGACTTCCCTGTCGGAATCGGCGACAGAGAACAATATTCTGACCGCCATTGATCGCCTGGCTGGCGACATTCGATCGAACTTGGCGCTTTCCAAGCCCCTCATCAAGGAGCTCCAGGGCCAATCCTTCAAGCCCTCCACTGCCTCGGTGCCCGCGTTGCGCGACTACAATGAGGGGCTGCAGCTCGCGCGGGGTGGGAATTATCTCGATGCCATCAAGCGCTTCGAGGCCTCTGCGCAGGAAGATTCTAGCTTTGCGCTGGCCTATTCCGAACTCGCCCGCACCTACGCCTTATTGGGCCAGGACAACGACGCCGAGCAAGCTTCTCGAAAGGCGGTCGAGATGAGCGCTCAGCTTCCCGCTGCGGAAAAGTACCTGATCCAGGCCAGCCATTACCAAATTCTCCGAGATTATCCCAAAGCAATCGAAGCGTACGAAAACCTGGCCAAGGCCGCGCCTGACAATACGGACGTTCTCTTCAGTCTCGGGCTTCTGTACGAGCATTCCGGCGACTACGCCAAGGCCCACGATGAATTTTCCAGAGTCCTCACCTTGGATCCCGGGCGAGTAGAAGGATTGCTTGCGATGGGCCGGGTCGAGATCGAAAGCGGCAACGCCCAGAGCGGCCTAGAATACCTCAGCCGAGCCCAGGCCAAGGCGATCGAGTCAGGAAATGAAGAAGAGAAGTCCGAGATTCTCCAAGCCACGGGCGGTGCCTATGCGGCCTTGAATAAACACGAGGATGCATTGCGGAGTTATCAAGACTCCCTAGAAATCAAGCGCAAGCTCGGACTCAAGAAGGGAATCGCCGACAGCCTGCAGGCCATGGCCTCATCCGAGGCAGCGCTGGGTCGACCGGAACAGGCTCTGGAGAATTACAATGCCGCCTTGGATCTGCGGCGGGAAATCGGGGATGAGCCCGGCACGGCCGATGCGCTAAACGATCTCGCGCAATTCTATGTGGACCGCGGCCGATATGATCAGGCGTTGAAACTGTTCAAAGAATCGTTGCAGCTAGAAATCGAGGTCGGGAACGAAAATAACCAGGGACTGGTACTGAATAATATTGGTAACACCTACCTTTCCAATTCGGACTATCAAAACGCGCGCACGTACTTCGAGCAGGCTCTGCAGGTTCGTGAGAAGCTGAAAGTCTCAAGCGACATTGCCGATACGCTCCACAATCTTGCGGAGACTCTTCTTGGAATGGCGCAATTTGATCAAGCCCTTCAGTATTACGTTCGGGCTCTCGACATACGGCGGAACACCGGCGACAAGCGTGGCGCCGCCATCGAATCGTCCGGAATGGGCACGCTGTTCGCTTACCAAGGACGCTTCGGCGCGGCGCTCGGTTCGCAGGAAGATGCAGTCAGGACCCTGCGCGAAATTCAGGAGCGCGGCTTCTGGCTCGCCGCGGTCCTCGGAGCTTATGGCCAGGCCCTGGCCGAAGTCGGACGCAGCGACGATGCGCAGAAAAACCTGGAGGAAGCGATGTCGGTGGCCCGCGAGCAGAAGAACGAAGACAAAATCGCGCAATTGCTCGGTTTCGAGGGAGACAACGCCTTTTATCAGGGAAATTACAAATCCGCCGCCGCTCTGTTCGAACAGGCGCTCCAGCAATCCTCTCATTCTACTGACGCTCGACTTACACTCGTTTCGAAAATGAATGTCGCGAAAGTTGCCGTCAAGCAGGGCCGCTTTCAGGCGGCCTCCACCGCGTTGCGCTCCCTCCGGCTGGAAGCCGACAGCATGGGCCTGAAGTACGAATCCGTGGAATCCTCGATTTACCTCTCCGAGGCGCTGATGGGAATGAAAGATTACGATGCGTCGAGGAAAGAATTGCAGACCGCTCTCAGCCAGAGCGAGAAGTTGGGCATGCAGGGCCTGCTCGCGCAAAGCCACTTCTTGCTGGCTCGCACTTTGGAACTGTCGGGCAAGGCGGCGGATGCCCAGGATCAGTACAGACAGGCTCGCCAAATCGCCGACAACATTCAAAAGGAGGCGCGTACTGACGCTATCAGAAAGCGCAGCGATCTGAGCCCAATCTACGCTCATTCAACTTGATTCCCGCCAGACGACGGCGATCCGAGGGCATTCGGCAATTGATCGCCGGTGCAGGCACAACCAGGGTGCCTCGCTTTTCTCCGCCAGTAAGCTCGGTGCGACCCGTTTCCCTAAACATCACAACAAAGCTCTGCCGCTTGCGTCGGAAATCGAGGCTGATTCTAGTGGCGGAGGGGGTGGGATTCGAACCCACGAGACCCTTGCGGGCCTAACGGTTTTCAAGACCGCCGGAGTCAACCACTTTCCTACCCCTCCGAATTAACCTCGTCAACCATTGTAACTTGAGCTGCGGTTTAGTTATTGCTAGTTTCTGTCAAATCGATACAATCTGGTGCAAATGTCGGTCTACGTTTGATGGCTAGGTATACTCGCCGCTCAAATCCGCTCCCGTCAGCTTCATACTGTGCCGGGCGATGAATTAAGGGTGAGCGGGGGGCGGAAGGAAATACAATGCGTACCGCGGTTGCTGCTCGATCGTTGCTATTGTTGGTTGTCTTGCTCGGCTTTTCCGACGGTGCGTTGGCTCAAATCGGCATCGGCATTTCCGTGAACTTTGGACCCCCGGCACTTCCCGTCTACGAACAGCCAATCTGCCCGGCCGATGGCTACATCTGGACGCCAGGTTACTGGGCTTTTTACGACGGTGACTACTACTGGGTGCCCGGCATGTGGGTCCAGGCACCCGAGGTGGGCTTCCTCTGGACTCCCGGTTATTGGGCCTGGGGCGGCAACGCATTCATGTTCCATGAAGGTTATTGGGGACCGCAGGTTGGCTACTATGGCGGCATCAATTATGGCTACGGCTACGGCGGCGCTGGATATGAAGGTGGACGCTGGGAAGGTGGTCACTTCGCTTACAACACTTCCGTGAATCACGTAGACACCACCATCATTCACAATACCTACGACACCCCGGTCGTGAATGTCTCTGAAAATCACGTCAGCTACAACGGCGGTACCGGTGGCGTCGAGGCGCGTCCCACACCACAGCAAGAGTCCTACGCCAACGAGAATCACGTCGGTCCGGTAGCTGCGCAGACACGACACGTTCAAGAAGCCCGAAATAATCCCGATTTGCGCGCTTCCGCCAACCAAGGTAAGCCGCCCATCGCGGCCACCGCCAAACCCGGTAATTTCGAAACTGGCTTCGTAGCCCCCAGACAAGCAGTCGGCGAATACACGGCTCCGGCCAATCCCGCGCGTGGCAATGAGGTGAGGTCAGTAAATGAAGCCAGCGAATTGCAGGAGCACAGGTTCACGCCGCCAAACACCGGCGACGCCGCAACCGACAAGATATATCAGCAGCAACAGGACGAGCTAGCTGCCAAGCAAACGCAAGACCACCAGAGGCTCCAACAGCAGCAGGAAAAAGAACACCAGCAAGCCATCCAAGAAAACTACAGCGACGCGCAAAAGCAGCAGATGGAGCAGCGGCACGCTCAGCAGACGCAGCAGCTCGAACAACAGCATGCTACTCAGCAGAAGCAAATGGAACAGCAGCAAGCGACGCCCAAAAAAGGACAGAAACCGAATTGACCCACGGAGCGATAGCTACGGAGTGTGTAAATCCGGGAATTTAGCCGCGGATATTACGGTACACGAATCCAACTTGAGCCTGTGACAATCATGTTTTCGAGGGATTGAAAAGCGCAACTGTCACCAAATTGTCACTAAAACCGCCGCAAGACAGACAAAAATCAGAGAACTGAGGAAAAGTGGAAATCGTGCTATCTGACGGCTGGCAAAGGGATTTCGTTGGATTTTGTATCAGATAGCAAAGCGGCGATTTAGTTTTTTCAAGACCGCCGCTATCGACCGCTCAGCCACCCCTCCGAAATTCACCTGTAGGATCATTCTAACTTACAGTGTGATTCACTGACAGTACTGCCCTGAATGGGCTATGGAAAGGTGGACGGTCACCAGATTATACATCACCGAACGAGCACCAACGAAACCCGACGGTTGTAGACGATAATGTACATCATAAAGCGCACACAACTATATCTGAACAAGGACATGTGGAAGATCCTTCACGTGCACGCCCGACAGCGGGGCCGGTCGATATCCGACCTAGTTCGCGAGGCCATCCGCGAGAAATACGGCAGTTCCCCAACTCGCCGTAGGCAAGCAATGCAGGGCTTGGTCGGTCTTTGGAAGAATCGCAAAGGCCTGCCTTCCTCGGCTAACTATGTGCGCCAGCTTCGCAAGGGAAATCGGCTGCGGAGAATTGCCTCTTGAAGTCCATCCTGGTTGACTCGGATGTTCTAATCGAGGTCGCCCGTGCGAGAGATCACGCCCCTGCTCATCCGATGGAACGAATTGACCCAAAGTGACATGACGGTTTCGTTCTCGCCCGTAACAGTTGCGGAACTGTGGCATGGTGCTTGGCCGCACGAATATCGCACTCTGGAAGCGCTTTTTGCAGCTCTGAATTGCGGTGGCGATTGATACCAAGATCGGAATCCTTGCGGGAGCCTATCTTAGGCAATATGCGAAGAGCCATCGCGTGGAATTAGGGGACGCGCTCATCGCCGCGACTGCTTCGATTCATAACCTCAAGCTATGGACGCGCAACCGCAAGCACTACCCAATGAAAGACGTCGTGTTCTATTGACTTTAAAGTTGCAGGTCGGCCGCCGGCAAGTTGCTGTAAGAGAGCTTGAATCACTTTGTCGGGCAGTCCCAGGCGGTGCAGGTTTTCTGCAACATCCACGAAAGCATGACCGCGGTTGTGATTAACGTGGACACACCTTATTTCGGAGTGTCCGATCACGCCGGCCACGTCTCCATCGCAGACGTTCCCGATGGCCGTTACACCATGCATGTCTTCTATGAACGCAGCACCGCTGAGGCTTTGAAAAGCCTCGAACGCGTGGTGACGATTTCAGGTGCCTTGCGATCGATCGAGAATGTGCGCGTCCCGGAAAACCCGGACGTTACGCTGGCGCACAAGAACAAGCACGGACAGGATTATGTTCCGCCCCCTTCTTCCGGGTACGGGCCCTGATTCCCCCAACGCGAACAGAAGCCCCTACTAGGGCGACACAATCACCTGCCGGAACAGGCCGGACAGCTTCACTCCGTCGTCAGTGTTGCTCGTCCAGTTCACGATCCGGATCGAACGCCAAACCACCCAGCCAAGAACGGCTTACCGCGGCCTGGCGGCTGGGTAGCCTGATGTGCAAGCACGACGCCCGATTGTGATGGAGGTCACATTCCCGCAGACTTGTGAGGTGCTAGGTTGTCAAAATGCAGAATCGGACGAAGAGCCAGGCCTTTCCCCCTAAGTCCCCGGCGGGTCTTTTCGGCAACTTCGTTGCGGGACCATTCGAGCAGGAACGCGCCCAATATCCGCTCCCCAGCCGGATGAGCCAGTCTTTTCTGGCGAGACTGAAAACATCGGCACTGACAACCAGCACATATCCCAAAGGGGCGACTCTATTTGAGGAAGGACAGAAGTCGTGCGGCTTCTACGTCATTCTGGAAGGGCGCGCGAAGGTCTTCTTCATGGACGCTGCGCGCGACAAATCGCTCATCCTTGGTTTTTTCGGTCCCGGCACGACTCTGGGGTTGGAAGCGGCGCTCCTCGGCCACGAACACATTTCCACCGCAGAAATTGTAACTCCCGCAAAAGTGGCCTTCGTTAATCGCGCGGATCTGCTCGAGCATGTGAGCGCTGATGCCATGGCGGCACTCGAGCTGGCCCGAATGATGGGCGAGGCGTGGTACTTCGCGGTCGGAAAGATGCGGGCCCTGGATCTCGCTCCTTCGGCGGAGGAGAGACTTGCGCGATTTCTCCTCGAATTGGGGGCCGACAGTTCAGCAGCTGGGAACTTTGTGATGTTGGATATCAGCCAGGCAGCGCTGGCCCAGATGCTGGGTTTGGCGCGGGAAACAGTCACGAGGCTGATTTCCAGCCTCAAGCGAAGAGGGATATTGCAGTGGAAGCGCTCGGGAATGATCGTTCAGGATTGGCAATCACTTGAGATGCTGGCCCGTTCTCCCGACGGGGCTCGCACGAGCAAGCGCGCCAGCCCAGGCGAGCACTCTTCGAGGACCCACAATCTCCGGGCTGCTGTGCATATCTGAGAAAGATCCTGAACTTCATCCCCCTGATCGGCATCTGGTCCTTGGAACTCTTGCTGGGCGGGAGGGCGATTCACCGGGCAGCGGGTCGCAACGCGACGGTCGACCATTGGAGCGTGCCGCGCGCCTGCGGGACATGTCATAGCGTCCCGGCCTGCCCCGGGGCCGCCGAGCACTACTCGACCAGCCGATTATTTCACCTGCTTAGTCTCACCTACTGGAAAGTTTCGCCGGATGCAAAAAATTCTGGAACTAGTACGGTCCCGACTGCTTCGCAGGCATGTCACGAGTTCCGGCAACTCACACGGATCGTTGATGTTGAGGACCCCAGAGTGAGTCAGCGGCGTTGGAGGAAACCTTGCATCATCGGTGGAATTGTGCCCAGCCGAAAACAAGTACCAAGACGAACCCCGAAAAAGGCTCTGTGAAGAGAAGGAATGCTCGAGGGCGATCAAGGTCGAGGGGCACCAATGAGTCCGTCTCTTGACAGCCGATCGGGAATGTCTTTGATTTCGCTCGTGCGCGAGCAGAAGGAACGGACTGCTCGCGCTCAATGCCCAGCCCGGGAGATCGTTTGATGCAGGCTCTTCCTTCTTATCTGCACTTTCCGCGGGAGGTTTGGATCGGTGCCGGCATCGGTTTTGCTGTCGCCATTGTCGTGATGTGGTTCCTCGTTTGGGCGGGGAGGCGACGCTCTGTGATCATCAGGAGCTCGCCGGCCATCGACATGATCGCATATCATCTGGGCCGGATCGCCGACACGCTCAATCGCCTCTCGATTCAAGGCACGTCGCTTGGGCGCGAATCTCAGCAGACGCGCGAGAGCACCCAGGCGCGGCGCCAAGTCGAGCCTCCTCGGGAGTCGCAGCAAATTCCGCCGGCCCCCGACGCCGAAGGGCGACCTGTACCGGCGCACCGGATCGGCATGTCGATCTTCGGCCGCTAACCTGGTCTTGCTGCTCGTCTAGGCAACGATCTCCTATCTCCGAACGCCGGCATGACGTGGTAATCTTCTGCCCCGTAGGTGCGATGGAGTCGCTGCTCGGCCCGGGAGGAAACATGGCAGGCGAGCTGAAGATACGCGTCAACGAGCAGGTGCACAGCATCACGGCGGATCCGAACACGCCGCTGCTCTACGTGCTGATGAACGATCTCGAGTTGCAGGGACCTCGCTTCGGCTGCGGTTTGGCGCAATGCGGATCGTGCTCGGTGCTCTTGAACGGGAATGAGATTCGTTCCTGCGTCACTCCGGTTTCGGCGGTTGTGGGCAAGTCGGTGACCACGCTTGAGGGCCTTCCCGCCTGGTACGCCAAACAAGAGAAGCTTCCCAGCGTGCCGGCGCTTCATCCCGTACAACAAGCCATCATCGATGAACAGGCAGTGCAATGCGGATATTGCTTCAACGGGATGATCATTCAGGCTGCCGCTCTGCTTTCCAAGACAGCCGACCCGAGTGAGGCTCAAATTCGTGCCGTGATGAACGGCCACCTGTGCCGTTGCGGAAGTTACCCCCGCGTGATCCAGGCCATCGAGCGCGCGGCTCGTCGAATGAAGGCGTCCATCGGCCGAACCACGAGCGATCTCCGCGCGCAAGAAATGCCGGCGGTGGAGGTCGTGCGATGAGCAAAGCTGTTTCCTGTTCTTTGTTTCGGCGACGCGAATTTCTCAAGACAGGCGGCGCACTGATCATCGGCTTTAGCCTGCGCGACACGATGGCTATTGCGGGGGAAGCTCAACAGGACGCGGCGCGCGGCTCGACGGCCGGTCCTCCTGATCCCAAGCAAATCGATACATGGCTTGCCATTCACTCCGACAACACCGCCACGGTTTATATCGGTTATGTCGAGCTTGGACAAGGCTCGACGACGTCTCTTTTGCAAGTCTCGGCCGAAGAACTCGATTTGGATATGAGCCAGGTCCGCACCGTGCGTCTGGATACGAATATCACGCCGAATCAGGGCGGCACGTACTCGAGCTCCTCGATTGCGCGAGGCAGTCCGGCGATTCGTACCGCAGCGGCCGAAGCGCGGCAGGCGCTGCTCGAAATGGCGTCGAAAAAGCTCGGAGCCCCCGTTGAGCGCCTGGTCGTTTCCAAAGGAGTCGTGGCGGTCGGCGGGAGCGCCGGCCAGTCGCAGTCGGTCACCTATGGCGAGCTGATCGGCGACAAATTCTTTCGTCTGGCTTTCACTGGAAAAACTCCGGTCAAACCGGTGTCGGAGTACAAGCTGGTCGGCACGCGCCCGCCGCGCAACGATATTCCCGACAAGGTGAGCGGGAAGTATGTCTACCTCCAGCACGTACGGCTTCCCGGCATGTTGCACGGCCGGATCGTTCGCCCACGCGGACAAACGGCGTATGGTTCAGGAGCAAGAGTCGCAAACCTTGACGAGCAATCGATCGCGCACGTTCCGGGCGCGCGCGTGCTGCGCAAAGGCGACTTCGTCGGCGTGGTTGCGGAGCGTGAGTGGGATGCTGTCCGCGCCGCGCGCGATTTGAAAATCAACTGGGATATTCCCGCGATCCTGCCGGGCAGCGACGGCCTGTACGAGGCGATGAGGGCAGCACAAACATCCGACCGAGTCGTGCTCGAGCGCGGCAATGTAGATCGGGCGCTCGCCGCGGCGGCCCACGTCGCGTCAGGGCATTACTGCGCGCCTTATCAGGCCCATGCTCCGTTCGGACCAAACGGCGCTCTCGCGGATGTTCAGGCGGATTCGGCCCTGGTGATCTGCTCGACGCAGGATGTATACGCCACGCGCAACACGCTGGCGGGCCTTCTCGGACTGCCGCCCCAAAAAGTGCGAGTGCAGTATTACGAAGGTTCGGGCACCTACGGCCACAGCTGCTATGACGACGTCGCGCAGGCTGCGGCGATCCTTTCACAGCTGGCGGGCAGGCCGGTGCGGCTGCAATTCATGCGCTGGGACGAACATGGCTGGGACCTCTATGGTCCCGCACACGTCGGCGAAGTGCGGGTTGCTGCCGACGCCAGCGGCAAGCTTGTCGCCTATCAATACGACGGCTGGCATCACAACTGGAGCGCCGTCGAAACGTCCGCGCAGCTTGCCCTGGGGACGCCTGCTGCGGAGTGGAGGGACGGTGCGGCGCAAATGGTGAACCCTGCCGACTGCGGCGGAATGTATGAGGTTCCCAACGTGCGGCTCATGAATCATCACGTGCCCGGGGGAAACTATTTGCGCGGCGCTTGGCTGCGCTCACCGCTCGATCTGGCTTTCTCATTCGCCTCCGAGCAAACGATCGACGATCTTGCCCGCCAGGCAGGCATCGATGCGTACGAATTTCGCAAGCGCAACATCACGAGCGACCGGTGGATGGGAGTGCTGGATGCGGTCGCCCAGGCATCGAAGTGGGCAGACACGCCACGACCGCCTGCTTCTCGAGTTTCTGACGCAAAAGTCGCTGCCGGCCGCGGCATCGGCCTCGGGACGCATCTCACCTCGTACGGCGGTGCCGTTGCCGAAATTGAAGTGAACAGAGAAACCGGCCAAGTGCGCGTGAGGCGCATGTACGGCGCGATTGATGCGGGCCTCGCCGTCAATCCTGCGTTCATCGAAAATCAAATCAGCGGTCAACTGGTCCAGACCGTGAGCCGAATGCTCGTAGAGGAAGTGACCTTCAATAAAACCAACGTCACGAGCCTCGACTGGAACAGCTATCCGATTTTGCGTTTCGAGCAATGCCCCGAGGTTGTGCCCATCTGTGTCCAGCGGCTGGACCAGAGGTCGACGGGCGCCGGCGAGGAGGCGATGGCCGCCGCTGCCGGGGCGATCGCCTGCGCGTTTTTCGACGCCACCGGCATTCACATACGCGAATTTCCGCTGACGCCGAATCGCGTCCTGGCTGCGCTCAAACGCGCCTAAAAAAACGGACAACCAGTCGGCAGTACCTGGCATCTTCGATTACGTAACGTGCACGCGTAGGCGCGCTTGCGCACACCTGACGGGCACCCTTCCGCCGTCCGGTATCACAACCCACCCGGCCACCAGGAGAACCGATGAAGCGCCTTTGGCTTGTCGCGTCGGTGTGCTTATCCCACAAAGAGCGCTGGCCCAGACTCAAAGTTCCTATCGCGAAAGCGAGCTCGGCCCGTGCGCGGTCTCAGCCCGGATCCACGCTCGGACTGAGATCGCGCACAACTCGTCTCCGGTTTCAGCCTTGTGGGTGCATACTCTGTCCATCCTCGGACCCGGAGCAGAATCATGAAGGTGCGGGCCGCCGTCGCGCGCGAAGGCCGGGAGCAATTTTCGATTGAGGACCTGGAATTAAGCGAGCCGGGGCCGAACGACATTCTCGTGCGCATCGTCGGCGTGGGGCTTTGTCACACAGACGTGAAGGCGCTTCGAGGACAAATGGGTGTTCCGAAGCCAGCCGTCCTCGGCCACGAAGGCGCGGGGATCATCGAGCGCACCGGGATGCAAGTCAAGAAGGTAAAGCCGGGCGATCCTGTCGTGCTCACCTACGATTGCTGCGGACAATGCCACGCATGTGCCAGCGGGAGCCCTGCCTATTGCGCGCAGACCAACGCGCTCAATTTCGAAGATGCCCGCGAGCGAGAACCGGGCTTCTACCGACGCGGAACCGATTTCATTCACGGCCACTTCTTTGGGCAATCCTCGTTTTCAAACTACGCGATCGCGCGTGAGCAAAATACGATTCCGGTGCGGAGGGACGCTCCGCTCGAAATCCTCGGGATTTTGGGCTGCAGCGTTCAAACCGGCGCCGGAGCGATCCTCCATTCACTCGCAGCCCAGGAGGGGGAGCGCGTCGCAATCTTCGGCGTGGGGTCAGTCGGGCTGGGTGCTTTGATGGCCGCAGTTTTGTGCGGCTGCCGAGAGGTTGTGGCGGTCGATGTATTGGAATCGCGATTGACGATGGCAAGGCAGCTGGGCGCGACGGGATTGATTCTCGCAAGTCCGCGGGTCAGAACCGCTCAGGAAATCCGCCGCCTGGTACCCGGTGGCGTCGACTGCGCGCTCGATACGACCGGCCGCGGCGATAGTTGCCAGGAGGCTCTAGGCTCGCTCCGGACGAAAGGCCGATTGGGATTTGTCACTGTTCCGGCGGAGGGCTTCCAGCCGAATCTTGCCACCATGATGCTGGGAGGTCTCAGCATCCGGGGCATCGTGCAGGGCGATAGCGTGCCCGACGCCTTCATCCCGCACTTAATCGATCTTCATCTTGAGGGTCGATTCCCGTTCGACAAGCTGGTGACCAAATACCCTTTCGAGCAGATCAATCAAGCGGTGGCGGATCAAGCTGCGGGAAGGGTTGTGAAGCCCTTGTTCACCTTTTCGCCGTGATGATCGCGGCGATTTGTTTTGGGCCAGCACGATGACCTCCTTGTCGCGAATGTCGTGATACAGCGGTGGCCATGTCGCCGTTCACTTCAGGCGAGCGAAAGGTCGGGAGACCATGCTCTGGTGTTCCGTTGCGGGCCACCTGATCGTCGCGCTCGTCCCGGACGGACTGGTAGCGCCGAGCGTCCATGGCCACAGCGCACCGCGGGGCTTGTGAGGGACCGCAGGGTATTGGATCTGGCGGGCCGGCATGGCTGCCATTTTAATGATCTTGTAACGTCGCGGGGGTCGAACCATGGTGCAATTTCGACTCCATGGTGGGGAGTGATTCCTTTCATCATGCGGAGACCTATCGCCCAATCCGTCCTCGGAACTCTTTCGGCTGTGCTCGTGTGCATGGTCCCGGCAACGATCCTGCGCGCCGAGAACTCCACAGGCATTCCAGACCAAAAGACAGACACGGAACAAACAAGTGTGCCATCGGCCGATCAGACCGGGTCCGATTCCAATTCGGACGACGCTGCTTCGGATGATTCCGTCACCGTGTTCCCTCATTCCGAGACCAGCCGCTACTGGATTTCCGGCCAGGCGAACATTGTTTTCCAGTGGCATCCCTCGTTTCCCGCGAAATACACGGGACCAAACAGCCTCACTCCCTCAGTCCAGAGCGCCACAACGCATGTGTTAACTCTTTATACCGGCTACGAGCTCTCAGAAAACACAGAAGTATTTGCCGACGTCGAGTACGCCACCGGGAATGGCGTCGGCAGGGCTTTCGGCCTTGCTGGCTACGTGAACTTGGACTCGGTGCGTACGGTAGAAGGCTCGCAGCTGCCGACCACTCCTTATTTCGCCAGGCTCATGTTGCGGCAAATCATTCCGCTCGGTGACGAATCGGTCGAGGAGGATCGCGACGAGTTTCATCTGGCCAGATTCGTACCCGCGCGGCGGATCGAGTTTCGCTTTGGAAAATTCAGCCTCGTAGACTTCCTCGACACCAATACCTGGGGGTCGGACAGTCATCTGCAGTTTCTGAATTGGACGGTCGATAACGACGGCGCGTATGACTATGCTGCAAACACACGCGGCTACACCGACGGTGCGATCGTCGAATTCTACGACCACTGGTTTTCAGCCAGGTTTGCCGAAGTGTTGGAGGCCAAGGTTGCCAACGGCATCAACCTCGATGCGGATGTAGCCCGTGCGCGCTCTGAAAATCTGGAATTTGATGCAACGGGCAAACGGATTTTCCATCGTGTCGGCACGGTGCGCTTGCTCAGCTATGTCAACCACGCCGACATGGGAAATTATCGCGAGGTGATAGACGACTATCTAGCCGGTCCGCGAACCTCCCCTCCCAATATCATCGCTACGCGCCGTCAGGGCCGCCACCGTTACGGGTTTGGCTTGAATTTCGAGCAGGCCATTACGTCGGATGTGGGCGTTTTCGGCCGTCTCGGTTGGAGCGACGGACATAACGAGTCGTGGGCCTACACAGAGGATGACCGCACAGTTGAAATCGGCGGCTTCGCCCAGGGCAGCGCGTGGCATCGTGCCAACGACCGCGCCGGCGTTGCGTTGGTCGCTAACGGCATCGTGGCGCCCCATCAGCAGTATCTGGCACTTGGGGGGTTGGGGTTCTTGCTCGGAGACGGCGGCCTGACCTACGGACCGGAAAAGATCTTTGAAGGGTTCTATACTTGCCATATCTGGCGGGGCTTCTTTGCTTCCTTCGACCTCCAGCACATCAACAATCCTGGCTATAACCAAGTCCGCGGCCCTGTAATCATGCCTGGGCTCCGCTTACACGTTGATTTTTAAGCACTTATACATGTAAATCGCCACTCAAAGTACTAGAACCTTTCGGGCAATTCCACCCTAATCTTCCGTAACCCTCCGCCTTAATCTTCCGTAACTCTCGACCGGGACGAGCGTGCGATTACCCTCTCCGCGCCTGAAAGGCACAATCTCATCGTTCGAGCAATACGCGGGGCCGGAGCAGCCAACAAATGGCAGCCTCGACCCCAGCGGAAAACAGACTCGGTAGCGGAGAACAGGAAAGTGGTCAAGAAATCGAAACGCATGGAGGGGGAAATGAAACTTCCAAAGCTCTTATTCGCGCTGCTGTTCGCTTCTCTGGTGCTTGCTCAGGCGAGCAGCGCCGGCCAAACCAGCCAAACTCAATGGACAATTGTTACCACGTCGGAATCGGCACCGAATGCGAATCCTGTCCAGTATGACGCTACTGGCACGGCCATCAACTGCACGGGACAGAATCCCGACAATCCAGATGCTTGGGACAACGGACATATCGGGCCCCAGGGCGACTGCTACAACCCCCTTACCATCACGTTCGACCTGAATATGCCGTCATCCAGTAATTGGACGGCAACGGCCTCAACCCTCGACAGCAACGGCGTAAACGTTCTTTCGCTCACCAACTCCGTAGATTCAACCAACGGCAGCGTCTCCAGCATCGCGGTCGAATTAGC
>JASHRC010000018.1 GCA_030037525.1 Candidatus Acidiferrales bacterium | reverse complement strand
GAGCTAATGAAGAAGCTGGACGTGCTCAAATACGGAATCATCGATCGGAACAAGCCGCCTGTGTACCCGACCATCGATGCCGAGGCCTTCAAATACGTGTTGGCCGATATGGTGCTCGATTCGGGCATAACCGCCTACCTGGATTGTTGGGGTGTCGATGCCATTGTGGATGGCAAAGGAGCCGTGCGCGGCGCCGTATTTGAGAGCAAGTCGGGGCGACAGGTAATCCTCGCCGACATCGTGATTGATGCTTCCGGAGACGGTGACATTTACGCGGCCGCAGGCGCAGCTTTTGAGAAAGTCAAAACCAACATCGGTCTGATCAGCCGCATCGGGAACATCGATGTGGTCGATATGGCCCCGGGACGGGGATCGGAAGACCCGAGCAAGCCAGTGACGGGCAAGCCTGGGGAAGGCCGGCCTTCGAAGGGCCGCGTGAATGACATGAACGGCCACGCAGGCAATTCGACGCCTGCGCCCCGTGTGAACTGGCTCAACATGAAGGGGCCCGTCGGGGACGCCCTGGACATCGCGGACCTGACGGCTCTGGAACTCAAGCATCGCCGCGGAACGTGGAGCAACGTCGAGAAGCTTCGTGAGAAGCCGGGAAACGAACAGGTCTACCTGGCCGAAACAGCTCCTCAGCTGGGCGTGCGGCTCAGCAGGCTCCTGGACGGCTGCAAGAAACTCACGGTCCAGGAGATCAGGAACGGTGCCAAGTTTAACGATGTCATCGGCTATTCCGGTGCGTACGCGAACGCTCCTGAATTCCAGATTCCTTACGGCTCGCTGGTTCCTTCGAAGGTTGAAAATGTTCTCGCGGCCGGACGGTGTATATCGGCCGAATTCGAAGTTGCAGATATAACCCGGCTCATTCCGGTTTGCTGGGTTACCGGACAGGCTGCGGGCTTGGCGGCGGCATTGTGCATCCAAGATAAATGCAGTCCTCGCAACGTAAGCGTCGCGAAGCTGCAAAACCTGCTTCACCAGCAGGGGGCCTATTTGGGATGACCCTTCCCAGGCGCGTGCCGCGGCGGCTCGTTCAGCTCGCTTGCTGTGTCGGCGCGATCGTGCTGGTTTGGCCGTTGCTGCCCTGGGCGATTGCGCCAAGGCTTTTCCAGGAAGTGAGCCCGTTCGTTGCCCTCTCATGGGGTATCGCTACGCGCTCGATTGGTTTGGCCGCCGTTTTCGCATTCCTCGTTGCTGTGGTGAGTTCCTTTAAGAAGCGGTGGTTTTGCCTGTACGTCTGCCCGACTGGCTTCCTGCTCGAAAATGCCTCGCGTAGGGGGTTGCGCAAGACACGCTGGTGGAGCCAGTGGCCGCCGGTCGGGAGATATGTCGCGATACTGACGCTGGCCGGTGCCCTGGTGGGTTATCCGGTGCTGCTATGGATGGATCCTCTGTGCATTTTCAGCAGCCCGTTCGCGGTGAACCGGGCGACCAACACCGTATCGGTGGTTCTCGTCTCGCTCGGTCTCGGTGTCTTAGTGGGAGCCACTTTTGTTCTGGGCATGGCCTGGTGCGTCCGGATCTGCCCGCTCAGCGGATTGCAGGACATGCTGTTTGCCATGCGGAAGGCGCTGTGGACCCGGATGATGGCGAGCGCAACCTCGCAGAAGTTCAGTGCCGCTCGGCGTGTGTTCTTCGCTGGCACGGGCGGCGCACTGCTGGGAGCTTTCGCTCGCCGAGTTGGCCGAGCGCGATACCGCAAAAGCGACACGCTGCTGCGCCCTCCCGGCGCCGTGCCGGAGGATCGCTTTGCCGGTCTCTGCATCCGTTGTAACAACTGCGTGCACGCCTGCCCGACGAAAATCGTCCACCCGGATACAGGTCGGGAAGGCGGATTTGCGGGCTTCGGCGCGCCGGTCGTCAAATTTGACAGGGACTACAAGTATTGTCTGGAAACGTGCAATGCCTGCACGCAAGTCTGCCCAACCGGCGCGCTCGCCGCGCTCACTCTCAAGCAGAAAAACAGATATATCATTGGAGAAGCGCTCGTCGACAACAATGTCTGCCTTACGGCCCTCGGCAAGAAGGAATGCGACGCGTGCGAACTCGCATGTCCCTACGATGCGGTCAAAATCACCTGGGATGAGGATCAGTACAATGCGTATCCCGAGGTAAACGACAAGTGTATCGGCTGCGGCGCCTGCGAGGTCGTGTGCCCAACCACCCCGGTCAAAGCCATCCGCGTGTGGACCCAAAAGCCCTCCTGATTCTATGCCACTTGGCGTGCGACCAAAGGACGATGAACTTGGTGTACCCTGATGCCCGGTTCGTAATTCGGTGCCAGACTCGCTTGAAAACGATAAATGAAACGGGAGGAGTTCGATGAGTCGTATTGTTTGTAAGTGGATCGTGCTCTCGGCCGGACTATTGGCGCCAGTGGCGAGTTTCGCGCAGGTCGCCTGCACGCGGGGCGGTCTCGAGGCTGCAACCAGTCTCTACCTTGCGGCTCAAGGCAAGGGCGACCCTTCCAGCATGCCGCTGGCGACGGGGCTTGCCTATATCGAAAACATGCAGGTCGTCGACATCAAATCGGGTGTCATTCAGAAAGCGCTGAAGATCGATTTCGATCGCACCCTGATCGACCCGGCAACATGTCAGACATTTACCGAAGTCATCGTCACGGATAAGAGCCACCCGTATGTCATTGGCACGCGCCTCAGGGTTAATCACGACAAGATTGTCGAGATCGAATCGATGGTGACGCAGCAAGGAGACTGGCTATTCAATGCCGATAACTACATGAAGTGGTCGCCCAATGAGGATTGGGGAGTGATTCCAGAGGCACAGCGCGACAGCCGCGACACGCTGGTTGCAGCGGCCAATGCCTACCTTGATGCTTTCTTGGAGAAGAAGGTCGATCTAGTGCCGTGGGGATACCCGTGCGAACGTACCGAAGGTGGCCTCCGCACCGGCAAAGGCGCGCCGGACGATACCTGCGCGGTGGGTGTACCGAGCGGCGTCAACATCGTCGCGCGGCGCTTCATCGTCGATGAGACGATTGGAGCTGTTGTCGCGTTTTGTACTTTCGGTGTCGGCGGATTGCCGGATACCCACCTGTTTCGCGTAGAGAAGGGCAAGCTGCGCTTCGTGCATACGCTGACCCACGTGCCCCCGGGCTATCAGATCCGGCTTAGCAATGGCCGCACGGTCGGGCCCAACGGCCAGCCCACTGGCTCGGCCCCCAACAACGCGCCACCAAGCAACCCTGCGCCCAACACCCAGAAATGATCTGATACCGGATGCCAACGGTATCCGTGACAAGTTAGGGATCGGAGGGCCCGCAGCATCGCGCCGATCAGCCGATCGATACAAAAACCGTTTGGCATGCCTGTCATCAAGCCGCCCAGCGTGCTGGTCTCCAGAAAGTGGTACACGCGCAGCCCCCTCCGTTCACCCCTCACAGAGAACGCGCATCGGGTAAAGCGCTAACGTTAATCGGGCATGACTGATAGGTTTTAGCGCAGCGGCTACCTCTCCTGCCGAATCGATTAGCCTAAGTGACGGTTTTAGCATCCCTGCAGCCGTCGTTCTGGCATAACCAATCCGATTCACTCATCATGGAGCTAATGCTGATGTCGCCCAAACCATTCGATGGCGTGACCCTCCTGGCAGCGGCAGCCCTTGGCCTTATGGTAGGTTGTAAACAATTTTCGCGTCCACTTGCTCCGATGCTACAGACGAAATCAGAATCTGCCGCTACCTCGACGGCGACCGCTTCAGCACAGGCTTATGGCCCTACGCCGCAATCGACCGCGTTTTTGCGGAATGGCACGAGCGGACCAGTGGTTGACGCTTCAAATATCACAACGCAACTCGAAGATGTCGAAGAGCGCCGAGGCCCGTTTTCGCTTGGAGGACAAGTCTTCACAGCCGTCTTGCACTACAAACATCTCCCGGGGAAGACCGGCCAAGGTTCTCAAGCGCTGGCTTCGCTCGATGTCCTCGATGCTGCAGGCACGGTCCAATATCGTGAAGCTTTCTCATTCGCCACCGAAGATGCGGCTTTCGTGGAAGACTGTTCGATTGATATCCAACTGCTCTCCGGCACCAATGGAAAAGGGCTGCTTCTTGACACCGGTTGCGAGCCTTCCGCACCGATGAGCGGTGGGCCGTGGCGCGTACTCGGATTGATCAACGGGAAACTAGTCGCCTTTGGCAAACCCATCGTTACGGAAGGCCAACGGGGAGACTTTAAGCCGGGTGCGGCCAACCGGATCGGACAAGTCACGCAGATTCTCCCCGATGTCTTGAATATCCGCGTCTGGACCGGCTACTTTTTCGCATCCGTTCCCTTACGCGTGGACTGGCTGCACGGCGAGCTTGCGTTGGCGCAACACTGCTTTTACCAAACGGGACGCGGGATGGCCGAGGGAGGATGCGAGATGCCTGCCGAAGATGCCGAATTGCGACCACGTGCGCAGGATATGACGTTCGTCCGCCTCTTTCCTGAGTCTAACGATGCCGGGCTGCCCGCTCATGTAGTCGTCCAGAAGAGTTCCAAGCTGGAGCTCTTGGCTGGTAAAGCCTTAATCCGGTGGGAAGAACAAAAGGAATTCATTCACCTCGGAGTGGGCGACGATGTCTGGATCAAGGTCCGCATTGACGGCAAGGAAGGCTGGATCCACACGGTCGAGGACCTGGCCGCTATCGGTCTTTACCAGTCAGGGTAAATCCAAAGGGGACGATCTGTTCTAGTCCGAGCAAGTCGCGAAAGAAAACGGGGGTAATGGGAGCAACTTTTCCGGCTTCCCCATTACCGGGACTTAGACAGTCAGTTCCGGGCGGCCGACGATGCGGGACTATTAGCGACGCCAGGCCGTCTTTAGAGCATGAATCCCGATCGATTGACCCGGGTCTCTGTGCGCCGCGATATTAAACCGGCTTGCCGACGAGCAGACTCAGCGCAGATGAAGTTGGGACGACCTCCTCCAGCTCGA
>JASHRC010000248.1 GCA_030037525.1 Candidatus Acidiferrales bacterium | reverse complement strand
CTCCGATCGACCGCGGCAAAATCGGGAGCGGTTTCTTGCGTTCCGGACGAAACAGGCCCTCCTCCTGGAGCTTGCGTTTCAGTTCTTCGAAGGCCAGCTGGAGCCGACCGAGGCCTACCGGCTCGATGTAGCTGACATAGATCTGATATTCGCCGCGCGGCGAGTAGATTCCGATCCCGCCCCGCACCGTAATGTGCAGGCCATCCTGGGGACGGAACCGCAGGCCGCGCACCTGGTCGCGAAAGCAGACGCAGCGAATCTGCGCCTGGGCGTCCTTGAGTGTGAAATAGAGGTGACCGGACTGGGCGGGACGGTAGTTCGATACCTCTCCTTCCACCCAGACATCTTGGAACGCTCTCTCCAGCAAGGCGCCAATCTCAGCGGTGAGTTCGCTGACTCGCCAGATGTGGCGCTGGGGCACCAGATCGAACAGGGACGGTTGACTCATCGATCTAGCGGCGGAAGAAATTCACGATCCAGAGAACCAGCGTCAGCAGAAGGCTCAGGACGATACAGGTGACGACGGGGAAATAGAAGCTGCCGTGGCGCCCCTGGTAGCTGAGGTCGCCCGGAAGCCGTCCGAGCCGGAAAGGCAGCTTCGCGCCGAAGCTCAGCAGAAGTCCGACGCCCACCAGCACGATGCCGATTGCGACCAACAAGCGGCCGGTTTCGCGCAGCGCGTCCATGGGGCAATCCCATTCTAGCGCCATTCCCGAGGGTGTTTGATCCAAGTCACGTTTGCAGTTTGCGCGGCGTATGCGCTCCTGCGGGAACGAGAGAGCCAGATTGAAGCCTAAACCAGCTCCGCGCCCGCGAAGAAATAGCCGATCTCAAATGCGGCCGTGGCGGGCGCATCGGAACCGTGCGTGCAATTGTTCTGGATGCTCGTGCCAAAGTCGCGGCGGATCGTGCCGGGAGCGGCCTTGGCGGGATCGGTAGCGCCCATCGTGTCGCGCCACTTGGAGATCGCACCAGGGGCTTCCAGAACCATCACAAGGACCTTGCCCGAGCTCATGAAATTGGTCAGGTCGCCGAAAAAGGGCCGCTCGCGATGCACCGCGTAAAAGCCCTCCGCTTCGGTCTTGGTCAGCCGGAGGGACTTGATTGCCACGATCTGGAATTTCGCGGCGTGAATGCGGCTCAAGATATCACCTGCCAGGCCGCCCTCGACCGCATCGGGCTTGATGATGGCCAAGGTACGCTCGATTGCCAAAAGGATCTCCTCCTCGAGGCTATTTTCTCCGCGCCTCCGGTCGTTTGGATCAAGCTGGCGAGCGGCTTGATCTGCCGAGCACTCGCGCCATGGTCGCGCCGATTTCGGCGGGGCTTTCGACAATGTGAATTCCCGCGGCGCGCAACGCGGCGTACTTTTCCTTGGCGGTGCCTTGCCCGCCACTGATGATGGCGCCCGCGTGTCCCATGCGCCGACCGGGCGGAGCGGTTTGCCCGGCGATGAATCCAACCACCGGCTTGGTCACATTTTTCTTGATGAAATCGGCTGCCACTTCCTCCGCATTGCCGCCGATCTCGCCGATCATGACGATCGAGTGGGTCTCCGGATCATCCTGGAACATGCCGATGATATCGAGAAAGTTCGTCCCGGTGATCGGGTCCCCGCCGATTCCCACGCAGGTCGATTGCCCAATCCCCAGCCCGGTGAGCTGGGCGACGGCTTCGTAGGTAAGCGTGCCGCTGCGGCTCACAACGCCGACGTTCCCGCGCTGGTGAATGAAACCGGGCATGATGCCGAGCTTCGCCTGGCCCGGCGAGATGATGCCGGGGCAGTTTGGCCCGAGCAACCGCGTCGTCGAACGCTCGAGCGCGGCCACCACGCGCACCATGTCCAGCAGGGGAACGCCTTCGGCGATGGAAACAACAAACGGCACGCCTGCGTCCACGTCTTCTAAAATCGCATCCGCCGCGAACGCGGGCGGAACGAAGGCGAGTGCGGCGTTGGCGCCGGTTTTCTCGACCGCTTCGGCCACGGTATTGAACACAGGCACGCCCAGGTGTTCGGTACCCCCCTTGCCCGGAGTAACGCCCGCCACGACCTTGGTTCCATAGTCGATCATCTGCTGGGCGTGGAAGGTGCCTTCGTGGCCAGTGAGGCCCTGCACCACGACGCGCGTGTTTTTGTCGACCAAAACGCTCATCGCGCCTCTCCGGCCAGCGCGACGACCTTCTCTGCGCCGTCCTTCATTCCGTCGGCCACCGTGAAATTCAGTCCTGAACGCAGCAGAATTTCTTTGCCGTTTTCCACATTGGTGCCTTCCATGCGTACCACCACCGGGATCCGGATGCCCAGCTCTTTGGCCGAATTCACGATCCCGCGAGCGAGCATGTCGCAGCGCAAGATGCCACCGAATACGTTGACGAACACCGCCCTCACCCGGGGATCGCTCAGCAGAATTCGAAACGCGTTCTTTACCCGTGCCTCCGATGCATCGCCCCCGACGTCCAGGAAGTTGGCTGGGTTGCCGCCCGTGAGCTTGATGATGTCCATGGTGGCCATCGCCAGGCCCGCGCCATTGACCATGCAGGCGATGGTGCCATCGAGCTTGATGTAGTTCAGCTTGAATTTCGAGGCTTCCACTTCGAGCGGCGTTTCCTCATCGAAGTCGCGCAGTTGCTCGAACTCAGGGTGGCGATAGAGCGCGTTGTCGTCGAAATTGACTTTGGCGTCAAGCGCCACGAGCCTTCCGTCGCCCGTGATCACGCACGGATTGATTTCCATAAGCGTAGCGTCGGTCTCCAGGAAGGCTCGGTAGAGCGACTCGAGCAAGGGCAGGGTCCGATTCGCCGGGGCCGGTGGAAGGTCCAGACCGAAGGCCAGCTTGCGGGCGTGAAACGGCTGCAAACCGGTCGCTGGCCGAATCACTTCGCGGAAAATCGCTTCGGGCCTCTGCTTGGCGACTTCCTCAATTTCCATTCCTCCGGCCGCGCTGGCCACCAGAACGGGAGCGCGCGCCGCGCGATCCACCAGTAAGCTAAGGTAGAGCTCGCGCTGGATGTCGAGGCCTTCTTCGACGAGCAAGCGGCGCACGATGCGACCTTCCGGACCCGTCTGCGCGGTGACGAGCTTCCCTCCAAGCATCCGCTCGGCGATCAAGCCGACCTCATCGGGCGAGTGCGCAATCTTGACGCCGCCCGCCTTACCTCGTCCGCCGGCGTGAATCTGCGCCTTTACGACGACCACGGAGGTTCCCAGGCGCTCGGCCGCAGCGCGGGCATCCTCCCTGGTCCGAACGGCTTCGCCTCGCGGCACCGGCACACCGAATTTGGCAAGGATGGCCTTAGCTTGGTATTCGTGGATGTTCATGCGGCGTTGTGGCGGACGAGGCCGTCCCTAGAAATGCTAGAATTTAAAGAGCAATAAAGGCATTTCAGTGTACTTGGAACCTAGAGACCGGGCAAGGCGCCTCCCAAAATGCTGACCGATGCGCTTCAAACCATCACCGCCGGGGGCCATCTTTCGCGCGCTCGGGCCGAAGCCGCGATGGAGGAGGTACTCACGGGCCGCGCAAGGCATGAGGAGATCGTCGGATTGCTCTCCGGGCTCAGGAGCAAGGGCGAAACGGTTGACGAGCTGGTTGGCTTTGCCACTGCCATGCGCCGTCACGCACCTCCGATTTTCGCTACCCACGTCGACCAAGCGCTGGTCGATACGTGCGGGACGGGCGGCGACGCCTCGGGTACTTTTAATATTTCCACGGTTACAGCCTTCGTCGTCGCCGGCGCGGGGGTGCGCGTTGCCAAGCACGGCAACCGCTCGATCAGTTCTCGTTGCGGCTCGGCCGATCTGCTCGAACAACTGGGAGTCGAGATCGATCTGCCCCCGGAGAGCATCGCCCGCTCGATCCAGACGGTGGGGATCGGGTTCCTTTTTGCGCCGGCCATACACGCCGCGACAAGGCACGCGGCGCCCGCACGCCGCGAGCTAAAAACGCGCACCGTTTTCAATCTGCTGGGCCCGCTGACCAATCCGGCCCAAGCGTCGGCGCAGATCGTCGGCGTTTATGAAGCAAGCGTCGCCCAGCCGATGGCGCAGGCCCTCGGAGAGCTGGGGGTTCGCCGAGCGTTTGTGGTGCATGGAGCCCCCGGGCTCGACGAAATCTCGATCTCGGGCGAAACGCATGTTTGCGAACTGCGCGACTCTCGGGTCGCGAGCTACACCATCACTCCGGAGGATTTCGGCCTCCGCCGCGCGCCCGTGGAAGCCATTCGGGGAGGCGACGCAAAGCAGAATGCGGAGATTGCTCACAGGATTCTCGGTCGCTCGATGCTTCATCGCGACCACGGTCCACACCGCGAAATCGTTCTCGCCAATGCAGCGGCGGCGCTAGTGGCTGCCGGTCGGGCGCGCGATTTTCGGGAGGGAGTCGACCTGGCGGCGAAATCAATCGATTCGGGCGAGGCCTGGGAGCGACTGGAGGCGCTCGCCAGGTTCTCGCAGGCCGAGCGGCGGCGGATCATCGGGTCGCGTGGCTAAACTAAAGGCCCAAGAAGTTTTCGAGCAGTTGGAAGCCGGTTTCGGTGAGAACTGATTCGGGGTGGAACTGCACACCTTCTACCTTCAGCTTCTTGTGCCGCAAGCCCATGATCGTGCCGTCGGTCGTTTCCGCGGAAATCTCCAGCACCTCGGGCAATGATTCCCGCTCGACAATCAAGGAGTGGTAGCGGGTGGCCGGAAAATCCTGCGGCAGGCCGCGAAAAATGGTTTTGTCGTCGTGGTGGATGGTACTGGTTTTGCCGTGCATGACTTGTTTGGCGCGGACGACTTTGCCCCCAAACGCCGCGCCGATCGACTGATGCCCCAGACATACGCCCAGGATCGGAATCTTGCCGGCAAAGCGCTCGATGAGTGGAACGCTGATGCCCGCTTCCGCCGGCGTGCAGGGTCCCGGAGAAATGACGATTCGCTCCGGCTGAAGCTCCGAGATATCGTCGAGCGCGATCTGATCGTTGCGCCGGACTTCCAGCTGCTGGCCCATCTGACCGAGATACTGCGCGAGGTTATAGGTAAACGAATCGTAATTATCGACCAGAAGGATCATGGCCCTCCTAGGATAGCGTAGATTTTCGCTCCGGGCGAGCTTCGGCAACTTCGAGCGCCCGTACGAGCGCGCGAGCTTTGCTCACGGTTTCCTGGTATTCGCGTTCGGGCACCGAGTCGGCGACGATGCCCGCGCCCGCCTGGATGTAGACACGCCCGCTCTTGGCCACTAGCGTGCGCAGCGCAATGCAAGAGTCGACGTTGCCGGAAAAATCCAGATACAGGATTGCTCCGGCATAGATGCCCCGGCGCGTGGGTTCGAGCTCGTCAATAATTTCCATGGCTCGGACTTTCGGCGCTCCGGAAAGGGTGCCCGCGGGGAAGCAGGCCATCACGGCGTCGAAGCAATCCACATCCGGCCGCAGCTTGCCGCTGAGACTCGATACCAGGTGCATCACGTGCGAAAAGCGTTCGACGAACATCAGACGGTCCACCTTGACCGACCCGTACTGGCATACGCGGCCGAGATCGTTCCGCCCAAGATCGACCAGCATAATATGTTCGGCGCGCTCCTTCGGATCGGCCAGCAGCTCCGCCTCAAGCTTGAGATCGGCCTCCTCGGTCGGGCCGCGCGGGCGCGTCCCGGCAGCAGGCTTGTAAAAGGCGTCGCGGCCCTGGACCTTGACCAGCATTTCCGGCGAACTGCCCACCACCGAAACGTCGTCGAGTTTTAGGAAGTAGAGATAAGGGGACGGGTTGATGACACGCAAGGCGCGATAAATCTCAAACGGGCGAGCGCTCGTTCTTGCGGAAAAGCGCTGGCTCACGACAATCTGGAAGGCATCGCCCGCCAGGATATATTCCTTGGCCTTGGCGACCGCCTGGACGAATTGCTGCCGGCTCATGTTGGATCGAAGCCGGATGGGCTTTGCACGGTGGACCCGCTGCTCGCGCGGCAGGGGGGATTCAAGCAGCCGACGCATGCGCTGGATTTGCTGGAGAGCTTGGTCGTATTTGCGGCGCAAACTCCCAGGGCCTTCGGTGAATACGTTGCGGATGATCGAGACGCGATGCCGGACGTGATCGAAGGCCACCAGACCCAGGTAGAACATCATTACGCAGTCATCCACGCCCACATCGTCGCGCCCTGTGTCGGGAATGCCTTCGATCAGGCGAACCATGTCGTAGGCAAAATAGCCGATGGCGCCGGCGGCCAGGGGAGGCAAGCCCGAAATCTGAACCGGTCGGTAGCGTGCTGCCAGGCGCCGCAAATGTTCGACGGGGTCGCCCTCCAAGCGAATCGTCTTTCCGCGGGCCTCGAGCGTCGAGGAGCGGCCGCGCGCCCGAAAGATTTCTTCCGGATCTAGGCCGGCGAACGTGTAGCGGCCGATGGTCTCGCCGCCTTCTACGCTTTCCAGCAAGAACGAGTACTTGGCCTTGCGTGCCAGACGCAGGTGCGCGCCGACCGGAGTGAGTAGGTCGGCCGTATAGGTGTCGTGTACCGGCACGAGGTTCCCTTGTCGGGCGAGCCGGCAGAATGTCTTGAAATCGGGCTCAATCATCTGTCCTTCTCGGCTCCTCGCTTTGTCCGGTTCTCTTCACGTTCAAGCGCGGCGATCGCAGCCCGCCGCATCACGTCGATCGGCGCACGCTCACCCATCCAAATCTCCCATTGCGCCGTTCCTTGCCAGACGAACATGTCCACGCCGGAGACAGTCTCGATTCGGCGCCGTGCTGCAAGTTCCATCAGGCGCGTCAGACGCGGGCGATAGATGGTGTCAAAGACGAGCCGGCAATTCAATTCATCGGCTCGAAGCGGCGAGTTCCTGACCGCCGGGTGCATTCCGACCGGGGTCGCGTTGACAATGGCATCAAAGAATTCGCCACCGAGCCGCGGGCGTCGAATCGCTTCACCACCCACCTCTCGTGCCAGCGCCCGCGCCCTCGACTCTCGCCGCGCCCACACGCAAACCAGCGATCCGGCTTGAGCCAGCGCGAAGGCCACGGCGCGCGCAGCCCCGCCCGCGCCTAGAATGAGCACCCGGCTCGAGCGGAGGACGATCCGCCGTTCGAGCGTGCGCAGAACCCCCACATAGTCCGTGTTGTAACCGTAGAGCTTGCCACCCTCCCGTACGACCACCGTATTGACAGCACCGATCCGCGCGGCGAGAGGATCACAGCCATCTAGCTGCTCGAGGATCCGCTCTTTGTGAGGCAGTGTTACGCTGAATCCGCGGATCGCAAAAGCATCGACCGAATCCAGGAAGTCTCGGAGATCGTTCACCAAAAACGGTACATAGATGGCGTTGATCCGGCGCGCTCGGAATCCCGCATTCTGCATGACGGGCGAGAGCGAGTGCGAGATCGGGCTTCCAATGATGCCGTACACTTGGGTTTTCGCGTTGATGCGGTCGGCCCGATAGAGATTCTTGAGATCGGCGAGCGATGTTTGGCCCGGCGCCGTGGCTTGCTCGACCGGCGCGTAGGCGAAACTCTTCCTGTCTCGCAATGCCAGGATGCGTGCGGGAAGGGCCACATCGCCCATGGGGATGGCGATGAGGTTCTTCTGTCTGCGAGCGAACGCGGCGAGCTTTCGGGCCTCGGCGAGCGAGCCACAGTGAGCGGCGATCTTGATTCGATCCGGACCGCCCTTTAGCAACCGAGCAGCGAGGCGTCGAAGGTCTCGCGGCATGCGGTCGAAGAAATGGGCCGATCGCAGCTGACGGCCATCGCCCAAGAGTGCGTCGATCAGCTCCGGTGGCGAGCGGCGGGCGGTTTCAATTTCTAGGTCATACCAGGTGCAGCCCGCTCGCAAGGCCTCGGCCAGATGGACGAGCTCGCGCGCGATGCTGCCCTGGTATCGGCCTGCTGCTTCCCTGCGCCGGCAAGTCGCGATCAAGGTCATCCGGCGTCGCTTGCGAGCGAGCCTTCCCAAAAACCTGTCGATCTCCTGATCACCGGCAAGCCAATCGAGCCGAAGCTCAATCGTGCGGGTCGCTCGAAGCGCCTTCCCGAGCTGGCGCTCTAGGCGGTGGGAGTCCTTGGCAGCTGTAACCGCACAGATTTTGTCGCGCCCTAACACTTGTATTTCCAGATTGTTCCGAAGGGCAGTTTGACCCGCTATAGAACAGAGTTTCTGCTTCTACCATGCGGTGCACAATGTGTAAAGCTCCGACCGAGCTCCGCTTGACCCACGCAAACTCGTCTGCTACGGTCGCTTCATTGGGCAAGAACTAGTACCGAGTTTCTAAACAAGGAGCGTGCGTCATGCGCCCGAAATTTCTCCTCACCGGCTTGATCTTGAGCACCTCGCTGGCGGCGGCCGCCGCCGCGCAGGAAACCGCCAAGGCTCCGACCCCGGGCGACCTCTATTGCGCGGGTATTGTCACAACCGAAGCCGTCCCGCGAGACACCTACGTCGTTACCGGGCGTGAGTCCAACTACATGATCACTTTCAACGAAGGCGATTATGTCTACATCAGCAAGGGATCGGCTCAAGGCGCCAAGGTGGGCGATGAGTTCATGGCCGTGCGTCCGATGGAAGATGCTACCAAGGTTGACTGGACCAAGTGGGAGACTGCGATCCTTCGCAGGATGGGCACAGTGTGGGCAGACGAAGCTCGCTTGAAGGTGGTCGTGGCGCAGCAGAACGTCTCGATTGCACAGGTGGCGCACGCGTGCGGCTACGTCCAGCGCGGGGACATCGCGCTGCCCTTCGCGGAACGTCCTTCGCCCCCGCTCAAGTCAGAGGAACGCTTCGACCGCTTTGCTCCCCCGAACGGTAAAGCCCTGGCCATGGTGATCACCGGGAAGAATTTTCAGCAGCAGGCCGGCAGGAATGACGTTGTCTATGTCAACCTGGGCGCAAGCCAAGGCGTCAAAGTCGGGGATTATTTCCGCGTCTTCCGATATGAAGGGACCGAGCACGAAACGGCGTATTTGACCCCCCGGTTTGGTTTCGATGTGGATGGCGACCTCAAACCGACGTATGGTTTCGGAGCGTCTCCCAAGAAATGGGACTGGAGCAACGTGCCTCGCGAGGACATTGGCGAAGGCATCGTGTTGCGCACCGGCCCGAACTCCTCGACGGTGCTCATCACCTTTTCTTATATTGAGATTTATCCGGGCGACTACGTAGAGCTTGAATAGTCGGGTTTTCGGGCGACCAGAGCCTCCAGGGACGTGATTCCGGCGAGCCGTCACTCGCTGAAAACCGTGGCCGTAAACGCCAGAATCTGCGTCTGGGGGTCCGCCCATGCGTCCCGCCCGAGCCCCGCTTTGGCGCAGGTCTCCTCGAGAAATCTCAAGCGATCCCATCGGTATTCGGTTGCGACCTGAGGGAGCAAGACGCCACGCTCAAAGCCTCTGCTTACGATCAAGCCATGCCGGCCGACCTCGATCTGCTCGGGCGTAACGGTTTCCGGGGGAGAAAGAATCGAGATTTCAATTTCGATTGTTTGGAGCTCATCCGCCCGAACCGGCTCGAAGCGGGGATCTTCGAGCGCGGCCGCCCTTGCGGAATAGGCAACCAGCTCGGTGGCGGGCTGCTTGGCGGCGATCTGCCCGATGCATCCGCGGAGCCTGCCGTTTCGGCGCAGGGTCACAAACGCCCCCGCGCATTGGAGCGCAACCAGCTCTGTCGGCGACTCTCCGACGGACTGGCCGTCTATGACCGCCGCCACGATCGCGCGCCGCGCTAACTCCAGTAAGAGCAGTTTTTCGCGATTATCGAGTGAAAACATCCTGCGGTTTGTCTTTGGGATCGACCAACACAACCGGTGTTCGCCGCCGCTCCTGCACGCGGAAATTGATTTGATTCCAAAACATTTGGAAGTAATGCATGGCCGACAAAACGGCGCTGATCACCACGAGCCAAAGCAGCGTTATTCCCAAGGTTTTTAGCGCAGGGTATTTGGCAGTGAGAATCACGATGGAGCCGGCCAACACCTGCAAAATCATTTTTGTCTTGCCCAGTGCCGAGGCTGGGATCACCAGCCCCTCGACAGAAGCAATCTCCCTCAACCCGACGACCAGGAACTCCCGCCCGAGAATGATCACCACCATCCAGGCCGATACCAAATGCATCCACACCAGAGGAACGAACGCCGCGGTGATCAAAAGCTTGTCGGCGATGGGGTCAAGCAGGATGCCGAGCGTAGTGATTTCGCGCCGCTTCCGCGCAATGTAGCCGTCCATCGCATCGGTGGCTGCCGCGGCGAGCAAAATCAACACGCCCCACACTTCGAAGTCGATCGGCAGTCCGAAAAAGCTCCAGTTGGGTTGCCGGGTGAGCAGGACGACAACGAGCACGGGGACAAAAAAGATTCGCAGGACCGTCAGGCTATTCGGTAGATTCATCACACACCCAGCACAGAGCCCAAACGGGCCCCCGCTTTCCTCCGGCTGACTATATTCCGCGATCCTGTTCGAGTCAACGGTACGCTCTTCGGCGGGTTCTTGGCAGTTTGCTCCAAAGCTGTGCAAATCCTACAGCACCAAGCACAGCAGAACCGAGCATCCCTAGCCCGTGCGGGCTGTTTCGGAGATCTCGCAAGCTGTTTAGTTTTAAAAGGTTAGGAGGAACCTGGAGTTGCCGTGGGCAAGAGCTCAAACGCCTGCCCCTTTTCGGTGGTGTCAGAGACTGTGGTTTTTCCACAGCATTTTTCACAGCAATCCTAGATGGCTTCTAATCCCGGACGAACTCCTGAAGGGACCGCGCTGCCGATTGAGGCAATTCCGCATCCACCAGGAGATGGCCGTCTTCGAGCTCGGAATGAAGAACGCGTCCGCGCGCGTTGACGATCGACATGTGCCGCCCGTCTCCGATGGGCATGCGCAGCCGCAGGCGCACGAGCGGATCAATAGGCAGGGCCGAATCGATTTCGGCGAGCAATTGATCTAAACCCGCGCCGGTCGCGGCCGAGGTAAATACCCTGTCGTGGGAGCGATGATTCCCGAGCTGGCGCGCCTCTTCCGGCTTGAGGAGATCAATCTTGTTCAGGACTTGTATCCGCGGGCGATCCTCCACTCCCAGTTCGCGAAGGACCTTGACGACCTCCTGGTCCTGTTCTGCATGGTGGGGATTGGAAATGTCGGTCACCTGCAGGATCAAAGAGGCCTCCTGGACCTCCTCGAGGGTAGCGCGGAAGGCCGCAACCAACCCCGGAGGCAAAGCGCGCAAGAATCCCACTGTGTCGGACAGCAACACGCGACGCCGTGAAGGCAGTTCGATTCCGCGAATGGTCGGATCCAGTGTTGCGAACATCTTCGAAGACGTAAGGACGCTCGCACCGGTAAGGGCATTGAACAGAGTTGATTTGCCTGCGTTGGTATAGCCAACCAGGGCCACCATCCCAAGCGGCACCGCTTGGCGTGCTCGCCTTCGCGTCGTTCGCTGCGTGCGAACCCTCTCGATTGCGTCTTGAATCTTCCGCACCTGCTCGCGGATACGCCGCCGATCGGTTTCGAGTTTTTGCTCGCCGGGGCCTCGAGTCCCGATGCCGCCGCCTAGCCGGGAGAGGGCCTCGCCTCGTCCGGCGAGTCTCGGCAGCAAGTAGTTCAATTGCGCCAGCTCGACCTGCAGCTGCCCTTCGCGGCTGCGCGCATGCGTAGCGAAAATATCGAGAATCAGCTGGGTTCGGTCGATTACCCGGCGACCGATCCCTTTTTCAAGATTTCGCAGCTGCACCGGCGTGAGGTCATGGTCAACGATCACCAGCGGCGCGTCGAGAGCCTGTGCCTCGCCGCGAATTTCCTCAAGCTTGCCTCGGCCCACGAGCGTCGCCGGATCGGGCGCGTCGCGAACCTGCAGGACGTGCCCCACCACGTTGGCTCCGGCGCTTTCGGCGAGCTCTTCGAGTTCATCGAGTGAATCGCGGCTGACGATCGATCCCCTCTCGGTCAGCCGACCTTGCCGCAGGCTCACGCCCACCAGCAAAACTCGCTCTCTACGGTCGACCGGTTGGGGCGCTTTCATTCCTGGCGATGGCGGGCCTTGGTGCCGGATGTAGGGGGACCAAGTCTCATTTGTTTTCATTATACCTCTGCTCGGGGCGATTGAGACGAGCACGAAAGCAGTCCCGGATTGCCTGGCGAACCCCGATGTCGTAGGCTGTAGCCCGACGGCCGTGGCCGAGCAAGCGTCTTCTGGCTGCCGCACTGCGCGATCGGTCTCCGAAACCGAGCATTCCAGGAGATGCCATCGACTGCCCGCTGCCGGAGTTTCTGCTTCCGATTGCAGCTTTGTGAGCGCATTCTCGTTCGATCGTCGGGCGGCTGAAAAACCTCCCAACGGAAAATTCCAATTGACTCGTCCTGCAAACAACGCAAGCGGGCCCAAATCGAGGATTCCAAGCATTCTGGTCTATGGGCTGGCGACTGTTTTCTTTGTTTGGGTGATCCGTTATTTCCACATCGTACGTTTCCTGCGGGATTTGGCGGAGGTCAACTGGAAATGGGTGTTATTGGGCATGCTCTTTGACGTGCTGAGCTATGGCATTCAGGCCATCCGCTGGCGATTTCTGCTGACTCCCTTCGGACGAGTGCGGCTCTTGCGCTCGATTCGTGCGGTATTCGCAGGTCTGTTTGCAAACATGATCTTTCCCTTGCGTCCCGGTGAGGTCCTGCGCTCCTACCTTCTTTCGAATTCCGAAGACATCACCATGGGCCGCGTGCTGGGATCTGTGGGTGTTGAGCGGCTGGTGGATCTGGTCGTGGCCACCGCATCTCTTGCGGTTGTCTCGCTTCTGGTTGACTTGCCGCGGCGCTTTCAAAAAGCAGCCGACACACTTGGAATCGTCACCCTGGCGATTGTGAGCATCGTCGTCGCTATCATTCTCTATCTCGAAGTGAAACTGGGCGGGAGCAATGTCGAACCCACAGTCGCGCGGCACCGTCTGCCCGGGAAACTGATGGGCGCCCTGCTCGATCTCCATTCCATGGGCACGGCTCCGAGTTTCTATGCCGCTGTGTTTACCTCTTTGCTGGTCCCCTTTTGCCAGGTCGTGGGGCTTTGGGCCATGATGCGAGCCTACGGCTTGCGCCTTTCGTTTCTTGCGGCCGTGGTCGTCCTGCTGGTGATCAACCTGGGCGTGTCGCTTCCCAACGCTCCGGCCAATGTGGGTGCCTACCAATTCTTCTGCGTGCTGGGACTCAGTGTGTTCGATGTGGAGAAAACCACGGCCACCGGCTTTTCGATCTTCGCTTTCCTGGCGCTGACCACGCCGTTTCTCTTTTTGGGTTTCGCGGCGCTGCTGCGGAGCGGAATGTCGATTCACTCACTCCGGGAAGAATTGAGCAGCCTGCCGCGGCAAACTCTCAAATCGAGCACGGAAAGCAAAGATGACCGGCGCCTTCCTTGGCACACGGGGTGATTTCTTTTGCGGGCTCGCCAGGCCTCCGTTATATAGTGGGTATTTCCGAGTTCGGAGCGCCCGAGAAGTACACGAATTCTGGAATGGCTTCGGAAATCCAAAAGCACTTGGAGCGTGCGCGGCGCAGCCTGGAGCGAAACAAACTCCGCGAGGCTCTCGCCGAGTACCAGGCGGTCCTCAACGAGATGCCTGGAAATCAGGAGGTGCTCCAAGCTCTCGCCGACATTCACGCTCGCCTGAACGAGCCGGCCCTGGCTGCCCAATACTACGGGGCCCAATTTGATCGCCTTCTCGAGGCCGGTGATCACACCAAGGCCGCGGCGATTTTCAGCCGCTTTCTCCGGCCGTTTCCGCAGCCGCCGGACCGGCTGATGGGGTATGCCACGCTGCTGCAGAAGCAGAATCGCCTCGCAGAGGCTTTGGAACAGTTTGGCGCAGCGGCCGAACTCTACCTCCAGCAGCAGCGCGGGATTGAAGCTCTGGCCTGCTATGAAAGCATGGCCGTTCTAGACCCTGAAAGCGTCTCGCGACATGCGATCCTGGCTGAACTGGCCGAGCGGCTTCGGCATGCCGACCTGGCCGCGCGCAGCTTCCTTCGCGCCGCGCAGCTGACCCAAGCGAATGGTTCGCTCGACGAAGCCCTGGAATATTTCAGCCGCGCTCACCAGCTCTCTCCGAATGACCGTTCGGGCGCCCTTCTGTTCGCTGACGCCAAACTCCGCAAAGGCGATGCGGAAGGGGCCGTCGGTCTGCTCGAACCTCTGGCCCCTAACGATAAAGATACGACCTACCTCGGAGTATTCGGCGAAGCGCTTCTGCGCACCGGCCGGCTGGATCGGGCACGGGAGATCTACCAGGCGTATTACCGCCAGAAGCCGAACGGATATGAAAAGCTTTTTGAGATTGCCGGCGCGTATATTCACTCCGGCGAGGACTCGAAAGGCGCGGCGCTCGTTGGGGAAATTAAGGATTGGATGCTCGCCGGCCGTCGGGAAACCGACCTGGTCGCGCAGATGGAGCGGCTGGCGGCCACTTATCCCAATTCCTTGCCGTTGGCGGAAACGGTGGCGCGAGCCCTTGAACAGCTGAACCGGGAAACGAAGTACTTCGACGCCCTGGTGCGCCTGTTCGATCTCGATCTGGCCGCCGGCCGCATCCAGCAGGCCTGCGACGCGCTCGATCGCCTGGTGGATATCGACCCCTACGACTACCGCAATCAGGAACGGATCGCACAGCTGGAAGGAAGAGCCGATCCCGTTTTTTTGCAGAACATCCTGGCGCGCGCGGCGAAGGCGGCGACCGTCTCGTCGCACGGGGGCTCGGGATTTTCAGGCGCGGGATCGGAAGTG